>JBBQEB010000026.1:0-30565 GCA_038320275.1 Myxococcales bacterium | reverse complement strand
CTCGGCTGCCACCTCGACGACTACGCGCGCGAGGTGCTCGACCTGGGCAGGCGCGCGGCGGAGGAGCTGGCGAGATTGGGCCGCGAGCTGGGGATCCGGCCTCTGCTCCGCGAGGCGCTGCGGTCGGGCCGGGTCCGGCTGCGCGCCGCGCAGACGGTGCTCTGGGTCGCGAAGGGCGACGACGAGCGGGTCTGGGTGGAGCGGGCGGCGCGGCTCACGGTGCGCGAACTGGAGGAGCGGGTGCGCCGGGCGGGCTCGCTGCCCGACGACGACGACGAAGCCTGGCTGACCCTGCGCACCACGCTCGACGACGAGGAGCGCGAGTCGGTCGATGAGGCGCTCGAGCTCGCCGGCAGGCTCTTGCCGGGATCGAGCCGCCTGGAGCAGGTCGAGGCCATCGCCCAGGAGCTCGCGGGCGTCCTGCCAGCACACCCCGACGTCCCTGACGCCGACCACCTGCGCGCGATGTGCGGGGCCCTCCGCCCCGTCGCCGGCGGGGCGCGGGAGCGGTCGGCGGAGCTCGAGGGAGAGACAGAGCGGTGGGCGCTCCTGTCCACGCTCCCCGACGTGCCGGTGCCCCGGGTGCCGCTGGAAGGGGGGGGCACCGCTCAGGAGCTCGACGCCGGCCTCCGGGAGCTGGCCCGGCTGCGCTCACAGTGGGACGACCTCGTCGGCTCCTGCGGGCTCGCCGTGAAGAAGAGCCGGATGTACCAGCTCCTCGGCTTCGCCAGCTTCCGCCAGTACTGCGAGGAGCGGCTGGGGCTCTCCGCCCGCTCTGTCGAGCAGCGCGCTGCGGTGGAGGAGCGGCGCTGGCGCTCCCCCGCGCTCACGGAGGCGAAGCGGCAGGGATTGCCCTTCGAGAAGCTGCGGCTCCTGGCGCGCCTCCCGGAAGAGGAGCTCGGGTCGTGGACGCCTCGTGCCCACGCGCTCACCTGCGTCGCGCTGCGGCGCGCGCTCGAGGGCGAGGCCGAGCGGCAGCTGCGTGCGCGGCGGGTGATTCGGGTGCCCCTGCCGCTCCGCATCGCGGCCCTGCTCGCCGCGACCGTCCAGGCCCTGCGGGAGCGCCTCGGGACGCCGCTCGCGGCCGGAACCTGCCTGGCGCTCCTCGCCCAGCACTTCGTGGAGACCTGGCAGGGCGTCGTGAAGCCCGCCCGCACCCGTTCCAGGAAGGCGCGCGACCGCGACCGGGGCGAGTGCCAGGTGCCGGGGTGCAGCCACCGGGCGGTGCACGCCCACCACGTCCTCTTCCGCTCCCAGGGCGGCGACGATGAGCCGGACAACCTCGCCGCCCTCTGCGCCTTCCACCACCTCCGCTGCGTCCACGCAGGCTTCCTCGGCGTCGTCGGCCGGGCGCCTGCCCTGCGCTGGTCTCTCCGCGGCGAGCCGTGGGACGGGCCGCGGCCGTGATGGCGACACCGTCGCGCCTTCCGACGTAGCACGTAGGCTCGCCCAACACCTGCCCGGTCATTCACTGCGGCGGCAGCGCGGCTGCCTGGGAGGGTCGCTCCGAGGCGCATGACTGATAGCGCTGCTCAGTCGGAGTGACGCTCGCGATGGGGGGTGTTTGCGGGGGGAGAGCTCTCCCCCACGAAAGTGAGGCGCCAGAGGCGCCGGAACTGATCCCATGGCGGGGCGCCGCGGTGGCAATCATCTGAACCGAGCGCCGCCATGACCCTTGCACGTGCGTGCAATGAGCAGGCTGTCGAGCCGACGCCTCCACCGGCTCCGCGGCGCTCACCCCGCGCCGGCCGGCGGGTCGGGCGCTCTCCGGGGCAGCACCACCCGGAATCGGGCCCCCCGGTCGAGCGCGCTCTCCACGCGCACCGCGCCCCCGTGAGCCTGTACGATCTCGCGCACGATGTAGAGTCCGAGCCCGAGCCCGCCCGTGCCGAGGGCGGTCGCGCCCCGGCGGTATGCGTCGAACACGAAGGCCTGCGTGGCGGCATCGATCCCCGGCCCGCCGTCGGCGACCTCCAGCGACACGCCCTCGTCCCCGCCCGCGAGGCGGATCGCGAGCGGACGGCCCGGAGCGTACTTGACCGCGTTCCCGACGAGGTTTGCCACCACCTGGTCGAGCCGCTCCGAGTCCCACCACCCGATGAGGTCGCCCTCCGTCGAGATGGAAACAGCCGTACCGCTGCGGGCGAGATCGGGCTCGAACCGATCCACCACCTCGCTCACGACGGCTTCCAGGTTCGTCTCGGCGGGTGAAAGGGAGAATCGCCCACCGCGGATCCGGCTCACGTCGAGGAGCTGCGCGATGAGCACCTCCAGCCGGAGCTCCTGGCGGCGGGCAGCCTCCAGCCAGGGTGGCACCTTCTCGCCGGCACGTGCCGCGGCGCGCGCGGCGCCCTCCAGGTGCAGCTTGAGCGAGGTGAGCGGGGTCTTGAGCTCGTGGGAAGCGATGGAGAGGAACTCGTCCCGGATCGCGAGCGCCCCCTCGAGCTGGGCGTTGGCCTCGACGAGCGCACCGGTCATCTCGTTGAAGGAGCGCGCCAGGACTCCGATCTCGTCGGTCCGTTCCCCGCCCTCGACCGGGATGGGCACCTTCTCTCGCGCGACGCGCTCGGCCACCCCGCTCATGGCGAGGAGCGGCCGCACCACGCCCCGGCTCACGTCGACCGAGAACGGCACGCCCACCAGCACCGCGAGCCCGATGAGCGCGAGGAGCAGCCGGAGGGCGCGGAGCCGCCGGGCCTGGGCGTCGAGGAGCAGGCGGTCGATGCGGTGCAGGTCGAATGCGCTGAAGTCGGCGAGGAGCGCGTCGCCCATGCGCGTCGTCAACTCCCACCGCTCGAACGCCGCCGCGATGGCTGGCTCCGAGCCGCTCCCGATCGCGCGCAGGAGCCCGTGCTGAGCGCGGAGCCCCACGCTGCGCGCGTCGAGGTACGACGACCAGAGCCGCTGGCCGCGCCGGGGCAGGGAAAGGGCGGCGATCTCCTGCAAGACCTCCTCCACCTCCTGCTCCACCGATGCGATGGCGTCGGAGACGCGCCCCGCCGCTCGAAAACGGTAGGAGAGGGTGAGCCGATGGCTGTCGTCGGAGAGGCGATTGAGCCGCAGGAGAAGCGCCTCGGCGCGGCGGATGTCGTCGGTCTCCGCCCGGAGCCGCCGCTGCTCGACTGTCGATTCCCAGGCGAGGACGGCGATCGCGACGGCGCTGACCGAGGCGATGATGGCGATGGGGCGGACGAGGCGGCGCTGGAGGGAGCGGCGGACGCCCGTCACCGCGCTCACCGCGCTCCCTCCACCGTGACCGCCTCCGGCTCGACCTCGAGCAGCAGCGAGGGAGCGAGCATGTCCACGTAGCGAGGGGGCGGCCCGCGTCGCCCTTGCCGCGCCCCGAACCACTCCGCCGCGGTGTCCAGCAGGGTAAGGGTCCGGTTGTCGAGCCCGAGCCGCGGGGTCACCCGCGCCAGCCCGGAGCGCAGGTCGACGGGATCCTCGCCGGGCAAGGCCCTGGCGAGCGCCGCCGGGGCGGCGGCAGGGTCGTCCGCGGCGATGGCCTCGGCCCTCGCGAGCGCCCGGATGAGAGCGAGGAGGGCCGGGCGGCGAGTCGCGAGGACGTCGGCGCGGGTCACCACGAGCGAGGCCTCGTCGTACACGTCGGAGTGGAGCACCACGGCTCCATTGGGCCCCAGCGCGCGCTCGGCCCGCCCGAGGAGTGGCGGCCAGACCACGATTCCGTCGACCTCGCCCGTCCGCAGGGCCTCCACCAGACCGTTCGGCTCGCGGTTGATGACATGGACGGCGCTGGCGGGAATGGCGGAGTAGGCGAGCAGCGAGCCCATGAAGTACTCCGCGCTCGTCCCCGGCGTGAGCGCGATCGTGCGGCCGCGCAGCCCCTCGGCCGAGACGATCCCGCGATCGCGGCGCAGCACGATGGCGCAGTTACGGCGCCCGGTGTGGAGGGTGGTCAGCACCCGCAGCTCGGGGTGATCGAACGACTGGAGCACGACGGGCGTGGTGTACGCCACCGCTACGTCCACCTCGTGGGCGAGCAGTGCGCTGAGCGCGTCCCGTCCGGCCGGGTAGTCCCGCCAGACGACGTCGAGCCCGGCGGCGCGGAAGGTGCCGTGATCCTGGCCGACGTACACGAGGACTCCCGCGGGCTGGGCCATGCGCGCCATCACGAGCCGCTCCGGCGGGCGGGAACAGGCAACCAGGAGGGCGACCGCGGCGAGGGGCAGCGCGACCCCCACCCCGCCGCCGCGCGCGCCGCCGTGCCGGAAGCTCACGAACCTTCCCGGTCCGCGAACGTCGTGAGCCCGCCGAGCTGCTCGAAGCCGCAGGAGCGTGGGTCCTTGTCCGGCCGCAGCCGCAGGAGCCGCGTGCCGTGGCGAAAGCGGCCTCCGCTCGCGTGGTGGTACTCCACCTCCACCACGCAGTCCGGTCGGAGCGGCTCCCAGTCCGTGCTGCGGCCACGAGCCCAGCGCGACGGGCCGCCGGGCGCCTCGCCCGTGAAGCCGGACGGCCCGCGCAGCGGCAGGAAGAGGTCGGTGACCCGGCGGCGCTCCTCCTTGCTGAAGCTCGACGTGTGGCCGACGTAGTGGAGCCGGCCATCCTCGCCGTGAAGGCCGAGCAGGAGCGAGCCGATCTCGCCCTCGACCTTGGCTGCCCAGCGGAAGCCCCCCACCACGCAGTCGGCGGTGCGCCGCCGCTTCACCTTCTGCATGGCGCGCTCGCCGGAGGCGTACGCACCGTCGAGCCGCTTCGCCACCACGCCGTCGATGCCCCGCGCTCCGTCCAGCCAGCCCTCCGCTTCGACGCGGTCGAACGTGCGCGGCGAGAGCCGCACCGATCCTCCGGAGAACGCCGAGCGGGCGAACGCCTCCAGTCGCTCGCGCCGCATCGCGAGGGGCTCCGCGACGAGAGCGCGCGCCTCTTCGTCCACCAGGAGGTCGAAGGCGAGCACGGCCGCGGGGGTCTCGCGCGCGAGACGTTCGACGCGGCTCCGGGCCGGGTGGATGCGCTGGAGGAGCGGCTCGAAGGCGAACCCGCCTTCCACCGGGATGACGAGCTCGCAGTCGAGCACGAAGCGCTGCGCGGGAAGCGCGAGCAGCGCCGCCTCCACCTCCGGAAAGTAGCGCCCCAGGGGCTGGCCGGCCTTGGACTGCAGCGCCAGCGCGGCACCGTCACGGAACGCGAGGCACCGGAACCCGTCCCACTTCGGCTCGTACTGCCAGCCGGGGCCGGCCGCGAGCTCGTCGACGAGCTTCGCTTCCATGGGCGGGAACGGGGGGAGGAGCGGAAGCGCGAGGGAGGGCCACGACACGCCCATCTCTTAACCTGCCGCCTGGGCGCTCACGCGCCGGGCTTGGGTGCCGAGCGTTGACGCGGTGCGGCCCCCCGTTAGAAAGTGATCCGGTGTAGGCAGCATGAGAGATCGGCCGGCGCAGGGCCGGCCGGGGGGCGCCGCCATTCCCAGGCGGAGCCGAGGGCGGGTCGCGGGGCCTCCTTCGTCGAGAACGGGTTGAGGAGAGTAGATGACACGGCACGGCTGTCCCCCTCGGCAGGGCCTGTACGATCCACGGCAGGAGCACGACGCCTGTGGCTTCGGCTTCGTGGTGGACATCCAGGGCCGCGCCTCGCACGACATCGCCCACAAGGCGCTCACCGTGCTCGTGAACCTGGAGCATCGCGGGGCGGCCGGCTCCGAGAAGAACTCCGGGGATGGGGCCGGGCTGCTGGCGCAGCTGCCGCATCGGTTTCTCGCGCGCGCCGCGGGCGAGTGCGGCATCCAGCTGCCGGGGCCAGGCGGCTACGCCGCGGGCATGGTGTACCTGCCGCAGGCCGAGGCGAGCCGCCGCGCCTGCGAACGGATGCTGGAGGAGGTGGTGCGCGACGAGGGGCAGCGGCTCCTCGGCTGGCGCGACGTGCCCACCGACAACGGGAGCCTGGGCGCGACCGCCCGCGCGAGCCAGCCGGTCATCCGCCAGGTCTTCATCGCGCCGGGGGCGGCCATCCAGGACGCGGCCGCCTTCGAGCGGAAGCTCTACGTCATCCGGCGGCTGGTCGAGAAGGCCGTCTCGCGCTCGTCGTTGCCCCAGCGCGGCTTCTTCTACGTCCCGAGCCTCTCGCACAAGACCATCGTCTACAAGGGCATGCTGAACGCGGGGCAGCTCCTCGCCTTCTACCCCGACCTGCAGGACCCGAGCTTCGAGACCGCCATCGGGATGGTGCACTCGCGCTTCTCCACCAACACCTTTCCCTCCTGGTCGCGCGCCCACCCGTATCGCTACATCTCGCACAACGGCGAGATCAACACGCTGCGCGGGAACATCAACTGGATGCACGCGCGCCAGTCGATGATGCGCTCGGAGCTCTTCGGCGACGATCTGAAGAAGGTCCTCACGGTCATCGACCTGGAGGGCTCCGACTCCGCGATGTTCGACAACGTGCTGGAGCTCCTGCACCTGGGCGGCCGCTCGCTCCCGCACGCCATGATGATGATGGTGCCGGAGCCCTACGCCCGGGATCCGGGGATGACCCCGGAGAAGAGGGCGTTCTACGAGCTCCACTCCTGCCTCATGGAGGCGTGGGACGGCCCGGCCTCGATCGCCTTCACCGACGGGGTCAGCGTCGGCGCGACCCTCGACCGCAACGGGCTGCGCCCGGCGCGCTACTACGTCACCTCCGACGACCTGGTGGTCATGGCGAGCGAGGTGGGCGTCCTCGACATTCCGCCCGACCGGGTGGTGTGCAAGGGCCGGCTCCAGCCCGGCCGCATGTTCCTCGTGGACACCTCCCAGAAGCGGATCGTGGGCGACGCCGAGCTGAAGCACACCATCGCGACCGGTCAGCCCTACGACCTGTGGCTGCGCGAGAACCTGGTTCCACTCTCCGACCTGCCCGCGCCCGACACCGTGATCGAGCCCGATCACGAGACGGTGCTGCGCCGGCAGGAGGCCTTCGGCTACACCGCCGAGGATGTGCGGATCCTCGTGAACCCGATGGCCGAATCGGGGACCGAGCCCATCGGCTCGATGGGGAACGACACGCCGCTGGCGGTGCTCTCGGCGAAGCCCCAGCTCCTCTACAACTACTTCAAGCAGCTCTTCGCCCAGGTGACGAACCCCCCCGTGGACGCCATCCGGGAGGAGATCATCATGGCGGTGGAGACCGCGATCGGGCCGGAGGTGAACCTGCTCGAGGCGACGCCGCTCTCGGCGCGCCAGATCGCGCTGCCGACGCCCATCCTGCGCAACGACGAGCTGGAGCGCATCCGCCGCCTCGACGGCAAGGACGGCTCGCGTGGCTTCAAGGCCATCACGCTGCCGGCCGTGTTCCGCGTCCGCGATGGCGGGGCGGGGCTGCGCAAGGCCATCGAGGACCTGCGCTGGTCCACCTCCGAGGCCATCGCCGAGGGGCACAACATCATCGTGCTGTCCGACCGTGGCCTGGACGAGGAGATGGCGCCCATTCCGGCGCTGCTCACCGTGGCGTCCGTGCAGCACCACCTCCTGCGCGAGGGGACGCGCACCAAGGTCGGCCTCGTGCTCGAGACGGGCGAGCCGCGCGAGGTGCACCACTTCGCGCTCCTCATCGGCTACGGCGCATCGGCCGTGAACCCCTACCTGGCGCTGGAGACGCTCCACGACCAGATCCGGCTCGGCATGGTGAAGGGGTCGCCCGACGCCGCCGAGAAGAAGTACGTGAAGGCTGTCAACAAGGGCATCGTGAAGGTGATCTCGAAGATGGGGATCTCGACGGTGCAGAGCTACCACGGCGCCCAGGTGTTCGAGGCGGTGGGGCTGAACCAGGACTTCATCGACGAGTACTTCACCTGGACCCCGACGCGCATCGGCGGGGTGGGCATCGACGTGGTCGCGCGCGAGGTGAAGATGCGGCACGACCGCGCGTTTCCGCCCAAGCGCCCCGTCGTCCACCGCCAGCTCGGCACCGGCGGGCAGTACCAGTTCCGGCAGGACGGCGAGCTGCACCTCTTCAACCCGTTCACCGTGCACAAGCTCCAGTTCGCCTGCCGGACGGACAATTACGCGATGTTCAAGGAGTACGCGAAGCTCGTCGACGATCAGTCGACCGCGCTCTGCACGCTGCGCGGGCTCATGGACTTCAAGCTGCCGCCGAAGCCGGTGCCCCTCGAGGAGGTCGAGCCGGTGGAGGCCATCGTCCGACGCTTCAAGACCGGCGCGATGAGCTACGGCTCCATCTCCCAGGAGGCGCACGAGGCGCTCGCCGTGGCGATGAATCGCATCGGCGGAAAGTCGAACACCGGCGAGGGCGGCGAGGACCCGGCGCGCTACGCGCCCATGCCGAACGGCGACTCCAAGAACTCGGCCATCAAGCAGGTGGCCTCGGGCCGCTTTGGCGTGACGAGCTACTACCTCGTCCAGGCGCGCGAGCTGCAGATCAAGATGGCGCAGGGCGCGAAGCCGGGCGAGGGTGGCCAGCTCCCGGGTTCCAAGGTGTACCCGTGGATCGCGAAGACGCGCCACGCGACGCCGGGCGTGGGGCTCATCTCGCCGCCGCCGCACCACGACATCTACTCCATCGAAGACCTTGCCCAGCTCATCCACGACCTCAAGAACGCGAACCACGGCGCGCGCATCTCGGTGAAGCTGGTGGCCGAGGTGGGGGTCGGGACCATCGCCGCGGGCGTCGCCAAGGCGCACGCCGACGTGGTGCTCATCAGCGGCCACGACGGTGGTACGGGCGCGTCCCCCCTCACCTCCATCAAGCACGCGGGCATCCCCTGGGAGCTCGGCCTCGCCGAGACGCACCAGGTGCTGGTGATGAACAACCTCCGCTCCCGCATCGCGGTGGAGTGCGACGGCCAGCTGAAGACCGGGCGGGATGTGGTGGTGGCGGCGCTCCTCGGAGCGGAGGAGTTCGGGTTCGCCACCGCGCCGCTGGTGGTGCTGGGCTGCATCATGATGCGTGCCTGCCACCTCAACACCTGTCCGGTGGGCGTCTCCACGCAGGCTCCGGAGCTGCGCAAGCGCTTCACCGGCGACCCGGCCCACGTGGTGAACTTCATGCGCTTCGTGGCGGAGGAGGTGCGCGAGCACATGGCCGCGCTCGGCTTCCGCACGGTCGACGAGATGGTGGGGCGCTCCGAGCGGCTCGAGATGCGCCGGGCGGTGGACCACTGGAAAGCCCGCAACCTCGACTTCAGCCGCATCCTCTTCAAGCCCACCGTCCCCAAGCACTACGGCCGGACCTGTCAGATCCCGCAGGACCACGGGCTCGACGAGGCGCTCGACGCGACCACGCTGCTCGACCTCTGCCGGCCGGCGCTGGAGTCGAAGAAGCGCGTCGAGGCGACCCTGCCCATCCGCAATACCAACCGCGTGGTGGGCACCATGCTCGGCTCGGAGCTCACGCGCCGCCACGGGCCGGAGGGGCTTCCGGACGACACCATCCGGCTCCACTTCCGGGGAACGGCGGGCCAGAGCTTTGGCGCATTCCTCCCCCGCGGCATCACCCTCACCCTGGAAGGCGACGCCAATGACTACGTCGGCAAGGGGCTCTCCGGGGGTCGCATCGTCGTGTTCCCGCCGGCGGGCGCCCGCTTCCTCGCCGAGGAGAACGTGCTCATCGGCAACGTGGCGCTCTACGGGGCCACGGGCGGCGAGGCCTTCCTGCGCGGGGTCGCCGGGGAGCGCTTCGCCGTGCGCAACTCCGGCGCGAGCGCGGTGGTCGAAGGCGTGGGCGACCACGGCTGCGAGTACATGACGGGCGGCCGGGTGGTGGTGCTGGGGCGGACCGGCCGAAACTTCGCGGCGGGCATGTCGGGAGGGATCGCCTACGTGCTCGACGCGGACGGCAACTTCTCGACCCGCTGCAACCCCGAGATGGTGAGTCTCTCCGCGCTGGAGGACGAGGGGGAGATCGCGGAGGTCCGCGCCCTCGTCGAGCGCCACGTGGCGGCGACGCGCTCGACCCTGGGTGGGCGCTTGCTCGAAGCCTGGAACGACACGCTGCGCCGGATGGTGTGCGTGGTGCCGAACGACTATCGCCGGGTGCTCGAGGCACAGGCGCGCATGCGCGGCCGGGGGCTCTCCCACGAGGAGGCGGAGATGGCCGCCTTCGAGGAGAACACCCACGACGCGATGCGCGTGGCCGGCACCTAGAAACGAGAGAACCTCATGGGCAAGCCGACCGGATTCCTGGACTACCCGCGGGAGGGGCCGCACGTGCGGCCTCCGCTCGAGCGCATCAAGGACTGGGGCGAGGCGCATCCGCCCTACTCCGAGGAGACCATGCGCGAGCAGGGCGCGCGCTGCATGGACTGCGGCATTCCCTTCTGCCACACCGGCGAGCTTTTGTCCGGGATGGCCACCGGCTGCCCGGTGAACAACCTCATCCCCGAGTGGAACGACCTCGTCTACCGGGGTCAATGGCAGGAGGCGATCATCCGCCTCCACAAGACCAACAACTTCCCCGAGTTCACGGGCCGGGTCTGCCCTGCGCCGTGCGAGGGCTCCTGTACGCTCGGCATCAACGCCCTCCCGGTCACCATCAAGGCCATCGAGTGCGAGATCATCGAGCGCGCCTTCGCGAACGGCTGGGTGACCCCCCGGCCGCCGCTGGCGCGCACCGGCAAGCGCGTGGCCGTGGTGGGCTCGGGGCCCGCCGGTCTCGCCGCTGCGGCGCAGCTCAACCGGGCGGGCCACACCGTCACCGTGTACGAGCGGGCCGATCGGGTGGGAGGCCTCCTCATGTACGGCATCCCCAACATGAAGCTCGACAAGGGCATCGTCGACCGCCGCGTGAAGCTCATGGTCGACGAGGGCATCAAGTTCGTCACCGGAGTGGAGGTGGGGAAGGACCTCGCCGCGGGCCGGCTCACGAGCGAATTCGACGCGGCCGTCCTCTGCGCCGGGGCCACCGCTGCCCGGGAGCTCTCCATCGAAGGCCGGCGCCTGCGCGGGGTCCACCTCGCGATGGAGTTCCTGCACGCCAACACGAAGGCGCTCCTCGACCATCGCTGCGAGGAGGGCGCGTTCATCTCCGCCAAGGGGAAGAACGTGGTGGTGATCGGTGGAGGCGACACCGGCACGGATTGCGTGGGCACCGCCATCCGGCACGGGGCGAAGCGGGTGATTCAGCTCGAGATCATGCCGCAGCCGCCGGACGAGCGAGCCGCCGACAACCCCTGGCCGCAGTGGCCCAAGGTCTACAAGCTCGACTACGGCCAGGAGGAGGCGAAGGCGCTCTGGGGGGAGGACCCCCGGCAGTACGCGGTGGGGACGAAGCGCTTCGTGGGAGACGAACGGGGCGCAGTGAAGGAGCTCCACCTCGTCGGTATCGAGTGGCTGCGCGGAGAGGGCGGACGGCCCCTGGGGCCGCGCGAGATCGAAGGGACGGAGCGCGTCATTCCCGCCGACCTGGTGCTGCTCGCCCTCGGCTTCACCGGCCCGGAGAAGGGTCTCCCGGGCGAGCTCGGTTTGAAGCTGGACGACCGCGGCAACGTCTGGGCCGACGACGACAAGATGACGAGCGTCCCAGGCGTCTTTGCCGCGGGCGATTGCGTGCGCGGTCAATCGCTGGTGGTGTGGGCCATCCACGAGGGACGCCGGGCCGCCAAGGGCGTCGACAAGTACCTCATGTACGGGGAGACGGTGCTGCCGTAGTCGTGCGCACGGGCGCTGCCGGTCCTGAACCTGTTTCCGCCCCGGGACACACCGCGAACCGAGCCCTCGGGACCTGGCGTCCCCGAGCTCATGTCGCGGACGAATTCGGTTCAAGCGCCTGAACCGCCCTGCCGCGCGACGCGCGCGGGCATCCAGCCGGTTCCGAGCACCTTCCGCGAAGCGATGCCCGCCGAGGTCGGGTTGCGCATTTCCGCGGCCTCGCGGGCCGAGAAGAGCGAGGTTCCATCCCCATCGCCTTCTGCAGCCGCATGGACCGTTCCTGGCGCTTCGGCGACGCGCTCACGCCGGCTCGTATGTTGGCGGCCTCGATTGTCCCAGGTCAACTCGACCCGCACTGTCTGTGGGGAAGGTAGGATCCTCCCGGTCGCCTGTGGCCTTGGGCGACGCGCCGGGAGCTTCGACCATGCCGACGTACCCTCGTCCCGATCGGGCAGGTTCCAGCAAGAATGCTGGCGTAAGATGCTCTCCGGTGAGGAGGCGCGTGCGTGCCCGGCCGGGCCGAGGTTGTTCGCTCCCTCCAGGCAACCACCAGGGGTGCACCATGCGGCCTGCCGCGGACAGGATGCGGGGGATCGGGTGCGCGGCGCTCGTCCTCCTCTTGGCCTGCGGCGGCGGCGCCGATGGCGCGGCTGCGGGCGGCGCTCTCGCCCCGCCGATCGACGCGGGCAGCGCACCCGGGATCGCCGACGCGGGCACTACAACGCCCATGACGGATGCCGGCCCGCCCACCGCGGACGCCGGCCCGCCCACCGCGGACGCCGGCACGGATGCCGGCACGGCCGGCCCGGATGCCGGCGCGCCCACCACGGATGCCGGCCCGCCCACTCCGGATGCCGGCACGCCCGGCCCGGATGCCGGCCTGCCCGGGCAGGATGCCGGCACGGATGCCGGCACGCCGCCCGTTCCAGCCGCCGATGCCGGGAGCCCGCAAGACCCTCCGCCCGATCCGTGCGGCGGCGTCACGGCGGCCGGGGCGTGTAGCAGCCCCGCCACGCTCACCTACTGCTCCACGCCGGTGGATGCGGGGGCCCCCAGCCTCCGGACGATCACCTGCGCCGCCGGGGAGAGCTGCGTGGCGCAGGACGGGAGGGCGGCGTGCGTCCTGCAGCCCGGGGCCTGCCGCGACGGCATGAGCCGCTGCCAGGCGAGCCTGCTGCAGACCTGCGCGGGCGCAGCGTGGACGACCGCCTCCACCTGTCCGGGCGGCTGCGCGGAGACCGCCCTCGGCGCCTCCTGCCTGCCCGTGACGGGGGGCACGGAGCTCTACTCCGGGCGGCTCCTGGTGGAGGCGCTCCTTCCGCAGCCCGATCGCAGGGACTGGTCCGCGGTGCCCGTCCAGGTGCCGGGGCGCGGCTTCCACGTGGCGTCGGGCTATCCGGATCCCAAGGCCACCGACGGCAGCTACGTCCTCATGGACGCCACCTCGACCGCGGTCACCCCCGCCGACGCCGGAAAGTTCACCGTGAAGGTGCGCAGCGCCTCCGAGCGCACCGCCGAGGACCGCATCTTCTTCAGCGCGGTGCAGGATGACGGTGCGGGAGGCATGCTCTCGGCGCTCCTCGACCCGCAGCTCATCGGGACTGCGCCTTTTGACCCGAACCAGGCGAAGAGCGCCAGGCTGTGGAGCTGGTCCGCGCGCGTGAACGACGTCCCGCTCGGCCAGCTCCTCGTGCGGCAGGCCAACGGCTCCGGCGCCGCGTACATCTGGGACGCGCTCGCGGCCGGCCGCAGGCGGGCGGAGTCGCTCTCTGGAAGGCCCGGGCTTCGCCTCGCGGCCTGGTGGGCCTCGGGGACGGCCTGGACCTGCGGCGCGTGCATGTTCGCCGAGCCGGTGGTCGCGCTGGGCGCCCGCTTCGACACGCAGATCGCCCTCCCCGGAAATCCTGGCGACGGCGGGGAATGGGCGATCAGCGTCGTCGACCACGAGCTCGGGCACTGGGTGATGCAGAGCTTCGGCACGAGCCCGCGCGAGGGCGGCACGCACTACGCGGGAACGCCCACGTTCCCCGGCCAGGCCTGGTCGGAAGGGTGGGCCACCTTCTTCTCCAGCGACGTGCGAGCCGACCCGGTGTACGTGGACAAGCAGAGCGGCACCATGTTCTGGATCGACCTCGGGATTCGAAGGTATGCGTACGGCCCCTGGAGCCGGCCCACGCCCACGGGCGGCCTGCTGCAGAACATGGACGAGAACGAGGTCGCGGCCACGCTCTGGTCGCTGTCCCAGGCGGGCGCGCAGCCGGTCCCGCTCTACCGGGCGCTCGCGTCGCCGCACATGAACACGCCGCCGTACGGGCGCGGCTACACCCGGCACACCTGGACCGTCACCGGTCCGGGTCAGTTCACGAACGTGCAGGACACCCAGCAGCCAGCGCCCATGCTCGCGGACGAGCTCGATGCGCTCGTCTGCGGCGGCATGAGCCCCGCCGCCGTGGACGCCACGGTACAGCCTGCCACCTTCTATCCCTACCCGAGCGCGGCGCCGCTCTGCCCGTGAGGGCTGCAATGACCCTGCTTCGAGCTCCGGCGTTCCGAGCTTCTCTTGCCGTGCTCGCCGCAGCAATCGCGGCCACAGCCACCGCCGCATGCACGCAGCCTACGCCAGCGGCCGCCCCGGGCACGCAGCCGCAGCGGGCGGGTGCTGCGCCTGCTCCACCGGTCACCGCTCCGCCCTCCGCGGCCGAAGCCCTGCCGGCGCGGGCCGGTGCCGCGGGCGCTCCGGTTGACTCGCCGTCGCCGGGCGCCCCGCTCGTCGTCACGTGGGTGGTGCGCAGCGAGAGCCCGACCGAGCTCCAGCTGGTCGCCCGGGTCGAGTTCCGGATGCACTTCGCCGACCCGCTGCCGGTGACGGTCACCGTTCCTCCCGGAGTGCAGATCATCTCGGGGCCCACGCGGTTCCAGGCGGTCGCTCCGCCCGATTTCGCGCCGGTCGAGAAGGCGTACATCTTCGCGGTCGGCAGCGGTGCGTCGGGCGACATCCTCCTCGCGGCGGACCTCGAGGGTGAGGGATTCGGCGTGCACGCGAAGAACGTGTACGCGGTTGGATCTCCGGCCGGAAAGCGGTTCGAAGCGAGGGCGCAGCGAAAGCAGGGTCCGCTTCTCCGCGTGAACGGACGGGACCTGGGCCGGAGCGAGCCCATCGGCGAGAAGTAGGCGTCCTCGCGTGGGGGGAGCGACCTCCGCTCCCCCTCCGGTAGGATCAAGAGTTTGATAGCGGAAACCAGCGAAATGATGGAGCCGGCGTTCCTGGATCTGCGACGTTCGGCGGCGCATGCGTGCACGAGGACCTGTTCGCGATGGCTGCGGCCTGCGCGTTCCACCTCGCGCAGAAGAACCCTTCGTGGACGGGAACAAGCGAACGAGAGTACTGGCTGACGTCGTCTTTCTCGAGCTCAACGGGTTCGTCGTCGTGGCGCCGCCCTCGCGCCTTCACGACGCCATGATCGCCATCGCAGAGCGGCGCCTCGACAAGCACGGGCTGGCCGCGCTCTTCCGCGCCCTGCCTTCACCGGCCGCTGGCCCACAGCCCACGTAGCCCCGCGTCTCGCGCGCACCACGCCTGTGCCGCGCTCGCACGGGAGCTCCCCTCCGAATGCGTGGCAGACCGATGAATTTCCGCCTCGGCACGCCCGTCGCATCTGAGCCGCCCGTCAGGTCGTCGCGCCAGGAGGCTCACCATGTTGCTCGCACCTCTCGTCCTCGTCGCGGCCCTGGGCCAGGCCTCCGGGCCCACCCTGGCGCCGCAGCAGGGCGCCTGTCCCGCGCCGCTCACGCGGTACGGGCCGCCGCCCTGCGCCGCCTCGAACGTGCCGGGCTGCGTGCCGGGCTATCGCCGCACGGTGGATGCGTGGGGCCGCACGACGTACGTCTGCGACCCGCAGGCCTACCAAGCGGCACCGGCACCGCCCCCTCCGCAGGCCGAGCCTGCGCCCCAGGGCTATCCGCCGCCCCCGGCATACGTGCCTCCCCCGCCCGCCCCCCGAGCTGCGCCGCGCTACGCCCCACCCCCGCCGGCGTGGGCTGGCCCGCGCGAGGCCCCGCGGGGCCAGCTCGGGCTCGTGCTCCTGCCCGGCTCGGTCAGCCGGCTCGAAGGATCGCCCGGCTATTCCGACAGCACCGGTGCGCTGGGCCTCTCGCTCGAGCTGCGCGGGCCGTGGGGAGGCGAGAGGCTCCGCTTCGGCTTCGAGGGCTCGGGCGATGCGCGCCTGATGGACGTCGGGCTCAAGTACGACTTCAACGACGGCGGGATCCTCCGGCCCTTCCTGTCGCTGGCGTTGGGAGGCGCCTCCATCGACCAGACCTCCACCCTGCCCATCGACTCGGGGCTTTACTTCACCGTCGCCGGCTCCCTCGGCCTCGATCTCTACGTCTCGCGAAACCTCTTCCTGACCTTCGAGCTGAAGCAGCGGGGCTTCATGGTCCGGACCGTGGCGCCGGACGGCTACACCGACCTGTCCACGCTGCGCCAGACCGGCTTCTTCTTCGGGGTCGGGCTGTACCTGTAACCCGGCGGCAACCGCCCGGAAGGCCAGCGCTCTCCGCCGCAGTTCCCGGCGGGGAGCGCCGTTCCGGATTAGACTATGACCATGCCCTTCGACACCTCCGCACCGTTTTCCACCCGCGCGCGCGCTCTCCCCGGAGTCGCCTCCGACGTCGAGCGCCGCTTCATGGCGGCGGTCTACCGCTGGATGGCGGGAGGTCTCGTCGTCACTGCGCTGGTCGCCTTCTCGGTGGCGAGCTCGCCCGAGGCGATCCAGTTCATCCTCGGCAACCGCATCGTCTTCTACGGTCTCGTCATCGCCGAACTGGGGCTCGTCATCGCGCTGTCCGCCGCGGTGAACCGGCTCTCCGCGGCCTCGGCCGGCGCGCTCTTCCTGCTGTACGCAGCGCTCAACGGCGCCACCATGTCGGTGGTCCTCCTCGTCTATACGGGCTCCTCGGTCGCGCTGGCCTTCGGGACCACCGCCGGCATGTTCGGGGCGATGAGCGTCTACGCGACGGTGACCAAGAAGGACCTCTCGAGCTGGGGCAGCTTCCTGTTCATGGGGCTCATCGGCATCGTCCTCGCGAGCGTGGTGAACATCTTCCTCGGCTCGACCCTGATGTCCTTCGTCATCTCCTGCGCTGGCGTGCTCGTCTTCACCGGCCTCGCCGCCTACGACACGCAGAAGCTCCGCGCCCTGGCCCGCGCGGGTGGAGGCTCGGCAGCCATGCCGGTGAACGGCGCGCTTGCCCTCTACCTCGACTTCGTGAACCTGTTCCTGTCGCTGCTGCGCCTCTTCGGTCGCCGGCGCTGATCGGAGGAGGCCGCGGCGCCTCGGCCCGCGGCATCCTGCGCCGCGAGCAATTCCAGCTCGAGCTGGCGCTCCTCCCAGCTCGGGTCGAGGCGCGCCAGCCTTTCGGGCCGACCCCTGCTTCGCCGGCCTGGGGGTCATTGATAGGCCCCCCCCCGGTGAGGTAACCCGCCCGCGCTTCGTCGAAAGCGGGGTGGGTGCTTGACCAAGCGTGCGCCCTCCCCACATGTAGGGGCGACATCGCTCTCGAGGTGGTCGCCCATGGCCCTCGCATCTCTCCAGCGCACGCACGGGTGCGCTGCCCTCGTGCTCGCCGCGCTCGCAGCGTGCGGTAGCAGCTCGAGCAAGCCCTCGGATAGCGGTGCCGGCACCTATGTGGGCGGCGGCGGCGGCGGGGGAGGCGGCATCGGGAGCGGAGTCGGGGGACTCCTCCTCGGTCCGTGCGGGGGCGTGCCCACCGCCGGCGTGTGCAAGGACGCTGCGACGCTCACCTTCTGCTCGGTGCCCAACGATTTCGGAAAGCCGACCGTCCGCACCGTCAGCTGCACCGGCGGTGAGAAGTGTCTGGTCCAGGGTGGCAAGGCCGCCTGTGTGCTTCAGGCCGGCACATGCCGCAGCGGCATGAGCCGCTGCGACGGCAACACGCTCCAGGGTTGCACGAACGCTGCGTGGACGAACGCCGGCACGTGCCAGAACGGGTGCCAGGTGAGCCCCATCGGCGCGTTCTGCGCTGCGGTTCCGGCGGCCCAGACCGAAACACTCTCGGGCGCCCTCACCATCGAGTCGCTACAGCCCAACGCTGATCGCAGCGACTGGGCGACCGCGCCGACGCGCGTGCCCGGTCGCGGCTTCCTCGTGGCGGCGGGCTTCCCCGATCCGGCGCCACCGGCGGGTCAGAAGGCGAACTTCCTCTTCACGGACATCTCCTACACGGACGATGCGCAGGCCACGGCGGGGAAGTACTCGGTGAAGGTGCGGCGCGCGGCCGACCGGACCGCGAAAGACGTGCTCGCCTTTTTCGCGGTGCGCGACGACGGCGCCGGCGGGATCTCGTTCGCGCTGCTCAATCCGGGGTTCGGGGGCGCGACGGGCCAGGACCCTGGGGCGAGCAAGACCAACGCCGCGGTCTGGTCGTGGGCTCTGGCCGTGAATGACGCGGGCGGTGGCAACGTCCTCATTCCGCTCGGAACCACGGCCGCGTCGGCCGGGTCCGCCGGAGCCGCCTTCATGTTCGACTGGCTGTCCACCGGGCACAAGCACGCGGAGTCCTTCTACGCCGGCAAGCGGGGACTCCCGCTCGCAGCCTGGTTCGAGCCGGGCACGAGCTGGAGCTGCGGCGCGTGCATGTTCGCCGAACCGGTGGTCGCGTTCGGGCAGCGCTTCGACACCCAGATCGTCTATCCGGGGGATCCGAACGACGCCGAGCAGTGGGCCATCAGCGTCGTCGACCACGAGCTCGGGCACTGGGTGATGCAGAGCTTCGGCACGAGCCCGAACGAGGGCGGCACGCACTACATCGGCATACCGACGTTCCCGGGGCAAGCGTGGTCGGAGGGCTGGGCCACCTTCTTCAGCAGCGACGTCCGGGTCGATCCCTTCTACACGGACAAGCAAGGCGGCACGATGTTCTGGGTCGACCTTGGGAACCGAGCATATCCAGCGAGATCGGGCGGTTGGACGCGGCCCAAGCCCGGCGACGGGCTCTTGCAGAACATGGACGAGAACGAGGTCTCTGCCGAGCTGTGGGCCCTCTCGCAGGGCGGCGCGCAAAATATCCCCGTCTTCCAGGGGCTCGCGTCGGCTCACATGAACACGCCACCGTACAAGCGCGGCTACACGCGGCACTCGTGGGACGTCACCGGCCCCGGGCAGTTCGCGAACGTGCAGGACTCGGGCGAGCCTGCCCCCATGCTGGCGGACTTCTTCGACGCGGTCATCTGCGGCGGCACGAAGGCGGCCGCCATCGACGCGGTCGCGCAGCCCGCCCAGTTCTACCCGTACCCGAGCAGCGCACCGCTCTGCCCCTGAGCCACCCGCCGCGTGAGGCCGCCATGACTGCACCTGCAACGATCCTCGCCGCCGCAGCCTCCCTCGCCTGCGCCCTCGCCTGCGCCCCGCGAACCAGCCCCTCGGCGGAGCCTGCGGGCGCCGGCGCGCCCGCCACGCCAACCGCGCCGGGGGCGGCGCGGGTCGCACCGGCTCCGCCTCCGACCGCGACCGAACCTGGGACCGCCGCCTCGCGCGCCAGGCCCGCCGCCTCGCCCGCCGCCGGGGCTCCGCTCACCGTGAAGTGGGTGCCGCGCCGAGAGGGCTCGACCGAGCTCGAGCTCGTCGCCCGTGTCGAGTTCCGGATGCGCTTCGACCAGCCGGTGGCGATCACGGTGAGGACCCCGCCCGGCGTCCGGCTGCTGTCGGGTCCGGAGCGCTGGGACGCGCGCGCGCCGGAGGACTTCGCCCCGGTCGAGGCCGCCTACACCTTCGCGATCGACGGCTCGCCCACGGGTGACATCGTCCTCGCGGCCGACCTCTCCGGGCCAGGCTTCGGGGTCCACGGGAAGGACGCCTTCGCGGTGGGCGTTCCGCGCGGGAAGCGCTCCGAGGCGAAGGCGCCAGCGCCGGAGGGACCCTCGATCAGGGTGAACGGCCAGGACCTCGGTCCGACGCACGAGATGAAACCGGCGAAGTGATCGCGGGCGGGGGGCAGCACCCGCAGCGCCTCGCCCGTCACGGCCGCTCCTCGTCGAGCGTCCCGAGCGCCTCCAGCTCGAGCTGGCGATCCTCCCAGCTCGGGTAGAGGCGCGCCAGCTCTTCCTTTGCCGCGGTCAGGGCCTCCACGTGAGGGCGAGCCCGCGCGAAGTCCTGGTACAGCGCCGGATCGGCCAAGGCCGTCTCCGCCGCTCTCTGCGCCGTCTCCAGCTCGGCGATGCGGCGCTCCAGCGCGACGACCGCGTCGCGCAGGGGCTTCTCGCGGGCGCGGCGGGCGTTGCGCGCCTCCGCTGCCATGCGGCGCCGCTCCTTCTCGGAGGTCATGCCCGCTTCGTTCGAGGCCGCGCGACCGGCAGCGGGGCGGCCCCTCGGTTCCGCTTCGCCCCTGGCAAGGTCCGCGGCGAGCTGCGCCTGATGGTAGAGCCAGTCGTCGAGGTTGCCCGGCTGATCGAGAATGGCGCCGTCCTTCACCTCCCACACGCGAGTGGCGAGGCCGTTCACGAAGCTGCGGTTGTGCGAGACGAACAGCATCGTTCCGTCGTAGCCGCGCAGCGCCTCGATGAGCGCCTCGGACGAGGTGAGATCGAGGTGGTTGGTGGGCTCGTCGAGCAGGAGCAGGTTGGAGCGCTGGAGCAGGATGCGCGCTAGCGCCACGCGCGCGCGCTCGCCGCCCGAGAGCACGCCGAGAGGCTTCTCCACGTCCTCGCCGGAGAACATGAAGCCGCCGGCGACCCCGCGCACGAAGCCCTCGCCCGCCTCCGGCACCACGTCCCAGAGCGCGTCGAGGATGGTCGTCTTGGAGGAGAGCGCACCGAACCCGCGCCCAACGTCCTCAGGGGGCGAGGCAAGTGAAGGGGCAGCCGGCGGAGGCTGCCCCGGAGCGAGCGGGGGGAATGGGGGGGCCTTCTGAGCCCCCCTATCCAGAATGCCAAGTGAAGGGGTAGCCGGCGGAGGCTGCCCCGGAGCAAGCGGGGGGAATGGGGGGGCCTTCTGAGCCCCCCTATCCAGATGGTGCTGGGCGTAGTAGCCCGGCACGACCGAGAGCCCCAGCTTCACCGCGCCCGCGTCGGCAGCGAGCTCGCCCGCGACGAGCCGCAGGAGCGTCGTCTTGCCGGCGCCGTTGGGCCCGATGATGGCGATGCGTTCCCCGCGCTGCACGCTGGCCGACAGGTTCCGGTACACGACTTTTTCGCCGTAGGACTTGGAGACGCCCTCCAGCCGCAGCACCTCCTTGCCGGAGCGCGGCGCCTCGGCGAAGCGGAAGGAGAGGGTGGCCCGCGCGGCGCGCACCTCCACCGTCTCCATCTTGTCGAGCATCTTCTGCCGGCTCTGCGCCTGCCGCGCCTTGGTGGCCTTGGCGCCGAAGCGGTCGATGAAGCCCTGCAACTCCGCCCTCCGCGCCTCCTGGCGCCTCGCCGTCGCGGTGAGCCGCTCCTCCTCCTCGGCCCGAAGCCGCCGGTAGTCCTCGTAGTCGCCCGCGTACGAGCGCAATCCCTCCGGCTCCAGCGAGAGCACCCGCCCGATCTGGCGGTCGAGGAACTCGCGATCGTGGCTGATGAGCAGGAGCGCCTTGGTGGAGCTGCGCAGGAAAGCGTCGAACCAGGTCAGGGTCGGGATGTCGAGGTGGTTCGTCGGCTCGTCGAGGAGGAGGAGGTCGGGGTCCTGGAGGAGGAGCCCCGCCAGCGCGGCGCGCATCTTCCAGCCACCGGAGAGGGTGTGGGTGGGCACCTGCAGCGCCTCGGTCCGGAACCCGAGGCCCTCCAGGATGCGCTCCGCGCGATGGCGGCCGAAGCGCTCGTCGAAATGATCGAGCTCCGCGTGAAGGTCGGCCAGCGCCTGCGCCAGCTCGAGCTGCTCCTCGGGCTCCCGCGCAGCGTGCAGCGACGCTTCGGTGGAGAGGAGCCGCTCCTCCACCGAAGCGCGGCCCGGCACCGACGCCAGCACGACGTCCACCAGCGGTCCGTCCGGCAGCGCGGCTACTTCCTGCGGCAGATGCCCCGCCCTGGAGCCGCGCCGCCAGGCGAGCGTTCCCGTGTCCGGCGACGACTCGCCGGCCAGGATGCGCAGCAGCGAGGACTTTCCAGTGCCGTTCGGGCCCACCAGCCCCACCCGGTCGCGGGGCGCGAGGGTGAAGGAGGCGTCCTGGAAGAGCACCTTGGGCCCGAAGGCGAGCGAGAGCCCGCTGGCGGTGACGAGGGACATCGCCGCGGGAATGTAGACGGCGGTTCACGCTTCTTCACGCCCGCTTCGAGCGCGAGCAACGGCGCGCGCGCATGTTCATCCTCGAACCTCGAAGGAGATGACCGCCATGAAGAAGATCTTCGCATCCGTCCTCGTCCTCGGCCTCGCGGCCGCGGGCACCCTCACCCTCACCGCCTTCCGGCATCACCGGGACCCGGCCCACATGGCGGCTTTCGTGAACGGCCGCCTCGACAAGCTGCTCGACGAGGTCTCCGCCACGGACGCCCAGCGCACCCAGATCCACGCCATCGCCGACAAGCTCCTCGCCGACGGCAAGGCGCTCCACGCCGGCCAGGGCGACCTGCGCGCGCAGCTCCTCGCGGAGTGGACGAGCGCGAGTCCGGACGCGGGCAAGGTCCACGCGCTCATCAACGGGCGCGTCGCCGCCGCCAAGACCTTCGCCGACGAGGCGGCCGACGCCATCCTTCAGGTGCATTCGATCTTGACGCCCGAGCAGCGGGCCAAGGTCGCCCAGAAGATGGGGCGGCACCATCACGTCGAGTGAGATCGTCTGGCGCGCGTGAACGAGACACCCCTCACCCTGCTCCTCGTCGAGGACGACCCGCGCCTGGCGGCCTTGACGAAGGAGTACCTGGAATCGCACGGGGCGGTGGTCACCGTCGCCGCCGACGGGCGCACCGGCCTCGCCGAGGCGCTCGCCCACCGCCCGGACGCAGTGCTGCTCGACCTCATGCTTCCGGAGCTCTCCGGCCTCGAGGTGTGTCGCGCCCTGCGGGCGCGGTCGGACGTCCCCATCCTCGTGCTCACCGCGCGAGGGGAGGAGGCGGACCGGGTCATGGGACTCGAGCTGGGCGCCGACGACTACCTCGCGAAGCCCTTCTCGCCGCGCGAGCTGCTGGCGCGGGTGCGCGCGGTGGTGCGGCGCGCGCGCGGGCAGGCGGGCCCCTCGCTCCAGACCGTCCGGGTGGGAAGGCTGACCGTCGATCCCGGGGCGCGCCGCGCGACGTATGGCGAGCGCGAGCTGGCGCTCACCGGCTACGAGTTCGCCCTCCTCAAGGCGCTCGCTGAGCGGGCAGGCCGCGTGCTCTCGCGCGAGCAGCTCATGGACATCGCGAAGGGCACCGCCGAGGAGTCCTTCGACCGCTCCATCGACGTCCACGTCTCGCGACTTCGCCACAAGCTCGGGGACGACCCCAAGCGCCCGCGCATCCTCAAGACGGTGCGCGGCGCCGGATACCTGCTCGCGCTCGACGAGGCGGAGTGACAGCTCCGCGATGAGCCCGAAGATCGTTCGCCTCCCGGCGCGCCTCTTCTGGCGCGTCTACCTGAACGGCCTGGTGCTGCTCACGCTGGTCGCGCTGGCGGTCTTCGCGGTGGGGTCCGCTCTCGGCCGGCGGCCGCCCGGCCGCAGCCCCGAGCGCCTCGCCGAGTACGCCGCCGCGCGCGCGGCCGAGCTGCGCCGGGACCCGGCCGCGCTCGGGCGCGAGCTGCGGCTCCTGCGCGACAGCTTCGGGATCGCGGCCACCTACTACGAGGGCGGGCAGGCCGTGGCCACGAGTGCCGAACCGCCGCTGCCGCCGCTCGGCGCCGAGGAGGAGCGGCGCGCAGGGAGGGGGCCGGCGAGGCTTCCCGGCCGGAGCTTGTCCTTCGCCGCGCCGGTGCCAGACGCGCCCGCGGGGTACGTGGTGGTGGCCTTCGAGGCGCACGGCCGCTCCCTCTTGCGCGGCGCCGCACTCCTCGCGGCGGTGCTCTTCGCCCTGGCGCTCGGCTCGATCCCCCTGGCGCACGCCATCTCGGCTCCGCTGGAGCGGCTGGGCGCGGCCGTGCGCCGGTTCGGGGCGGGCGACCTCTCCGCGCGCGCGCGGCTGCGCTCGGGCGGGGAGGTGAGCGAGGTCGCCGCGGCTTTCGACGTGATGGCGGAGAGGATCCAATCCCTGCTCCGGTCGGAGAAGGAGCTCCTCGCCAACGTCTCTCACGAGCTGCGGACTCCGCTCGCCCGCATCCGCGTCGGCCTCGACCTCGCTGCGGAAGGCGATCACGAGCGCTCGCGCCGCCACCTGGCCGGCATCGCCGCCGATCTCGACGAGCTGACCCAGCTGGTGGACGACGTGCTCTCCGCCGCCCGCCTCGACCTGGCGGCGGGATGGGAGTCGGGCGGCGCGCTCCCGCTGCGGCGCGAGCGGATCGATCCCCGCGAGGTCGTGCTCCGCTCGGCCGAGCGCTTTCGCGCAGCCTACCCGGCACGCCCTCTGGAGGTGAAGCTGGAGGAGCCGCTGCCCCCGCTCGACGCCGACGCGGCGTTGCTGCGCAGGGTGGTGGAGAACCTGCTCGACAACGCGCGCAAGTACTCCGAGGAGGCCGCGCCCATCGAGATCCGGGCCCGGCGCGAGGGCGGTGCGCTCGTCGTCGAGGTGCAGGACGAGGGCATCGGGGTCCCTTCCGGGGAGCTGGAGCGGATCTTCGCGCCCTTCTTCCGGTCGGACCGGAGCCGCGCCCGCCAGACCGGCGGAGTGGGGCTCGGCCTCGCGCTCGCCCGGCGCATCGTGGAGGCGCACGGTGGTCTCATCTCCGCCGTCAGCTCCGGAGCGGGAGGGACGACGGTGCGCTTCAGCGTCCCGGCAGCAGGTTGAGGTCGTCGCGCAGGCGTGGCGGGCGCGCCGCGGGCAGGAAGGACCGCAACCACCCCGCGCCCAGCAGGAGGACGAGCGCCGCGAGCGCGAACAGGCCCAGCCACAGCTCCAGGAGCCTCGATCCGGTCGTCGCTTCCCGCGCGTAGGTCACCCGCCGCTCCTCTCCACCAGGCGTGAACGCCCACGACCACCTTGAGGCCGGCGCCCCGAAGGCGACAAGCACCGTGGGCATGGTGGGTCCGCGAGCCTCGTCCCGCGATCCGGCCCCGTGACCGGGGAGGGGTGGAGACGTTCACGTGAGATCAGGCGCAAGCGTCGCCTTCATGGCTCCTCCTGGTGCGGGTACTCCACCGCGGTGGTCGGCGCGAACGTCTCCTTCAGCGCGCGCGGGGAGACCCAGCGCATGAGGTTCGCGAGGCTGCCCGCCTTGTCGTTGGTTCCGGAAGCGCGCGCGCCTCCGAACGGCTGCTGTCCCACCACCGCCCCGGTGGGCTTGTCGTTCACGTAGAAGTTCCCGGCGGCGTTCACCAGGGCCGCCGAGATGTGCGCGATCGCGTGGCGATCGCGCGCGAAGACCGCGCCGGTCAGGCCGTAGGGCGAGGTGGTGTCGCAGAGGGTGAGCGCCTCCTCCAGCCGCGCGTCGGGGTAGGGGAAGACGGTGAGCACCGGCCCGAAGATCTCCTCCTCCATCAGCCGGTGGCGCGGGTCGGTCGTCTCGACCACGGCGGGCTCGACGAAGAAGCCTTCCCGATCGTCGCAGCGGCCACCCGTGACGAGCTCCGCGCCATCCCCCGCCCTGGCCAGCTCCACGTAGCCGCGGATGCGCTCGAAGGCGCCGCGGTCGATGACGGCCCCGAGGAAGGTGGTGAAGTCTGCGGGGTCGCCCATGGACAGGGAGCGGGTGAGCGCCACCACCCGTTGCTTCACTCCGGGCCAAAGGCTCTCGGGAACGTAGGCGCGCGAGGCGGCCGAGCACTTCTGGCCCTGGTACTCGAAGGCGCCGCGCACCAGGGCTGCCGCCAGCGCGTCCACGTCGGCGGAGGCGTGCGCGAAGACAAAGTCCTTTCCGCCCGTCTCCCCCACGATGCGCGGGTAGCTGCGGTAGCGCGGCAGGCCCTCGGCGATCGTGCGCCACATGCCCTGGAAGACGCGGGTGGAACCTGTGAAGTGCAGCCCGCCCAGGTCGGGGCTCGCGAGCGCCGGGTCGCCCACGTCGCGCCCGCTGCCAGGCAGGAAGTTCACCACCCCGGGCGGCAGCCCCGCGGCTTCCAGGAGCTGGAGGATAGACCAGGCGGAGTAGACGGCGCTCGAGGCCGGCTTCCAGAGCACGGTATTGCCGAGGAGGGCTGGCGCGGTGGGGAGATTCGCCGCGATGGAGGTGAAGTTGAACGGGGTGACGGCGAAGACGTAGCCTTCGAGCGGCCGCTGCTCGAGCCGGTTCCACTGTCCCGGCGACGAGGAGGGCTGCTGCGCGTAGAGCAGGGCGGCGAAGTGTGGGTTCCAGCGCCAGAAATCGACGATCTCGCAAGCGGCATCGATCTCCGCCTGGTGCACCGTCTTCGACTGGCCGAGCATGGTGGCGGCATTCAGGGTCGCGCGCCAGGGGCCCGCGAGCAGGTCCGCAGCCTTCAGGAACACCGCCGCACGGTCATGCCAGTCGAGCGTCGCCCAGGCTTTCCTGGCCTCCTTGGCCGCTTCCACGGCCCGGTTCACCTCGGCCGGTCCGGCGCGGTGAAAGCGCGCGAGCAGGTGCCCGTGCCGGTGCGGCATGCGGACCTCGGCGAGCCGCCCGGTACGGACGCGCTCGCCGCCGATCACGCACGGGATCTCGAGCTCCTGCGCGGTCAGCTCGGCGAGGCGCGCCTTCAGAGCGGCCCGCTCGGGAGAGCCCCGGCGGTAGGCGAGGATGGGCTCGTTGCGCGGCTCGGGGGGATGAAAGGTGCCGTTGGCCATGGGCGGTGAGATAACCTCCAGCTGCCGGAGCGGCGAGCCGCGCCGCCCTGAGCCGAGCCGGCCCACGCCGAAGGAGAGACCCCATGTCCGAGAACCTGACCCGGCCGCTCGCCGGCGCCGGCGCCGCAGCGCGAACCCTCGCGAGCGACTTCCGCAACTTCCTCCTGAAGCAGAACGCGCTCGCCCTCGCGGTCGGCGTCGTCATCGGTGCCGCCATCGGCAAGGTCGTCTCCGGGATCGTGGACGACCTCATCATGCCGCTGGTGGGCCTGCTGCTGCCCTCCGGAGACTGGCGCAGCGCGCAGCTCACGCTCTCCGGGACGAACGCCATCAAGTACGGCGACCTCCTGGGCCGGATCGTCGACTTCGTCATCGTCGCGCTGGTCGTCTTCCTCATCGTGAAGGCGCTCCTCGAGCGCGAGAAGGCGCCCGCCGCGGCGCCCGCGACGAAGGTCTGTCCCGAGTGCCTCGAGATGATCCCGGCCGCCGCGCGCAAGTGCCGGGCCTGCGCGAGCGCAGTCTGACCAGGCCCCCGGTTTCAGAGCGACGCGGGAGGCATGGCCGGGCGAAACCTCAGTCCTCCGCGCCGGCGATCCCGTACCGCTTCAGCTTGTCGTGCAGGGTCACGCGCGGGAGCCCCAGCGCGCGCGCCGCCTCGCTCCGATTCCCGCCCGCGGCCTCCAGCGCCTTCACGATGAGCCCGCGCTCGTAGGCCTCCACCCGCTCGCGGAGCGAGAGTGGCTCGGCCGCCTCCGCGCCGTCGGACGGAGGCAGGAGCGCGAGGTCGAGGGTCCCCTCCGGCGACAGCGCCACGAGGCGCTCCAGCGCGTGCTCCAGCTCGCGCACGTTCCCGCGCCAGGCGCGGGCGCGCAGCCGCGCCAGGAGCTCGTCCGGGGCCGCGACGTGCGCCACCCCGAAGCGCCGGGCGAACCGCGCCAGGAAGTACGACGCCAGCGGCGCCAGGTCCTCGGGACGCTCGCGCAGGGGCGGGACGCGCAGGGTGACCACGTCGAGGCGGTAGAACAGGTCCTCCCGGAACAGGCCGCGGGCGACCCGGTCCCGGAGGTCGCGGTGCGTCGCGGCGAGGACGCGCACGTCCACCCGCCGTGCGCGGTCCTCGCCGACGGGCCGGAGCTCCCCGTCCTGCACGACGCGCAGGAGCTTCGCCTGTGCGTCCTGGGGCAGCTCGGCCACCTCGTCCAGGAGAAGCGTGCCCCCGTCGGCCTCGCCGAAGAGCCCCGCGCGCGCACGCACGGCGCCGGTGAACGCCCCCCGCGCGTGGCCGAACAGCTCCGCCTCCGCCAGCTCGGGGGAGAGCGCCGCGCAGTTGAACCGGACGAAGGGCCGGTCCGCGCGCCGCGACGCGCGCCACACGGCCTCGGCCACCCGCTCCTTGCCCGTACCGCTCTCGCCGGTCACGAGCACCGTCACGTCGCGCGGCGCGACGCGGGCGACGAGCTGCGCGAGCCGCTGCATCGCGGGCGAGGCGAAGACCATGGAACCGGCGAGCGCCACCTCGCCCTGGAGCAGGGCGTTCTCGCCCGAGAGGCGCGCCGCCTCGAGCGCCCTCCTCACCACCGCCAGGAGCTCGTCCCGCTCGAAGGGCTTGCGGAAGTAGTCCCAGGCGCCGGCCTTCATCGCCTCCACCGCCTGCCGCTCCGACCCGTGCGCGGTGACCACCACCACGCGGGGCGGCTCTGGCCGGGACGCCAGCTCCCGCAGGAGCGCGAGGCCGTCCATGCGCGGCATGCGGAGATCGGTGACGACCACCTGCGCGGGATGGGCGTCCCAGCGCGCCAGGGCCGCCGCGCCGTCCTCCGCCTCCTCCACCTCGAGGCCGTCCGCGGAGAGGATCTCGCGCAGCGTGTAGCGGACGCCCGGATCGTCGTCGACGACGAGCACCCGCGAGGTCACTGCGCCACCGGCGCGCCAGGGCGAGGGCCGGACCGCGCGAGCCCCGCGGCCGGCGGGGAGCAGGCCACGTCCCCGATCGCCGCTCCGGGTGGTTCCACGGGGAGCTCCAGCTCGGCCTCGCACCCACCGCCCTCGCGCTCGTGGAGGAGGAGCTCGCCCCCGTGCTGCCGGGCCAGGGCGCGCGCGATGGTGAGCCCGAGGCCCGAGCCGCGCGGCTTGGAGGTGACGCCCGGGTCGAAGGCCCGTCCCGCAACCGCAGGATCGAGGCCGTGCCCCCGGTCGCGCATGCGCACGCGCACGCAGGGTCCGCCTCCGGACGGCGCCGGACCGAGCGCGTCGATCTCCAGCTCCACGGCGGATCCGGCCGCGCTCGCCTCGAGGGCGTTCTGCAGGAGGTTCACGAGGATCTGCTTCACCTTCCGCGCGTCGCAGCGCGCGCCGGCCGCTCCCCCGCGGACCTCCACCGCGACCCCTCGCTCGCGCGCGAGCCCTTCGCAGAGGGCGGCGGTCTCCCGCGCCAGCGCCGGCACGTCCAAGCTCGAGAGGGCGAGAGGAACGAGCGGGCGGGAGAAGTTGAGGAACTCGTCCAGGATGACGGCCATCCGGTCCACCTCGCGCCGCAGCACGCCGAGGCGCTCCGCGGTCTTGCCCTCCGGGAGACCGTCGGCCACCAGCGAGGCGAGCCCCTTCACGGACGCGAGGGGGTTCTTGAGCTCGTGCGCGATCTCCGCCGAGAGCGCGGTGAGCTCCTCGGCGCGCTCGGCGTGGGCGCGGAGCGCGTCCTCGCGAGCGCGCACCCCCTGGGCGAGCATGCGGTCGAAGACGCCGCGCACCGCCCGGCCGGCGCGCGAGCCGATCGCCAGGATGACCGACAGCACCGTCGCGGTGGCGAGGAGGAGCGCGTCCGGGTGGCCCGCCCTGGGTCCTCCCCCGAAGAGCGCGGGCTCGAGATCCGGCACCAGTCGCAGCAGGGAGACCGCTGCCAGCGCCCATACGCCCGCGACCTGCGCGCCCACGAGGAGCGCGTGCTCTCTCCAGGGCGCGAAGACGCCGGTCATGATGGCCAGCGGCACGAAGGCGTAGGTGAACGGGCTCTCGAGGCCGCCCGTCGCGAAGGCGAGCACGAGCTGGGCGGCGACCCCGGCGGCGAGGTTCCAGAAGGTCGCGCTCCGGCGGAAGCCCGCGCGCCGGAACCGGACCAGCTCCGCGACGAAGAACGTCGCCATCGGCAGGAGCAGCGCGGCCACGAGCGCCGTGCGCCAGCGGGAGGGCTCGAAGAGGGCGACGTAGAGGAGCAGCGCAGCCGCTGCGGGCACGAAGAAGAGCCGCAACCCGACCATGCGCCCGAAGAGCGCGGCGAGCTCCTGGCGCTGGATCTCCTCGAAGCCGGGCGGCGGCGGGACGGGCAGGGGAACCTCGGGCCAGGCCAGCATACCGCGCATCGCCTCCCGCACGGGTCCGCGGGGCGTCACGTCGGGCCCCCCGCAGCGCGCTCGAGCGCCGCAGCCGCGATCCCCACGCGCGCGCGCGCCTCGGCGTGGCTCACGTCGGCAGCGTAGAGCCGGTCGCTCGCGTCGAGCACGTCGAGCGAGCCCACCACCCCCGCCTCGAAGCCGCGGCGGGCCGTAGCCGAGGCCTCTCGCGCGAGGCGCATCCCCTCCTCCGCGAGCGCGAGCCGCTCGTGCGCCACCTCCAGGTCGCGCGCGGCGTCCTCCACCTCCTGGGCGATCTGCAGGCGCTGCGCCTCGGCCTGCGCGCGCGCTCCCGCCACCGCCCCCTGCGCCTGCCGGACCCGGCCGTACCGGAAGCCACCGTCGTAGAGGGCCCAGGAGAGCTCGAGCGCGGCCCGCCAGCCCTCCTTCTGCCCGGTGGGGAGCGCCACGTCCTGGGCGAACACCGCCGCGGACGCCGACAGCTGGGGAACGAGGCGGAGCCATGCCGCACGGAGCTGCAGCTCGGCCGCGTCCCTCGCGGAGGCCTGTGCGGCGAGCTCGGGGCGGGCGGAGAGGGCGGCGCGAGCGAGGGCCGGCACGTCGGCGGGCGCGCGCTGGGGCATTACCGGGACCCTCACCGCCACGGGCGTCCCGCGGCCGAGGAGCACCCCGACGGCGAGGCGCGCTACCGGCTGCTGGAGACCCTGCGCCAGTACGCCGCGGAGCGGCTCGAGGCGGCGGGGGCGGGGCGGGCGGTGCGCGAGCGCCACGCCGCCCACTTCCTGGCGCTGGCCGAGCGGGCCCAGCCGGAGCAC
>JBBQEB010000025.1:0-30602 GCA_038320275.1 Myxococcales bacterium | reverse complement strand
GCCCCGCGGCCTGGCGGAGGTGAACGGTGAGTCGATCACGGCCGAGGCGCACCGGGCGGAGCTGTCCCGCGTCGCGCCCGCCGACACAGGTGCGCCGGACGGCGCGCTGCGCAGGCGGCTCCTCGACGACGCGGTCGACCGGCTGCTCCTCCTGCAGGACGCGCGCGCGCGGGCGGTGGAGGTGAGCGACGCCGAGGTGGAGCGCGCGACGTCCGCGCTCCGGGGGGAGTACCCGGGGGACGGCCTGGGCGACGCGCTGCGCGAGGAGGGGCTGTCCCCCGAGGAGCTGGCCGCGCGAACCCGCGAGCGGCTCACGGTGGAGAAGCTGTTCGCGACGCAGGTGTTCCCTGGAGTGAAGGTGTCCGACGGCGAGGTGGAGGGCTGGTACCGGGCTCACGCGGGCGAGCTCGAGCGGCCCGCGGAGGTGCACGTGCGCCAGATCGTGACTCGCTCGCGCGCGGAGGCGGCCAAGCTGCGCGCGGAGGCGCGGCGGAAGCCAGGGGCCTTCGCGGAGGTGGCGCGGCGCGCGTCGATCGGTCCGGAGGCCGCGCGAGGGGGCGACCTGGGCTGGTTCGGGAAGGGCTCCGGCATGCCGGAGGCCTTCGGGGTGTGCTTCTCGCTCTCCGTGAACGCGGTGTCGGAGGTGGTGCAGTCGCCCTTCGGGTTCCACGTGTTCCAGGTGGTGGGGCGGCGGCCGGCCGGCCTTCCTCCGCTCGCCGAGGTGCGCTCCACGATCACCGAGCGCCTGCTCCGGGAGAAGCGCGCTCGGGCGCAGAGCGAGCACCTCGCCGCGCTTCGCGCGAGAGCCACCCTCACCGTGGATGAGGCCGCGCTAGCGCGGCTCGCCCCCTGAAAGGTAAGAAGTCCCGCATGATCCTCCTCGCGCTCGCCCTCTCCACTGCCCTCGCGGTGGCGCCCGCAACCCCGGCGCTCACCGGCGCCGCGCAGCCGCGCGGGCGCGTGGTCGATCGCGTCGCCGCGACCGTGAACGGCGAGGTGGTGACGCTCCTCGATCTCGCGGAGCGCGCCGGCCCCGAGCTGCAGCGCGCGGACGCACAGGCGGCCGGGCCTGCCAGGGAAAAGGCGCGCACCCGCGCGCTCAAGACGGCCTTCGACGCGCTGGTGGCGGAGCGGCTCTTCGAGGGGCAGGCCGCCGCCCTGGGCATCGAGGTCACCGACGCCGAGGTGGACCAGAGCATCGACGAGATCAAGCGGCGCAACAACCTCGACGACGCGCGCCTCGACGAGGCGCTCGCCGCGCAGGGCATGGACCGGGTGGCCTACCGGAAGGCGGTGCGCCACGACCTCCAGACCGCCCACATCATGGGGGTGAAGGTGGGCAGCCGGGTGAAGGTGACCGACGACGACGTGAAGAACTACTGGCAGACGCATCCGCGCGAGTTCGCGGCCTCCGACGAGGTGCGGGTACGCCACATCCTCGTCGCCCTGCCGGAGGGCGCTTCCGCGGCCCAGACCTCCGCGGCGCACGCGCGCGCCGAGAAGATCGCGGCGCGGCTGCGGGCGGGCGAGGACTTCGCCAAGGTCGCGCGCGAGGTGTCGGACGGGCCGAGCGCGCGCGAGGGGGGCGAGCTGGGATGGCTGCAGCGCGGGACGGTGCAGCCGGACATCGAGAAGGCCGCCTTCGCGCTCGCCGCGGGGCAGGTGAGCGCGCCGGTCCAGGCGCGGGCGGGCTTCCAAATCCTGCAGGTGGAGGAGCGGCGCGGCGGGAGCCTGAAGCCGCTCGACTCCGTGAAGGAGGACATCCGCAACCGCCTGGTACAGGAGCAGGTCGACTCCTACCGCGAGGGATTCATCGCCGAGCTGCGCAAGGACGCGGTGATCGACGTCAGGATTCCCGAGCTGCGCGACTGACCTTCGGCTCGCCCGTCGCCGCGGCGCCCGCGCCCGCAGTGGGAGGACTCCTGCATGAAGAGCTCATCCGTCCCCATCGCCATCAGCATGGGCGATCCCTCGGGCATCGGCCCGGAGGTCACCGCCCGCGCCGTCGCCGCCCTGCGCGGCGCGGTGGTGCCCTACCTGTTCGGCGATGGCCCGCTCCTCGCGGCGGCGCTGGGACAGGCTGGCGTGACGCTGCCTGTCGTCCACCCCGGGGAGCCGCTGCCGCCGCGCGGAGCGGTCGTCGCCGTCACGCGTCTCCCAGCCCGCGCGCGCAGGCCGGGGAAGCCGGCGCTGGAGGGTGGGGCTGCACAGCTCGCCTCTCTCGAGGCGGCGCTCGAGGCCGTGCTGGCCGGGTCCTGCGCGGCGCTCTGCACTGCGCCGGTCTCCAAGGCGCAGGTGGCGCTCGCGCTGCCCGGGTTCGTGGGCCACACCGAATGGCTCGAGGCGCGCACCGGAGCCGAGCGCTCGGTGATGATGCTGGCCGGACCGCGCTTGCGGGTCGCGCTGGTGACGAACCACCTGCAGCTCGCTTCGGTTCCGGCGCAGGTCACCGCCGCCGGGATACTCGCCACCCTGCGGGTGACGCACACGGCGCTGCGCAACGACTTCGGCATCGCGCGGCCCCGCCTGGCGGTCTGCGCGCTGAATCCGCACGCGGGGGAGGGCGGCGCCTTCGGCGACGAGGAGGGGCGCACGGTCGCCCCGGCGATCGCCCGGGCGCGGCGGCTGGGCATCGCCGCGAGCGGGCCCTGGCCGGCCGACAGTATCTTCGCCAAGGCGGTCGCCGGGGCGTTCGACGCGGTGATCGCCCTCTATCACGACCAGGGGCTCATCCCGGTGAAGCTCCTCGACGGGCTCTCGAAGCAGCCGGCTGTGAACGTGACGCTGGGCCTCCCCATCGTCCGCACCAGTCCCGATCACGGCGTGGCGTACGACCTCGCCGGAAGGGACCGGGCCAGCCCTGCCAGCATGGTGGCCGCGCTGCGCCTCGCCGCGGAGCTGGCCCGGCCGCGGATGACCAAGACGAGGGAGGAGCCCCGCCGAAGGCGCGGAGGGACGCCAAGTCCCTCCCCGTGGGGCGGGCGCGCGTAGCGCGCCGCACGGACCCACGCAGCATGGGTGGGGTCCCCGTCGAGCTGCGCTCGACGGGACGGGCCAGCATGGCCCGTCACACGTTGAATCTGAAGTGCATCACGTCGCCGTCCTGGACGACGTACTCCTTGCCCTCGATGCGCATGAGCCCCTTCTCGCGGACGGCCGACTCGCTGCCGAGCGCGAGCAGCTCGTCCACCCGCATCACCTCCGCCTTGATGAACCCCTTCTCGAAATCGGTGTGGATGACGCCCGCCGCCTGCGGCGCGCGCGAGCCCTTGCGCACGGTCCAGGCGCGGCACTCGTCCTCGCCCGCGGTCAGGAAGGTGAGGAGCCCGAGCTCGCGGTAGCCGGCATGGACGAGCCGGTCGAGGCCCGGCTCGGCGAGCCCGAGCCCCTGGAGGAACTCGGCGCGCTCGGCGGCCTCCAGCTCGGCGATCTCCGCCTCGACCTTGCCGCACAGCACCACCGACTCCGCGCCCTCCTCCTTCGCCAGCGCATGCACCGCCTGGACGCGCGCGTCGCCGCCTGGGCTCGCCACCTGCGCCTCGTCCACGTTGGCGATGTAGATGACCGGTTTCGCGGTGAGGAGGAAGAGGTCGCCCAGCACCGCGCGATCGTCCTCGGTGAGCTTCTGGGTCCGGACCGGCACGCCGGCGTCGAGCCCTGCCTTCACCCGATCGAGCACCGCCAGCTCGGCCCGGGCGAGCTCGCCCGGCTTCCCCGCCGACTTGGTCCCCTTCTGCGCGCGCTCCCGCCGCTTCTCCACCGACTCGAGATCCTTCAGCATGAGCTCGGTCTCGACCACGTCGCGGTCGCCGCGCGGGTCTACCGCCCCTGCGACGTGCACGACGTCGGGATCGTCGAAGCAGCGGAGCACGTGCGCGATCGCATCCACTTGACGGATGTGCGACAGGAACTGGTTACCCAGGCCCTCGCCCTTGGAGGCGCCAGCCACCAGCCCGGCGATGTCCACGAACTCGAGGGTGGTGGGGGTGGTCTTCTTGGGCTTGAACAGCTCCGCGAGCCTTGCCAGCCGCTCGTCCGGCACCGGCACGATCCCGACGTTCGGGTCGATGGTGCAGAAGGGATAGTTGGCGGCCTGCGCCTTGGCCGAGCCGGAGAGCGCGTTGAAGAGAGTCGACTTGCCCACGTTGGGGAGGCCGACGATTCCGATGCCCAGCGCCATTGAGAACGCCCTCCACAGACGACGAGGCCCCGGCAGGCGCCAAGCCCACCGGAGCCGGGAAGATCGACACCGCGTCGGCTCGTTAGTTGGCCTTGGCCTTCTCGGCCGGGAGCTGTGCGATGTACTCCTCGACCAGGGCGCGCTGGCTCTTCTCGTCGAGGGAGGACTGGATGAGGCGCCTGGCTGCGTCGATGGCGAGGTCGGCCACCTGCGCGCGCAGCTCCACCAGCACCTTGGCCTTCTCCTCCTGGATCTGCTTGCGCGCCTGCACCACGAGGTCGTCCGCCTCCTTGCGCGCGCGCCCGGTGAGCTCCCCGCGCAGGATCTCGACGTCCTGACGTGAGCGCTGGGCCAGCTCGGCGGCCTCGCGCTGGGCGGTGGCGAGCGACGCCTTCTGCTCGGCGAGCATGCGCTCCGCCTCGGCGCGCTCGCGCTTGGCCGAGTCGATGGCGTCGCGGATGCTGTGCTCGCGGTCGCCCAGCATCTTGACGATGGGGCCCCAGGCGAACCGCTGGAGGACCACCAGCAGGACGAGGAAGGTGATGGCCGTCCAGAGAGAGAGGCCGGGGTTCAGGTCCATGATGCCGGCGGCGAGGGCCGGCTGGAGCGCGAAGGGGTTCATGGGCGTCTCCGGAAGGGAGGGATGGAGGGCGCCCGCGAAGGCGCCCTCCCGGGCGACTCAGGCGGTCTTCAGCGCGAGCATCATGCAGACCACGATGGCAAACAGCGTCACGCCCTCGATGAGGGCGGCCGCGATGATCATCGAGGTGCGGATGTCGCCGGTGGCGGTGGGCTGGCGGGCGGAGCCTTCCATGGCGGCGGCGGCGAGGCGGCCGATGCCGATGCCGGCCCCGATGACGGCGAGGCCGGCGCCGAAGCCGGCGGAGAGGAAGGCGAGTGCGACGGAGCTCATGGGCGTTGCCTTTCGAGAGGACTGCGACGGCGGGAGGAACGGGCCGCCACCCGTGGCGCGTACCGCGCTCGACTACCCATGGCCGGGAGCCTTCCCGGCCACGTGAGAACCGTGATCGACCGAGCCCATGCCGGGCGCGGCGTGGCCGTGCCCCTCCTCGTCGTGGCCATGGTGCGTGAGCCCCTGACCGATGAAGAGCGAGGAGAGCATGGTGAAGATGTAGGCCTGCACGAAGGCCACGAAGAGCTCGAGCATGAAGATGGCGAGCGCCATCGGCACCGAGCCGAGCGCAATGAGCGGCGACTTCAGCACGACGATGAGCCCGAGCAGGGAGAGGATGACGAAGTGGCCCGCGAGCATGTTCGCGAAGAGCCGGATGGTGAGGGCGAAGGGCTTCGTGAAGAGCCCTAGCACCTCCACCGGAACCATGATGACCCAAAGACCCCAGTGGACGCCGCCGGTGAGGTGCGCGAGGTAGCCGCTCACCCCCTGCGAGCGGATGGCGGCCCACTGCGTGGCGAGGAACGTGAAGACCGCGAGCACCAGCGTGACGCTGATGTTGGCGGTCGCGGTGGCCGACCACGGCAGGAGGCCGAGCAGGTTCACGATGAGGATGAAGAAGAAAGCGGTGCAGAGGAAGGGCGTGAAGCGGGCCGCGTCCTCGGCGCCGATGTTCTTCACCGCGATCTCGTCCCGGACGAACTGCACCAGGAGCTCGAGGAAGTTGTAGAGGCCGCGCGGGACGAGGGCGCGCTTCCGGCCCGCCAGGAGGAACAGGGCGACGAGCAGGACCGAGGCGAGCCAGAGCGCGAGGGTGTGCTTGGTGGGCGTCATGTCGAGGCGGCCGAAGACGAGCGCGCTGCCGAAGACGTGCTTCAGGTTCGTCTCGCAGTTCCACTGGAACCCCCCGTGGCACACCCCGGGATACTCGAGGAGATAGCCGTCGGACACGTGGCTCAGGAGCGCGCCGGCGAGGGTCTCCTCGTGCTCGCCGCTCCCCTCCGACTCCATCGTCCGGAGCTCCTGCTCCAGGCCGGCCGGGGCGTGGCCCTTCACCGGGTGTCCCTCGGCACCCCTGGATACGCCCGGCGCGCCGTGCGGCGCGGTGTCCACCGCGGGCGAGGCGGGCTCAGCGTGCTGGGGCGCGGCGAGCGCCAGGAGGAGGGCGGCGAGGAGGCTCGTCATGCGGTTCTCGAGGTGCGTCCGAGGGCGTGCACGTACGCGCCCTCGAGCGCGGCGAAGAGGAAGAACGGGACGAAGAAGGCCACCACGAAGCCGGGGACGCTCTCGCCGGCGCGGACCACGAGCGCCGTCCCGAGCGCGACGAGGAGGATCCGGACGAGGAAGGAGAGTGCCATCACCGCGACGGCCGCCTGCATGGGTCGGCGAGCGCGTGAGGACGCCCGCAGGAGGAGGAGCGAGGCGAGCGCCGTGAAGGAGGACCCTCCGGCGCCGAGGAGCGCACCGCGGCGGTGCGCCCCGGAGAGGAGGGCGCCCGCGATCGCGAAGAAGGTGAGCAGGAGGGCGAGGGACACGGGGCGGGTCACGATACCTTCTTGCCGAGCACCGTCTTGAAGAAGCTGATGAAGCCCCCCACCATGCCGAGGACCGCTCCGATCACCAGGACCCAGGGCGTCTCGTGGCCGAGCTTCTTGTCGACGAGCCAGCCCAGGAAGGCGAAGACCCCGACCGCTCCCACGAGCTGCGTGGAGGCGGCGATGTAGGGCGCCGAAGCCTGGTAGCCCCGGGCCAGGTTGGAGCGGCCGTCGCCCTCGTCCCGGCGGTCACGATCTTCCGGTTCGGGCATGGCCGTCTCCGCTCTCCCGCGCGGATTCCTTGGAGATTTCAAGGTCGGGAGGGCACCGCCGTATAGCAGGGGGTGGGGGATGCGTCAATGACCTCGGGGGAGCGCCAAATGCGTCCGCCAGCTCACCCCCGCGCTGCGGCGAATGCCTCCCGCGCGGCCACCAGGGTCTGCTCGACGTCATCGTCCGAGTGGGCCACCGAGACGAACGCCGCCTCGAACTGGGAGGGCGGGAGGTAGACCCCGCGCTCCAGCATGGCGTGGAAGAAGCGGCCGAACCGCCTGGCGTCGCTCTTCCGCGCCGAGGCGGCGTCGAAGACCGGCTCCTCCGAGAAGAAGACGGTGAGCATGGAGCCGACGCGGTTCACCTGGACCGGTACCCCGGCTGCGGCGGCCGCCTCGGCGAGACCCGCCTGGAGCCGCGCGCCGAGCTCCTCCAGCCGTGCGTAGGAGCGCGGCTCGAGGGCCTCCAGCGTGGCCGTGCCTGCCGCCATGGCCATGGGGTTCCCGGAGAGCGTGCCCGCCTGGTAGATGGGCCCCGCCGGCGCGATGCGGTCCATCACCTCGGCCCGTCCGCCGAAGGCGCCCACCGGAAGCCCGCCGCCGATCACCTTGCCGAAGGCGACGAGGTCGGGCCGGATCCCGAAGAGCTCGCAGGCTCCGCCGGGAGCGAGCCGGAAGCCCGTCATCACCTCGTCCACGATGAAGAGGGCGCCGTGCTTCGCGCAGAGCGCCGCGAGCCCCTCCAGGAAGCCGGGCCGGGGCACCAGCACGCCCATGTTGCCCACCACCGGCTCGGTGATGACCGCCGCGAGCGTTTCACCGCGCTCGGCGAAGAGCCGCTCCACCGCGCCGAGGTCGTTCCAGGGGAGGGTGAGGGTGTGCCTGGCGAGGTCGGCCGGGACGCCTGGCGAGTCGGGCAAGCCGAGGGTCTCGACGCCCGATCCCGCCTTGACGAGCAGTGAATCGCCCGCACCGTGGTAGCACCCGTCGAACTTGAGGAAGTCGTCCCGGCCGGTGAAGCCGCGCGCGAGGCGGATGGCGGCGGTGGTCGCCTCGGTTCCCGAGGAGACGAAGCGCATCTTCTCGATCCAGGGCGCCCGCGCGTGCACCAGCTCGGCGAGGCGGATCTCGCGCGGCGAGGGGGCGCCAAAGGAGGACCCCTCGCGCAGCGCGTCCTGCACCGCACGCATCACCAGGGGCGGGCAGTGGCCCAGGATGAGCGGGCCCCACGAGCCGACGTAGTCGATGTACGCGTTGTGGTCGACGTCCCACATGCGCGAGCCCTTGCCGCGCGCGATGAAGCGCGGCGTCCCCCCCACGCCCCGGAAGGCGCGCACGGGGCTGTTGACCCCGCCGGGGAAGAGCTCGTTGGCGCGGGCGAAGAGCTTCTCGCTGTTGTGCTGGTCCATTGGGTCCCGAGGGCTGCGCCCTCGCTCCGTCCAGCAAAGCTGGCCGGAGCCTCACTCCTGCTCGCCGGGGCCCTTAGCGTTCCAACGCGGTCTTCGCCCGCGTCGAAACGCCGCCCGGCGGGCTCGCTTTGCTCGCCTGTCATCCCGAGGGCTGCGCCCTCGCTCCTGCTCGCCTGAAAGGCTAGCTCGTTTCCCCGTCCTCGGGCTCGCCTTCCGCCTCCTCGACGGCGGCGGTCTCCAGCGGCGCCTCGCCCTCCGCCTCCTCGTCCACCCCCGCGGCGGCGGCCTCCGGGCTCGTCTCCGCGACGCGGGCGACGCCTGCCACCTGCTCGTCGCGCGACTCGACCGTGATGAGCCGGACGCCCTGCGTGTTGCGGCCGATGACGCTGATCCCCCGCGCCGGCATGCGGATGAGCATGCCCTTGTTGGTGATGAGCATCACCTCCTCGACGTCGAGGACGGTTCCGGCCGACACCACCGCGCCGTTCCGCTCGGTGGTCTTGATGGTGATGATGCCCTTGCCGCCGCGGCTCTGGAGCCGGTACTCCGCGAGCTCGGTGCGCTTGCCGTAGCCGTTGGCGGTGACGGTGAGGATGGTGGGCGCGGCCTCGCCCTCGCCGGTGGTGTGCACCACCTCCGCCGAGACCACCTCGTCGCCGTCCGCCAGGGTGATCCCCTTCACGCCGTAGGCGCCGCGCCCGGTGGGCCGCACGTCGGTCTCCTCGAAGCGGATGGCCATGCCCTGCGCGGTGGAGAGGAGCACGTGCGACGCGCCGTCGGTGAGCCGCGCGGCGATGAGCGCATCGCCGTCCTCGATGCCGAGCGCGATGATGCCGGCGGTGCGCGGGCGGCTGAACGCCTCCAGCCTCGTCTTCTTGATGATGCCCTTGCGCGTCGCAACGAACACGAAGGCACCGCTCGCCGCGACCGCCTGCTTCTCGGCCAGCTCGGCCGCGGCGTTCGCTTCGGCATCGAGCGCCTCGTCGGCGCCGGGCACAGGCTCCGGGAGCTGTCGGACCGGCAGGATGGCGGCAACCTTCTCGCCCGGCAGGAGCTGGACGAGGTTCACGATGGGCTTGCCGCGCGCGGCCCGCGAGGCCTGCGGGATGGCGTGGACCTTGAGCCAGTAGACGCGCCCCTTGTCGGTGAAGACGAGGAGGTAGGAGTGCGTGGAGGCGACGAAGAGGCTCTCGAGGAAGTCCTCCTCGCGCGCCCCGGCGCCGGTCTTGCCGCGCCCGCCGCGCCGCTGCGCACGGTAGAGGGAGACCGGGTTCCGCTTCACGTAGCCGAGGTGCGAGATGGTGACGACCATCTCCTCCTCGGCGATGAGGTCCTCGTAGTCGAGGTCGGCGGCGTCGACCTGGATCTCGGTCCGGCGCGCGTCGGCGAAGAGCTGCCGCACCTCGCGCAGCTCGCCCACGATGACCTCGAAGAGCACCGCCTCGGAGGCGAGGATCTCCTTCAGGCGGGAGATGGTCTGCTGCACCTCGGCCAGCTCGTCGACGATCTTCTGCCGCTCGAGGCCGGTGAGGCGCTGGAGCTGCATCTCGAGGATGGCCTTGGCCTGGAGCTCGGAGAGCCCGAAGCGGGCCATGAGCCCCTCGCGCGCCACCTCGCGATCGGCGGCGCGGCGGATGAGCTCGATGATCTCGTCGAGGTGGTCGAGCGCGATCTGCAGCCCGAGCAGGATGTGCTCGCGTGCGCGCGCCTGCCGCAGCTCGTAGCGCGTGCGGCGCGTCACCACGTCGCGCCGATGGGCGACGAACCGCTCCAGCATCTCCTTCAGCGTGAGGACCCGCGGCTGCCCGCCGTCGATGGCCAGCAGGGTGATGCCGAAGCCGCTCTGCAGCGCGGTGTGCGCATACAGGTTGTTGAGCACGACCTGCGCCATCGCATCGCGCTTCAGCTCGATGACGACCCGCATGCCCTCGCGCGAGGACTCGTCCCGGAGATCGCTGATCCCCTCCAGCTTCTTGTCCCGGACGAGGTTCGCGATGTGCTCGACGAGCTTCGCCTTGTTCACCTGGTACGGGATCTCGGTGACGATGATCGACTCGCGCTCGGTCTTGGGGTGCACCTCGATGGTGGTGCGCGCGCGCACCGAGACGGTGCCGCGGCCGGTCTCATACGCCTGCCGGATGCCGTCGCGTCCGAGGATGATGCCGGAGGTGGGAAAGTCGGGCCCGGGCACGAAGCGCATGAGCTCCGACACCGTGCAGCGAGGATTCGCGACGAGGTGGATCGCAGCGTCGATGACCTCGCCCATGTTGTGCGGCGGGATGGAGGTCGCCATGCCGACCGCGATTCCCGAGGACCCGTTCACGAGCAGGTTGGGGAACCGGGCGGGCAGCACCAGCGGCTCCTGCGTCTGGTCGTCGAAGTTCGGCCCCCACTCCACCGTCTCCTTGTCGATGTCGGCGAGGAGCCAGTCGGCGATCTTCTCCAGGCGGCACTCGGTGTACCGGTAGGCGGCCGCTGGGTCGCCGTCCACCGAGCCGAAGTTTCCCTGCCCGTCCACCAGCGGATAGCGGAGGTTCCACTCCTGCGCGAGCCGCACCAGCGCGTCGTAGACGGAGGCGTCGCCGTGAGGGTGGTACTTCTTCAGCACCTCACCCACCACGCCGGCGCACTTGGAATAGCGCTTGTTGTGGTGGAGCCCCTCGGTATGCATCGCGTACAAGACGCGGCGGTGCACGGGTTTGAGGCCGTCGCGGACGTCCGGCAGGGCCCGCCCGATGATGACCGACATCGAGTAGTCGAGATACGACCGTCGCATCTCGTCTTCGATGTTGACCTGGGGCCGATGGCCGTCGGGCGGGGCTGGAGGCGGGGGGGACGCGTCCAGGGGAGGTGGCGGCGCGGAGGGCGGTGTCTCTTCGGGCATCGTCGGCTCGGACCTGTTCGAGGGGCGCGAGACGGGCCCGCGAAAAGAGAGATCTCTAGCCTTTTTCAGCGCCGTTTTCCACGGTTCTCGCGCGGGCGCCGGCGTCCAGCGGGGCTCCCGCGAGGGCTCGGTCGAGGAGCCTCGCCATCGCCTCGGGGCTCGCCGGATCGACGTCGTCCCGCACCGTTCTCCACCAGCGCAGCTCCCCGGTGCGGGCGTCGGTGAGCTCGAGGGTCAGCTCCACCGCGTCCCCGTCGAACCAGCCGCGGGAGGCGAGCACCTCCTCCATCGGGAGCGCCTCGGGCGGCGGGGGCGGGGACAAGGCAGGGATCTGCACGGCGAATCCGAGCTCGAGCCCGAAGGGCGGCGGCGGCGCAGGGTAGAGCCGGGGCGCATACGGGCCGGGGCCGCGTCCGCCGGGCGGAGGAGCCGGAGCGACGGCACGGCCGGGTGCGGGCGGGCGCTGCTTTCCGCGCGAGGAGAGCGCCGCCGCAGCCACCACCACCGCCACGATCCCCACCACGAAGGCCACCGCCGACCAGGCCTGGCGCGTCTTGCGCTCGGCCGTGCGCTTCACCTCCCGCGCGCGCACGAGGAGCAGCGCGTCGGGCTCGGGATCGTCGAGCCCCCGGCCCTGGAGGGCGGACTCGAGGGCGGCGCGGCTCTCCGCGAGCGCGCGGCCCGACTCCTCCGCGGAGACGTCGCGCGTCCCCTCCATCCATAGCTCGAGCTCGGGCTGGATGAGGGCGACCCGAGGAGGAGGCGGGGCTGGGAGCGCCTCGGGTGGCCGAGCCGTCGCGCAGCCAAAGGCGGCGGCCGTGAGCAGCGCGAGCTGGCGCAGCCGCGCGCCCATCGCGTCACCCCCCCGCGACGGTGAGCCACGCGGTGGCGCGCCGCACCTTGGCGGCCTCGGCGGACCGCCCCTCGTCGCCGTCGATGCTCCTGCGCAGCCGTTCGGTGGCCTCGGCAAGCTCCTGGCGTATCGCCGCGACGTCGATCTCGTCTCGGCGCGCGGCGCCCTCGGCCAGCACCACCACCCGATCGTTCTCGACCTGGAGGAAGCCGCCGCCGATCGCGTAGTGCTCCTCCGTGGCCCCGGTGACGAGGGTGAGCCGGCCCGGCTCCAGCGCCGACATGAAGCTGGCATGGCCCGGGCGGATGCCGAAGCCGCCCTCCGTCCCGGGCGCGCGCACCTCGTCGCACGTGACCTGCGCCACGCGGCGCTCCGGGGTGACGATCTCGAGCGTGAGCGGCATGGTTCACCCGGCGGCGAGCTTCTTCGCCTTCTCGACCGCCTCCTCGATGGTTCCCACCATGTAGAAGGCCTGCTCGGGGAGGTCGTCGTGCTTGCCGTCGACGATCTCCTTGAAGCCGCGGATGGTGTCGGCGAGCTTCACGTACTTGCCGGGGTTGCCGGTGAACTGCTCCGCCACGTGGAAGGGCTGCGAGAGGAAGCGCTGGATCTTCCGCGCGCGCGCCACGACCAGCTTGTCGCCCTCGGAGAGCTCATCCATCCCCAGGATGGCGATGATGTCCTGCAGCTCCTTGTAGGTCTGGAGCGTCTCCTGGACGTTGCGCGCGGTCTGGTAGTGCTCCTGGCCCAGCACCAGCGGGTCGAGGATGCGGCTGGTCGAGTCGAGCGGGTCCACCGCCGGGTAGATGCCGATCTCGGTGAGCTTGCGGGAGAGCACCGTGGTGGCGTCCAGGTGGGCGAACGCGGTCGCCGGCGCGGGGTCGGTGAGATCGTCGGCGGGTACGTAGATGGCCTGCACCGAGGTGATGGCCCCCTTGCTGGTGGAGGTGATGCGCTCCTGCAGCTCACCCATCTCGGTGGTGCGCGTCGGCTGGTAGCCCACCGCGGACGGGATGCGGCCGAGGAGCGCCGAGACCTCGGAGCCGGCCTGGGTGAAGCGGAAGATGTTGTCGATGAAGAGGAGCATGTCCCGGCTCTCCTCGTCGCGGAAGTACTCCGCGATGGCGAGGGCCGAGAGGGCGACGCGCGCGCGCGCGCCGGGCGGCTCGTTCATCTGCCCGTACACGAGCACGCACTGGCTCTTGGAGAGGTCGTTGGAGTCGATGACTCCAGAATCCATCATCTCGTGGTAGAGGTCGTTTCCCTCGCGCGTGCGCTCGCCCACGCCGGCGAAGACGGAGAAGCCGCCGCGCGCCTTGGCGACGTTGTTGACGAGCTCCATGAGGAGCACCGTCTTCCCCACGCCGGCGCCGCCGAAGAGGCCGATCTTTCCGCCGCGGAGGTACGGGGCGAGGAGGTCGATGACCTTGATGCCGGTCTCGAAGGCCTCGATCTTGACGCTCTGCTCGACGAGGGTCGGCGGGGCGCGGTGGATGGGATTGCGCTTCGTCGCGTTCACCGGACCGCGCTCGTCCACCGGGTCGCCCACCACGTTGAGGATGCGCCCCAGCACCGCCGAGCCCACCGGCATGGTGATGTTGGCGCCCGTGTTCATCACGGGCATCCCGCGCACGAGGCCGTCGGTGGAGTCCATCGCGATGCAGCGGGCGGTGTTCTCCCCGAGGTGCTGCGAGACCTCCACCACCAGGTTCTGCGCCCGCGCGTCGATGGCGGGGTTGGTGATGGTCAGCGCCGTGTAGATCTCCGGCAGCCCGCCGGGCGGAAACTCGATGTCGACGACCGGCCCGATGACCTGGGTGATCTTGCCGTCCTGCCGTGCAATCTCGATGGCCATGTCCGTTTCCTTTCAGGACTACTTGAGCGCCTCGGCGCCGCTCACGATCTCCATGAGCTCCTTCGTGACGTAGGCCTGGCGCGCGCGGTTGTACTGGAGGGTGAGCGCCGCGATGACGTCCTCGGCGTTCTTGGTGGCCGCCTCCATCGCGGTCATCCGGGCGCCGTGCTCGCTCGCCGCCGACTCCAGGAGCGCTCGCCAGACCTGGGTGGCGAGGTGCTTGGGCAGCAGCTCCGCGAGCAGCGCCTCTCGCCCGGGCTCGAAGATGAAGTCGTACCCCGCGGCGGAGGTCTGGCTGGGGCCGGGTTCCACCGGGACGAGCTGGCGGACCACCACCTGCTGGGCAATCGCGCTCTTGAACTCGTTGTAGACGAGGAAGATGGCGTCCACCTCGCCGGCGAGGTAGCGGGCCGTGAGCTCTGCCGCGATCTCGGAGGCCCGCCCGTAGGAGAGGCTCTGGTGAATTCCCGCGTACTCCTTGCGGGGCGGCATCTTGTGGGCGCGGAAGAAGTCGCGCGCCTTGCGGCCCATGGTGGAGAGCAGGATCTCGCCGTAGCGATCCGCGCCCTCGGTCATGAACCGGAGCGCGCGGCGGTTGACGTTGGAGTTGAAGCCGCCCGCCAGCCCGCGGTCGCTGGTGAGGAGGAGGAGCTCCACCCGCCGAACCGGCCTCGCGGTGAGGAGCGGGTGGCCGGCCTCGCCGTCGGAGGTCGCGCGGGCGGCCACGTTGCCGAGCGCCCGCTCGAGGAGCTGGGCGTAGGGGCGGGCGCGCGTGACCGCCTCCTGGGCCCGGCGCAGCTTGGCGGCCGAGACCATCTTGAACGAACGCGTGATCTGGCGCGTGTTCTTGACCGACCCGATGCGGGTCCGGATGTCGCGAAGGGAGGGCACGGGAACCTCTCGAAAGGCGCTGCCGGCTACGCGGGCACTGCGGCGCTGAAGATGCCGCGGAACTCCACCAGGGCGGCGTCGAGGGCGCGGCGGAGGTCGTCGTCGAGCGCCTTCTTCTCGGCGATCTTGGCGGAGATCTCCGGGTGGCGGCCGCCGAGGAACTCGAGGAGCTCCTTCATGTAGCGGGTCACCGCCTCGACCGGGATGTTGCGGATCCAGTTGATCCCGGTCTCGTCCTTGGTCGTGGCGGCGTAGATCTGGATGACCTGGTCTGCGACCGAGAGCGGGCTGTACTGGCCCTGCTTCAGGAGCTCGACCAGCCGCTCTCCGCGAGCGAGCGTGTCCTGGGTGGCCTTGTCGAGGTCGGAGCCGAACTGGGCGAAGGCGGCCAGCTCGCGGTACTGCGCGAGCTCGAGCTTGAGGGAGCCGGCCACCTGCTTCATGGCCTTGATCTGCGCCGAACCGCCCACCCGAGAGACGGAGATGCCCACGTTGATGGCCGGCCGGACCCCGGAGTTGAAGAGGTCGGTCTCGAGGAAGATCTGGCCGTCGGTGATGGAGATGACGTTCGTCGGGATGTAGGCCGACACGTCCCCGGCCTGGGTCTCGATGATGGGGAGCGCGGTGAGCGATCCCCCGCCCTCCTTGTCGGAGAGCTTGGCGGCTCGCTCGAGGAGCCGGCTGTGGAGATAGAAGACGTCGCCCGGGTACGCCTCGCGGCCTGGCGGGCGGCGCAGCAGGAGGGAGAGCTGCCGGTAGGCGACGGCGTGCTTCGAGAGGTCGTCGTAGATGATGAGCGCGTGGCGGCCGCTGTCGCGAAAGTACTCGCCCATGGTGACGCCGGTGTAGGGCGCGAGGTACTGCAGCGGCGCAGGGTCGGAGGCGTTCGCGGCCACCACGATGCTGTAGTCCATGGCGCCGCCCTGCTTCAGACGGTCGACCACGCGCGCCACGGTGGACTGCTTCTGGCCGATGGCCACGTAGACGCAGACGAGGTTGTTCCCCTTGTTGTTGAGGATGGTGTCGATGGCGACCGCCGTCTTGCCGGTCTGTCGGTCGCCCAGGATGAGCTCGCGCTGTCCGCGCCCGATCGGCACGAGGGCGTCGATCGCCTTGAGGCCCGTCTGCATAGGCTCGTGCACGCTCTTGCGCTGCACGATCCCGGGCGCCTTGATCTCGATCTTGCGGGTCTGGGTGGCGGCGATGGGGCCCCGCCCATCGATGGGCAGGCCGAGGCCGTCCACCACCCGGCCCAGCAGCGCCTCGCCCACCGGCACCTCGGCGATGCGCCCGGTGCGCTTCACCGTGTCGCCCTCGCGGATGTGCTCGTAGCTTCCCATGACCGCCACGCCGACGTTGTCCTCCTCGAGGTTGAGGACGAGCCCTCGCACCCCGCCGGGGAAGTCGAGCAGCTCGCCGGCCGCTGCGCCGGCGAGGCCGTAGACGCGCGCGACGCCGTCCGCCTGCGACAGGATGGTGCCCGTCTCGGCGACCTCGACCTTCTTGCCGTAGTCCTTGATCTGGTCGCGGATGATGCGGCTGATCTCGTCGGCGCGGATGTCCATGGTGCGTTCTCCGGATGCGAGCTGCGAAAGGGGTTCAGGCCTTGAGGGTGCGCCGGAGCGCCTCGAGCTGGGTGCGGATCGAGCCGTCGTAGGTGAGGCTCCCCACCTCGGCGACTGCTCCTCCGACCAGCGCGGCGTCCACCTGGCGGTCGAGGATCACCTGGGCGCCGGTGGCGCGGGCAAGCTTGTCGGAGATGGCCTGTGCGGTGCGGTCGTCGAGCGGGGTGGCGGAGGTGAGCTTCGCGCGCACCCGGCCGAGCTTGGCGTCGGCGAGCGCGCCGAAGAACCGGATGATGGCGTCGAGCTGGTCGAGCCGGTTCCGGTCGCCGAGGAGGAAGAGAAGGTTGGTGGGCTCCGGGTCGAACCGAAGCGCCTCCGCCAGCTGGGCGACGACGGCGCGACGCTGACCCCGCGAAAAGGCAGGGTTCACCAGCACGTCGCGCAGCTCGGCCGAGCCCGCGAGCGCTCTCTCGAGGGCGAGCAGGGCGTCCGTCCAGGCCTGCATGCGGGTGCTGTCGGGGGCGAGGTCGAAGAGCGCCTTCGCGTACCGCCGGGCGATGGATCCAGAAGTCATAGGAGGGCGGCCCACGTAGCACGGGGCAGCGCGGCGGGTCAAGCGACTTTCTGCCGTAATCCCCTAGAGAGTCTGCGCGTTTACGCCCGCTCGGCGCACTCCCGCAGCAGCCGTTTGACACCTTCCGGACCTGCCTTACGTTGTCCCTTGACCCGAGAACGGCAAAAAAAGGAGTGAGAACATGGCGATGCTGACGAGGTGGGACCCGCTGCGCGACCTTCAAGCCCTTCAGGGCGAGATGAACCGCATCTTCGAGGACCGTGTGGGGAGCACGAGCGGTGAGTCGGTGGGATGGACTCCCGCCTGTGACATCTACGAGGACGAGGACGGGCTCACGCTCCACTTCGACCTCGCCGGCGTGGACCCGAAGGACGTGGACATCCGCTTCGAGAACGGCGTCCTGACGCTCCGGGGCGAGCGCAAGCTGGAGCTCGAGGCGAAGCGCGAGAACTATCACCGGGTGGAGCGCCGGTACGGAACGTTCACCCGCTCCTTCTCGCTGCCGGCCACGGTGGACGCGGAGAAGATCGGCGCCGAGGCGAAGCACGGAGTGCTCTCGGTGCACCTCCCGAAGAAGGCCGAGGCGAAGCCCCGCGCCATCCAAGTGAAGGTGAATTGAACCTCTCGCGACCGCTTCGCAGCGGCTCGCGGAAAGGGGGGCTCCGCCTGGAGCCCCCTTTTCGGTTCGTCAGCCTTTGACGGCGGCGATGGGCGGCGGAGCGCCGGTGGGACCGCCAGGTCCGGGCCTCGCCGGAGCGCCCTTGTCGATGTTCTCCATCTTCGACTGACCTTCGAAGAGGACGCCCTTCTCGACCATGAGCGAAGGGGTCTCGACGTTGCCGCGCACGCGGGCCGGATGGTGCAGCTCGATCGCGTTCTTCGCCCGGATGTTCCCGTTCACCTCGCCGTGGACGATGATCGTCCCGCAGGTGATCTCGGCGGAGATCTTCGCCCCCTCGCCCACCACCAGTACGTCGTTCGTCACGATGCTGCCGGTGAACTTGCCGTCGATCCGGACGGTGCCTTCGAAGGTCAGCTTCCCGTCGAACTCCGATCCTCGGCCGAGGAGCGCGTTGAGGTCGCTCGAGGCCGCGGTGGTGGGGACGTCGTCTCGCTTCAGCATGGGCATGGGCTGCGGCTCCTCGCGTTTCGGGGGTGGGGGGATGGGCTCGGCGCGCTCGGGAATGGCGTAAGCGTCGTCCGGCGCCGGGTCCCGGGGCTTGTTCGTCCAGAAAGCCATGTTGCCTCGATGGAGTGTCACCACGTCGCGGGCGGGCCTCCCGCGCTCGGAGCCCATACTACGCCCCGATGCGCGCGAGTATTCCGTCCAACTCCTCCAGGGAAGTGTAGTCAAATTCAAGCCTTCCACCAGTTTCGGAGCTCGGGATGAGCCGGCACCTGCAGCCCAGGCGGTGCTCCAGTCGCTGCACGACGGCGCGGATGGCCGGTGAATCCGGAGGCTTGGCGCGCTTCGGGCGCGGCGAGGCGCCGGAGAGGTGGCGGACGAGCGATTCGGTGGCCCGTACCGAGAGGCGATCCTGAAGGACCTGGGCCGCTGCCTTGCGGATAGGCTCCTCCCCCTCGAGGGTCAGCAGGGCGCGTGCGTGGCCCATGTCCAGCGCACCCTGACGCACCGCGTCACGCACATCCACCGGCAGCCTCAGGAGCCTCAGAGCGTTCGAGACCGTGGAGCGCTCCTTCCCGACTCGCTCAGCGATCCCCTCCTGCGTGAGACCGTGCTCATCGATGAGGCTTCGGAACGCCTCCGCCTCTTCGATGGCGTTCAGGTCGGCCCGCTGAAGGTTCTCGACGAGGGCGATCTCGAAGGCCTCGGTGTCGGTGACATCGCGGACGACCGCTGGGATCTCCCGCAGGCCGGCCCGCTGGGCCGCCCTCCAGCGGCGCTCGCCCGCCACGATCCGGTACTTTTCTCCGCTGCGGCGCACGAGAATGGGCGCCACCACCCCGTGCGTGCGGATCGAGGCAGCGAGCTCTTCCAGCCGCGCGTCGTCGAAGCGCTTGCGGGGCTGCCCAGGGCTGCGCTCGATCGCCTCGATGGGGAGGGTGAGCAGCCCTCGCCCCGCGGGCCGCTGGGCAGGAGAGGGAGCGCGCGCGTTGGGAAGCAGGGCTGCCATGCCGCGCCCGAGGGCGGGGCGCCGGCGGTCGGAGAGCGACATCAGGCAGCCCTCCTCAGCCGGGCGGAGCGACGGACGAACTCACGCGCCAGCTCCAGGTAGCTCTGGCACCCCTTGGAGGCGACGTCGTAAAGCAGGATCGGTTTGCCGTGGCTCGGGCTCTCGGACAGGCGCACGTTTCTCGGGATCACTGTCTTGAAGACCTCCTTCTTGAAGTGTGTCCGGATCTCGGCCTCCACTTGCCCGGCCAGGTTGTTGGCGGCGTGCATGGTGAGGACGATGCCGTCCACGTGCAGCTCGGGGTTGGCGCTCTCCCGGACGAGCTCGAGGGTGCGGAGGATATCCGCGAGACCCTCCAGGGCGAAGTACTCGCACTGTAATGGGATGAGCGCTCCGTGCGCGGCGACCAGGGCGTTGAGGGTGAGCAGGCCGAGAGAGGGGGGACAGTCGATGAGGACGAAGTCGTAGGGCGCGATCGCTCCCGCCATCGCCTCGGCGAGCCGCCTCTCCCGGCGCTCCTCGCCGGCGAGCTCCAGCTCGGCGCCCACCAGGTGTCGGCTGGCCGGGACGAGATCCAGGAACTTGAGCTCGGTCCGGCGCACCACTTCCCGCAGAGGGCGACCATCGAGAAGGACCTCGTAAACGCTCCCTTCCACCTCGTCCCTCGTCACCCCGAGGGACGACCCGGCATTTCCCTGCGGATCGAGATCCACCAGGAGCGTTCTTCGCTCGGCGGCGGCCAGGGATGCGGCGAGGTTCACGGCGGTGGTGGTCTTCCCCACGCCGCCCTTCTGGTTCGCCACCGTGACGACGCGGGTCATCGCTGCAACCTCACTGGTCTGCTCGGCATGACGGTCGGGCTTCCCCTCATCCTCGCCTTCCCTCGGACCTCACCGCGCCGGTAGGGCGGTGGGGTGTTCCACGTGGAACACGTCTGTACCGCAAACCGCGTTCCACGTGGAACCCTCAGACCACCTCGCCCGGACACACCTCCCCAGCCTTGCCTCGGGGAGGGGCTAGCGGGGCTCGAGCAGCAGCCGTTCACCCGCCTCGACGAAGGTTGCGACACAGCGGAGGGCCCCTGACCTGGGGAGCCGGAAGCGATCGCTCCCCGCGAGCCGCAGGCCGTGTTGCCGTCCAAGGCGCACCAACTCCGCGTCATCCGTCCCCCCGCCAAGCATCGCCAGGAGCCGGCCGCCTTCCGTAAGGTAGCCCCGCCCGAGTGGGAGCCACCGCACCGGGTCGGCTACGGCCCGGCTCATGACCACCTGCGCAGCGGGCAATCCGTCGTCGAACGGGCGCCCCGTAGCGCGCACGGTCCTCGCGTCCACCGGGACCCCGAGGTCCGCGCAGACGCTCTTTACGAACGCGATCTTCTTACCGACGGAGTCACAACACGTGACATGCAGTGTAGGGCAGGCGCAGGCCAAGACCACGCCGGGTAGACCGGGACCGCATCCCACGTCCAGCACCGTCCTGCCTTGGTCCATCGAGCGCAGGAGCGCGAGACAGTCGACCAGGTGAACTTCCGCCACCTCGGCAGGTTCCACCACCGAGGTGAGGTTCACCTTCCTGTTCCAGAAGAGCAACCGCTCCACGTAGCGGTGGAGCAGGTCCATCCCGCGCGCGTCCACCCCGACGCGGAGCTCGCGGAGGCCAGCCTCCAGCGCCTCATCGAAGGCGGCGGGCAGCGGCACGACCGAGCCTCGACAGGATCAAGAACGGGGAGAGGCGGCCTTGTCGGGCACGACGAGGAGCGTGCGGAAGAGTCCTTCGCCCTCGCTCCGCGTCGACACTCCCTCCACGTCCACCAGCGCGAGGTGGATCTGGCGCCGCTCGCGGGCGCTGATGGGGCCGATCGCCATCACCTTGCCGGTTCGTCGCGCCGAGCCGGCCAGCCGCTCCGCCATCGCCCGGACGAGCGGACTCGCCTCGTCACCGAACCCGCCCACCTCGAGATTCACCCACTTGCGCCCCTCCGCCCGGGGGTTCGCCACCCGGTTCACGAGGACCTGCATGGCCTCTACCAGAGCCGAGCCGAGCTCGAGCGTGTTGCCGTCCTTGGGGCGCAGCGCCGCCCCAATCGCCTCGGGGGTCTCGCGGATCTCGACTTCCACCGCCGCCCCCATCCTGGCGAGGAGCTCCTCGCAGAACGCCCGCGCCGCTGCCACCTTCTCGGGCGCCTCCACCGGCGGCGGCCCAAAATCTCTCTCGCGGTCCTCGTAAGCCATGGTCGTTCCCGATCCCTTTCAGGCCCTGACTGGCACCGGCGCCGCGTGCCGCCTCATGAGGTACTGCTGCTGTGCGATGGAGAGGAGGTTGTTCACGAGGATGTACAGGGTGAGCCCCGCCGGCAGCCGCAGCATGATGAAGGTGAAGAAAATGGGCATGAAGTACAGCAGCATCTTCGCCTGGGCGTTGTCGGCCGGCTGCGGCGAGATCTTCTGCATGAGGAAGCTCGAGGCACCCATGGCCAGCGGCAGGATGTAATAGGGGTCGAAGTGCGTCAGATCCCGCACCCAGAGGAACGGCTCGTGGAAGAGCTCGACGGAGGTCTGCAGCGTGGCGTAGAGCGCGAACCAGATCGGCATCTGGATGATCATGGGCAGGCAGCCACCCAGCGGATTCACCTTGTGCTGCTGGTACATCTGCATCGTCGCCGCGTTCAGCTTCTCCTTGTCGGTCCCGAACTTGGCCTTCAACTTGTCGATCTCGGGCTGCAGCTTCCGCATCTCGTTCATCGACCGCATGGAGCGCGCGGTGAGGGGGTAGAGCAGCGCCTTCACCACCACGGTGAGGAGGATGATCGCGAGGCCCCAGTTGCGCACCACCGACTGGAGCGTTCGCATGACCCACAGCAGGATGCGGGCGAAGAACGCGAACAGGTTGGTGACGGTGCCGTAATCCACCGCCGTGTCGAGGTCGCGGCCGATCGCCCGCAGCAGATCCACCTGCTTCGGCCCCTTGTAGATGCGGAATGCCACGTCCAAGGTCCGGTCGAGCGGCATCCGGAGCGCCATGCCCGTCGCGCCCGCGGCTGGACCGCGGAAGAACATGCACTCGCCCAGCTCCGGGGTGGGAAGCAGCGCCGAGACGAAGTAGTGCTGATCGAGGCCCACCCATGTCGGGACACCGGGCACCGTCTCCCGCGCCTCCTTGCCCCCGAAGCGGACCGTCTTTCCGCCGGTCCGGCACATGGGCGTCACCGCCTCCACCACCTCGCCCCCGGAGAAGAAGCCTCCCTTCGGCGCGTCGGGCGGCACGAAGGCGGGATAGAGCAGGAGGAGATCGCCCTTCACCGGCGACGTGGCGTGGAGCTCCAGCCGGATCTCGTAGGGAGCTTGCCCGACCGTGTACCTCTTCCGCACCTCCGCGGTGCCCACCGTACCCTCGAAGGTGACGCTGTGCGCGTCCTGCGCCGCCACGCGCCAGCTCGCGCGGGCTGCCGGGTCGGCGCTGAGCGCGCCATTCCCGCCCAGCTCGGTCGACGCGACCATCGAGCCGGGGTAGGCGTCCCCCTCGGCCACGTGCACCAGATCCACCGCCTCGTCCTTGCCCTTGGAGGCCCGCCGGAACTTGGTGCCCTTGAGCTCGAAGCTCTTCAGCGCCGCTCCGTGCGAGCTGAAGACGAGGCGAGCCTCCGGGGTGTCGAGCTGCACCAGCTTCTCGGGCTCGCTGGGCACCGGCTTCGCGGCGGGGACGGGAGCCTGCGCCCCGCCGGGAGGGGCAACCGCGGTGCCCGCTGCGCTCGAGACGGCACCCGCGTCCGGCGCGCCGGCGCGCGCGGGGGGCCGCTTCGGGGGTGGGAACAGCAGTTGCCAGCCCAGCACGATGGCGAAGCACAGCGCAGCCGCGATCATGAACCGGCGATTGTCAGGACCCACGTGTCATCTCCCCAGCTCTGTCTGTCACGGCACCGGATCGAGCCCGCCGTCGCACAGCGGTTGGCAGCGCGCCAGCCGCTTCATCGCCAACCACGTTCCCCGCCAGGGCCCATGCCGCCGGATCGCCTCCACCGCGTAGGCGGAGCAGGTCGGGTGGAAGCGGCAGGCCGGCGGAAGCATCGGCGAGACGATCCACTGATACGCGCGCAGCATCGCGAGCAGGACGGCTTTCATCACGGGTTCCTCATCGGCGCCCGCGCCGCGGCGACCGCCCGCTGCGCGGCCAGGAGCCCCGCCGAAGCCGCGCCGCCGCGAGCGATGAGGACGATGTCGAGGGCCGGCAGGGCATCGCGATCCGCGCGGAAGGCCTCGCGCGCCCAGCGCTTCACCCTGTTCCGGACCACCGCGTTCCCCACCCGGCGCGAGACTGTCACGCCGAGGCGCGCGCAGCCGAGCGCGTTGGGGAGAGCGAGGACCACGTACGCGCTGGAGTGCAGCTTGCGTCCCCTCTCCTGCACCGCGAGGAACTCGCGCCGCAGGGTGAGGTGCGCAGACTTCGGCAGCCTCACGTCCTCGACACGGCGGCTACTTCTTGGGAGCGCTGGGCGTGAGCCGCTTGCGCCCCTTGGCGCGCCGCCGCTTCAGCACGTTGCGCCCGCCCGGGCTCTTCGACCGCCGGCGGAAGCCGTGCGTCCTGTTTCTCTTCGCCTTCTTCGGTTGATAGGTGCGCTTCATGGCGCGGCAACCTCCACGATCGTTCGCAGCGTGTCAAGGTTTGCAGGGCCATCCGCCTCGCCGCTGCGGCTCGCCCGAGCGCCCCTTTCGCGCCATCTGGGAAAAGCTCGGTCTTTCAGCGGGCTCCGAACGCGCCCTTGATCCACCCGCCGGGCCGGGGCTAAGTTGCGCGCCGACTCCTCACGCCATCGTCGCCGGGCCAGCGAGCCCCGTCCTTACTAACCCACGCACTTCGCCACCGCCGGGCCAACGGTCCGGGGGCCTGGAGACGTGCGTTGTCGTCCCGAAAGGGAGAGTCACCGCATGCCCGCCAGCGCCAGCGCCCAGGAGCTCGATACGGCCCTCGAAGAGCACTGGTCGCGGATCGACGTTCTCCTGCGGACGAGGCTGAGCCCCGACACCTACGGCCGCTGGTTCGCCGGGCTCCGGCCAGACCGCCTCGAGGGCGACACTCTGGTGATCGCCGCCCCGAACAAGTTCCACCGGGACTTCGTGGAGGACAACTACAGCGCATTCCTGAAGGACGTCCTGAACGACCTCTTCGGAGGCCAGCGCCAGACCTTGAGCTTCGTCGTCGACCTGCACGCCCGCGCTCCCCAGACCTCGGCCGCGTCGGGCGGCGGTCCCCCGCGGGAGCCGCCTTCCGAGCCTACGCGCGACGGACGTCCCAACCCCCGCTACACCTTCGACAACTTCGTGGTGGGCGAGTCGAACCGCTTCGCCGTGGCGGCGGCCGAGGCGGTCGCCGCCCAGCCCGGCCGCAACTACAACCCGTTGTTCCTCCACGGCAACTCGGGCCTGGGAAAGACCCACCTGCTGCACGCCATCGCGAACGTCATCGTGGCATCCAGGCCCTCGGCCCGGGTTGCCCTCGTCTCGTCGGAGCGCTTCACCAACGACTTCATCGAGGCCATCCGGATCGGCGCGAACGCCATGACCGAGTTCCGCCGGAAGTACCGTGAGTGCGGGGCGCTGCTCGTGGACGACGTCCAGTTCCTGGCCGGGAAGGGAAAGACGACGGAGGAGTTCTTCCACACCTTCAACGCCCTGCACGAGGAACAGGTGCAGATCGTCCTCTCCAGCGACCGCAGCCCCAAGGAGCTGGAGGGACTGGAAGAGCGCCTCTGCTCACGGTTCGAGTGGGGGATGCGCCTCCAGATCTCGGTTCCCGAGTTCGAGACGCGTGCCGCCATCCTGCACAAGAAGGCCGAGGTGGAGCGCATCGAACTGCCCCCGGAGGTGGCCGCCCTCCTCGCCACCCACATCAGGTCGAACGTTCGCGAGCTGGAGGGCGCCCTGATGCGCGTCGCCGCCTGCGCGTCGCTGAAGGGAGAGCCCGTGAGCGAGAGCCTCGCCCGGGACGTGCTGGGAGACGTGATCCCGCCGCCGGGGTACAAGCCCTCCATCGAGAAGATCCAGGAGGTGGTGGCCGCCCACTTCGGGATGTCGGTGGCGAAGCTCACCAGCCCCACCCGCGAGCAGAAGGTCGCGCTCCCGCGCATGATCGCCATGTACCTCTGCCGCGCCATCTCCGGAGAGACGCTGCAGCTCGTCGCCAACAAGTTCAACAAGAAGGACCACACCACCGTGATGGCCGCCGAGAAGCGCGTCCGTGAGCGCATGGCGGCGGACGGGAAGACCGGCACCGACGTCGCCACCCTCACGGCGGAGCTCAGGCGATGAGCGCGTCCGGGCTCGACGCTCCGTCCGTGTGCACGGGATCGTGGAAGACCGCCCGATCAGCGTGTGGCGGGCCCGGTGGACCTGGGCTGGCGGCCCGGTGCTCACCTCGCTCCACAAATCGTCCCCACGCTGATCGGAGAGCTGACGTCGCCGGATCCTTCCGTGATTCCGGTGCCGAAGGCTGACTTTCCACTTCTTCACGATCCCTACGACGTTTACGAAGAGAAGAGAAAGAGAGGATCTCCTTTTCATGGAACTCAAGATCGCTGTGCAGGAGCTCGCGAAGGCGCTGGCACGGTCCCAGGGGATCGCCGAGCGGAAGAGCACCATGCCGATGCTCTCCCACGTCCTCCTCGAGGCTGGGAAAGGGAGCGGACTGGCGGTGGCCGCCACCGACCTCGACATCTCGGTGGCGAGCGACCATCCCTGCGAGGTGCTCAAGGAGGGCAAGGTGGCCGTCCCGGCCAAGCAGCTCTACGAGATCGTGAGGGCGCTTCCGGAGAAGGACGTGGTGCTGAAGCGTGCCTCCAACCACTACCTGGAGCTGCGCAGCGGCGCGGCCGAGTTCCGCATCGTCGGGCTCCCTGCCGACGACTTCCCGGCGCGGCCCCGCTTCGACAAGGTGCCCTTCGTCGCCATCGACGCGCGGATGCTGCTCACCCTCATCGACCTCACCTCCTTCGCCGTCTCGTCGGACGAGACGCGCTACAACCTGAACGGCGTCTTCTTCGAGTCCGGGGCTGCGGTCGGTGGAGGAGACCCGATCCTCCGCACGGTGGCGACCGACGGTCATCGCCTCTCGATGGCCGAGCGGCCTCTGGCCGGCGAGCTGGGCCTGAAGAAAGGCGTCATCGTCCCGCGCAAGGGTCTCGCCGAGATGAAGAAGCTCCTCCTCGAAGGCACCGGCGAAGGAGAGACGCGGCTCGCCTTCGTCGAGAACAGCGCGGTGGTGGAGCGGCCGCACGTGAAGCTCACCATGCGGCTCATCGAGGGCGTCTTCCCCGACTACCGTCAGGTCATCCCCAAAGGCGGGGAGAAGCGCGTGCAGGTGGGGAGGGACCGGCTCCTCGATGCGCTCCGCCGGGTGTCCCTCGTGTCTTCGGACAAGGCGCACGCGGTGAAGCTCGAGCTGTCGTCCGGGCTCATGCGCGTCATGTCGCAGAACCCCGAACTGGGCGAGGCGAAGGAGGAGCTGCCTGTCGAGTACACCGGCGAGGAGCTCAAGATCGGGTTCAACGCGCGGTACCTCATCGACGTGCTCGGGGCCCTGGCCGCGCTGGAGCCGGTCGCGGTGCAGGACGTGGTGCTCGAGCTCGCGGACGACCTGTCGCCCGGCGTCATCCGCCCTGCCGGCGAGAGCGCCACCGCCTTCACCGCCGTCGTGATGCCCATGCGGATCTGATCGCGGAGCTGCGATGAACGGCTTCGCCCCTGCCCGAGCCGACCCGTGCCGGCGCTCTGCCGAAGCCCCCGCGACCCCGTTCTGACGCGTGCGGCTCATCTCGGTCGAGCTGAGGGACTACCGCAACATCGCCCGCGCGGTGATCGAGCCTTCGCCGCGCGCGACGATCCTTGCGGGTGAGAACGGACAGGGAAAGACGAACCTGCTGGAGGCGATCTTCCTCGCCGCGACGCTCAAGCCGCTGCGGGCTGCCCGGATGGCCGAGCTCGTACGCTTCGGAGCGGAGCGGGCGAGGGTCGCGGTGGAGGTGGCAGGGCCGGGAGGCCGGCGACAGGTGGCCGTGGAGGTCGCTTCAGGGAGCCGCGCTGCCTTCCTCGATGGGAAACCGGTGGACTCCGCCGAGCGGCTGGCGACGTACTTCGAGGGCACCGCGGCCGTCTGCTTCGCGCCAGACGACCTGGCGCTCGTCAAGGCCGGGCCCGAGGCGCGCAGGAGGCACCTCGATCGCGCAGCCTTCAACCGCTGGCCGGCGGTGCTCGAGGAGGCGCGCGAGTACGTTCGCGCGCTGCGGGCGCGCAACGCGGCGTTGCGCGCGGGCGACGAGGGCGTCGAACGGAGCTTTCGCGGGCCGCTCGTCCGCGCAGGTGCGCGGCTCGTGGTCCGGCGGGCGACCCTCCTCGCCGAGCTGGCCCCGCGGGTGGCTCACGCCTTCGGCGAGATCTCCGGTGCCGGTGCCGCTGCCCTGGCGCTCCACTACCGAGCCGCGGGCGGCGTGATCGCAGGAGGAGGCGAGGCGAAGGCGGCTTCCTCGCTGGAGGCTGCCCTGGAGGCGCGGGCGAGCCGCGACGGCGAGCGGGGGTTCACCTCCGTGGGCCCGCACATGGACGACCTCGAGCTCGCGCTGGGCGCGCACGGTGCCCGGGCGTACGCCTCGCAGGGGCAACAGCGGGCGGTGGTCCTGGCGCTCAAGATCGGGGAGATCGAGAACCTTCGCGCCGCGCACGGCCGTCCCCCGCTCCTCCTCCTGGACGACGTCTCGTCCGAGCTCGATCCACGCAAGAACCGGTTCCTTCTGGAGTACGTGGCGCGACTGGGGGCGCAGGCGCTCCTCACCACGACCGACCGGCGCTTGCTGGAGGTCGCGGCGGGGCTGGAGACCGTGTTCTACGCCGTCGAGGGAGGCTCTTTCCGCCGCGAGGCGTAGGAGTCCTTCGGCGCTCCCGATGGCATCTCTCCGGGTGCGAGCGCACGGTTGCCCACAAGGGCCCCGCATGCTACAATCCCGCCGCGTAAGTTGCTAGAACCCTTACGGAAAAAGTGAGGTTGTCCTGGAGAGCGTCGAACGCAGCACGACCGCGCAGGCGATGAGTCCCCCCGAGGAGTACGGCACCGACGACATCAAGGTGCTCGAGGGGCTGGAGGCTGTCCGCAAGCGGCCGCACATGTACATCGGCGACGTGGGCGAGCGAGGCCTCCATCACCTCGTCTACGAGGTCGTGGACAACTCGGTCGATGAGGCCATGGCCGGGCGTGCCGACCGCATCGAGGTCACGGTCCACGGCGACAACTCCGTCACCGTTCTCGACAACGGCTCCGGGATTCCCGTCGGCCCTCACGCGAGCGTGGTCGGGATGGACACGCTCGACGTGGTCATGACGAAGCTGCACGCGGGCGGAAAGTTCGGCTCCAATGCCTACAAGGTCTCGGGCGGACTCCACGGCGTGGGCGTCACGTGCGTGAACGCGCTCTCGGAGTGGCTCAAGGTCGAGGTCTACCGCGACGGCAAGGTCTGGGCGCAGCGCTACGAGCGGGGCAACCCGGCAGGCAAGGTGACCGCGGTGGGGGAGACGCATCGCCACGGGACGAAGGTCACCTTCCGGCCGGACTTCGCCGTCATCTTCGAGGCGAAGGAGTTCTCGTTCGAGACGCTCGCGGGGCGGCTGCGCGAGCTCGCGTTCCTCAACGCCGGGCTCACCATCGCCGCGGAGGACGAGCGCACCGGGAAGCGCCACGAGTTCCTCTTCAAGGACGGGATCCGCGAGTTCGTGAAGTACCTCAACAAGAACCGCGAGGTGATGTTCGACCCGCCGGTCTCGCTGCAGGGCACCGCGCAGACCGACGCAGGCGAGGCGCAGGTGGACATCGCCCTGCAGTGGAACGACGGCTACGACGAGAAGGTGTTCGCCTTCGCCAACAACATCCACAACCACGAGGGAGGCACCCACCTCATCGGCTTCAAGACGGCGCTCACGCGCACCGTGAACGCCTACGGGCAGAAGAACAACCTCTTCAAGGATCTGAAGGACGACGTCCCGAGCGGCGACGACATGCGCGAGGGGCTGGCGGCCGTCATCGCGCTGCGCCTGCCCGGCGCGAGCTTCGAGGGCCAGACGAAGACGAAGCTGTCGAACACGGAGGCGAAGAGCATCGTCGAGACGATGCTCAACGAGCGGCTGGGCTCCTACCTCGAGGAGAACCCCGGGGTGGCGAAGCGCATCTGCGGCAAGGTGGCGGAGGCCGCGCGCGCGCGCATCGCCGCGCGCAAGGCGCGCGAGACGGTGCGGAGGAAGGGAGCGCTCGACGGCGCTTCACTTCCGGGCAAGCTCGCCGACTGCCAGTCGCGCGACCCCAGCGAGAGCGAGCTCTTCCTGGTGGAGGGCGACTCCGCCGGCGGCTCGGCGAAGCAGGGCCGCGACCGCCGCACCCAGGCCATCCTGCCGCTCCGGGGCAAGATCCTGAACGTCGAGAAGGCGCGCTTCGACAAGATGCTGGGGTCGCAGGAGATCGCGACGATGATCACAGCGCTCGGGACCGGCATCGGCCCCGAGGAGTACGACGTGGGCAAGATCCGCTACCACAAGGTGGTGATCATGACCGACGCCGACGTGGACGGTTCGCACATCCGGACCCTGCTCCTCACGTTCTTCTTCCGGCAGATGCCCGACATGGTCGAGAAGGGCTACCTCTACATCGCTCAGCCTCCGCTCTACCGGATCCAGAAGGGCAAGAAGGAGCAGTACCTCAAGGACGAGAGCGCGCTCGACGAGTTTCTCCTCTCGCACGGGACGGAGAAGGCGAAGCTCTTCTCGGGAGAGGCCGTCATCACCGGAAACGACCTCAAGAAGCTGGCGAGCGAGGCCATCGCTTACGGTGAGCTCCTCGACCGCGCCGACCGGCGGCGGGACAAGCGCGTGGTCGATGCCGCCATCCAGCTCGGCGACCTCGACCTCGACCTCCTCAAGGACCACGAGCGGCTGAAGGCACAGCCGGACGCCATCTTCGCCCGCGCACAGCGCGCCTATCCGGATCTCGAGGTGAAGGTCGCGCGCATCGAGCGAGACGAGGAGCATGGCTGCGACGCCCTCGTCTTCGAGACCACGGTAGCCGGTGCCCCGCGCCAGACGAGGCTCGACCACGACTACCTGTCAGGCCCGGAGTGGGGCGAGCTGTCTGCGCTGCACGCCGCCGTCGCGGAGATTGGTCCGGGCCCTTACCGCCTGGTGACGGAAGGCGGGGAGGAGGAGGTGGCCGACGTGTTCCAGGCCGTGGAGAGCCTGAAGCGCGGGGCCATCGCCGGGCAGACCATGCAGCGTTACAAGGGCCTCGGGGAGATGAACCCGGAACAGCTCTGGGAGACGACCATGGACCCCGTGAAGCGAACTTTCCTCCAGGTGCGTGTCGACGACGCGGTGGCCGCCGACTCGATCTTCAGCGTCCTCATGGGCGACGCCGTCGACCTCAGGCGCGAGTTCATCGAGAAGCACGCCCTCGACGCCCAGAACCTGGATATTTGAAAGGGCAGGGACAGCGAGCGAAGCGAGCAGGGCCCCTG
>JBBQEB010000024.1:0-30912 GCA_038320275.1 Myxococcales bacterium | reverse complement strand
GAGGTTCGCCGGTCGCGGCGCGAGGGTCGAGCTTCGCCGGTCGGGTTCGAATTCGCGGTCGTAGGCCGCAGGTCGAGGGTCGCAGAGAGGGGACACACGCATGGTCCACGGCTTCTCCATCATCGAGCTGTACGTCTTCGTCCTGGCCGGATTCGTCGGCTTCCAGGTCATCACCAAGGTGCCCGCGCTCCTTCACACGCCGCTCATGAGCGCGACGAACGCCATCAGCGCCATCTCGCTGGTGGGGTCGCTGGTCGCCGCTGGCTCCGATCAGAACCGGGTCGCCACCTGGCTCGGATTCATCGCGGTGACGGCCGCCACCATCAACGTGGTGGGCGGCTTCCTCATCACCGACCGCATGCTGCGCATGTTCCGTCCCGCCCCGAAGGCGAAGCCGGTGGCCGCGCCCGCCGCTCCCGCCGCGCCCGGGAAGGTCCCATGACCGGCGGCGAATTCTTCACCCAGGTGAGCTACCTCACCGCGTCCGTCCTCTTCATCCTCGGCCTGCGCAGCCTCACCAAGCCCGACAGCGCGCGCAAGGGCATGCAGCAAGCCGCGATGGGCATGATGCTCGCCATCGTCGGGACGCTCACCAAGCACGAGATCGTCGACTACAAGTGGATCGTCGCTGGCCTCGCCCTCGGAACCGCGATCGGCTATCCGCTGGGGCAGTTCGTGCCGATGACGGCGATGCCGCAGCGGATCGCCATCTCTCACATGTTCGGCGCGCTGGCGGCGACGCTGGTCGGCATCGCCGAGTACTACACGCTCGGCAACGGCGCGGGCGTGGGCCACCCCACCATGGCCGCGCTCGGCTTCGAGGTGATGTTCGGCGCGCTCACCATCACCGGCTCCTTCATGGCCTTCGGCAAGCTGCAGGAGCTCCTGCCCGGCGTGCCGATCACCTTCAAGGGCCAGAACGCCGTCAACGGCATCCTCTTCGCCGCGACGCTGGGGCTCTTCGTCTGGCTCGTGTACCAGCCCTTCACCCCCTGGGCCTTCTACCTCATGTGCGTGCTGGCGCTCTTCGTGGGCGTCTCCTTGGTGCTGCCCATCGGCGGCGCCGACATGCCGGTCGTCATCTCGCTCCTCAACTCGTATGCCGGCCTCGCCTCCTCGGCGACCGGGTTCGCCATCGGCAACGAGGTGCTCATCATCGCGGGCGCGCTCGACGGTGCGTCCGGGTTCATCCTGTCCATGGTGATGTCGAAGGCGATGAACCGCTCCTTCGGGAACATCCTCTTCGGCGCCTTCGGGAAGCCCGTGGAGAAGAGCGCCAAGACCGCCACCGGCCTCACCGTGAATTCGGTCACCCCCGAGGACGCCGCCCTCCAGCTCGGCTACGCCCACAGCGTCATCGTCGTCCCCGGCTACGGCATGGCAGTAGCGCAGGCGCAGCACGCCGTCCGCGAGCTCGCCGACCTCATCGAGAAGAACGGCGGCGAGGTGAAGTACGCCATCCACCCCGTCGCCGGCCGCATGCCGGGCCACATGAACGTGCTCCTCGCCGAGGCCAACATTCCCTACGAGAAGCTCAAGGAGATGGACGAGATCAATGGCGAGTTTCCCCAGGCCGACGTGGCGCTCGTCATCGGCGCGAACGACGTGGTGAACCCCGCCGCCCGCAACGACAAGTCGAGCCCCATCTACGGGATGCCCATCCTGAACGTCGATCAGGCGAAGAGCATCATCGTGATGAAGCGCTCGATGAACCCCGGCTTCGCCGGCATCGAGAACGAGCTGTTCTACGACCCCAAGACCTCCATGCTCTTCGGCGACGCCAAGTCGTCGCTGGAGAAGCTGGTGGCCGAGGTGAAGGCGAACGCGGCGTGAGTGGGTTACGCGTTGACTGACTCCAGCAACGAGGCTACCTCGTCAGGATGAAGACTGTTGGCGTTCGGGGGCTCAAGGCCCGGCTGACCGAGTACTTGTGCTACGTGAAGCGTGGCGGAGTGGTGCTCGTAACGGAGAGTGGCGAGGTGGTCGCGGAGCTCCGGCGCGCTCAGGTCGACAAGTCGGCGCTGCTGGAGTGGCCGGAGCTCGACCTGCCCCCCGGAACGGCACGGCAGTGGATGGATGATATCCGCCGAGACTCGGCGGATGAATCAGCCCGTCGGCCCGGAGACCAGCCAAAGGTCTCGCGACCCTCCAATTCCTGAACGAAGACCTCGGCCCCGTGCGCGTCGCCAGTTGCGACGAACGCGTGCGCCGCAACGCGCGGGCGCTGGGGCTCGAGATCATCCCTTGATCGTCGCGCACCGCGCCGGGCGCCGCCCTACTTCGCCCCCACCTCGCCCCACGCCCAGTCGAGCCAGGGCAGGAGCGCCTCCACGTCGGACGTCTCGATGGTGGCCCCGCACCAGATGCGGAGCCCTGGGGGCGCATCGCGGTAGGAGGCGGCGTCGAGCGCGACCCCCTCCTTCTCCAGCGCCGAGGAGAGCTTCTTCGCGAGCGCGGCCTGTCCGTCGGCGGGCAGGGCGGTGAACGACGGCGCCTTCACCACCAGGCACACGGAGGTGCAGGAGCGGTTCTCGGGGCGCTTCGCCAGGAAGGCCGCCCAGTCGGACTTCTCCACCCAGCGCGCCAGCGCGGCCAGGTTCCCCTCCGAGCGGCGGACGAGGCCCGTGAGGCCGCCCACCGACTCGGCCCAGCGGAGCGCGTCGAGCTGGTCCTCCACCGCCACCATGGAGGGCGTGTTGATGGTGTCTCCGACGAAGATGCCGTCGATGAGCTTCCCGCCCGACGTCATGCGGAAGATCTTGGGGAGGGGCCAGGCCGGCTTGTAGCTCTCGAGCCGCTCGACCGCGCGCGGCGACAGCACGATCATCCCGTGCGCAGCCTCGCCGCCGAGGACCTTCTGCCAGGACCAGGTGACGACGTCGAGCTTCTCCCAGGGAAGCTGCATGGCGAAGGCGGCCGAGGTCGCGTCGCAGATGGTGAGGCCCTGGCGATCGTCCTTGATCCAGGCGCCGTCCTGCACCCGCACGCCGGAGGTGGTGCCGTTCCAGGTGAAGACGACGTCCCGGTCGCAGTCCACCTGCGTGAGGTCGGGGAGCTCGCCGTAGGCCGCGCGGAACAGGCGGACGTCCTTCAACCTGAGCTGCTTCACCGCGTCGGTGATCCAGCCCTCGCCGAAGCTCTCCCAGGCGCAGAGATCGACGCCGCGCGCGCCCAGGAGGGACCACATGGCCATCTCGACCGCGCCGGTGTCCGAGGCGGGAACGATCCCGATCCGGTAGTCCTTGGGGACCCCCAGGATGGCCCGCGAGCGGTCGATCACCTCCGCCAGCTTCGCCTTGCCTGGCTTGCTCCGGTGCGACCGGCCGACGAGCGCGTCCGCCAGGGCCTGCACCGTCCAGCCAGGCCGCTTGGCGCAGGGGCCGGAGGAGAACTGCGGGTTCGACGGCCGTGCGGTGGGCTTCGTGCTCATGGCGTGCTCCCCGGGAAAGGTCGGACGAGAGTAGGCGCCTCCCGGAGCTCTCGCAACGCCTTCCTTCGCGCCCTCGAGGGCCCGGCCCGGAGAGCTGCCGCCCCGACTGCCAGCACGGTGGGCTCTCGAGGCTGACGCCTGGAGCACCACACGCCGATACGGCCACCACATGACGCACGGTGAGTCCGCACGCGGGGACCTGCCCATCAGCGGATGAGCGGGAGCACGCTCATCACCACCGCGTAGTGGAAGGCGGCGGCGACGATCACGAGGACGTGGAAGACCTCGTGGAACCCGAACACGTGCGGGATGGGGTTGGGGCGTTGCACGGCGTAGATGATGGCGCCCACGCTGTAGGCGAGCCCACCTGCCATGAGGAGGAGCAGCGCGTTCAGCCCCACCACCGTGTAGAGCTGCGGCAGGAGCGGGAAGACGAGCCAGCCCAGGCCGACGTAGAGGCTGGCGGAGAGCCAGCGCGGGGCGAACGGCCAGAGGATGGCCCGCAGCATCCCGAGCGCCGCGCCCACCCAGACGATGGTGAGGAGGGTCATGCCCCGCCGGCCCCCCAGCGCGTAGCAGAGCGGCGTGTAGGTGCCCGCGATGAGGACGAAGATGGCCGAGTGGTCGAACCGGCGCATGATGGCGTAGTTGCGGCGTGACCACTGCGGCCGGTGGTAGAGCGCGCTCACCCCGAGCTGGGTCGTCAGCGAGGCGCCGTAGATGCCCACCGCCCAGGCGGCGCGCGCGGTGGCGGCCTGGTGGACGATGAAGTACCAGCCGGCGGCCGCGAAGAAGAACGCGATCTGGTGGGAGACGCCGCGGAGGCGCGGCTTCTTGCGCAGCGCGGGCGCAGGCGCGTCGGTGGCCGGCGCGAAGGAGGTCGCCAGGACGGCGGCCGCGGGCGCGAGCTTCTCGCCCAGCGCCGAGGCATGCCCCTGGCTGGTTGCCGGTCGGCCGGCGGAGGCGGACTCGGCGTCCGCGGTGGAATCGGGGGGGCTCATCTCGCACCTATCCATCGCAAGGTCACGTCATGCGCGTGTCACGGTGAGGCCGGCGCTGCCGGAGGGAAACGCTCACGCCGGGGCTGGGTCGCCGCGCGCAGAGCGAACTGCCGGGCCGCATCGCCCGCCCTCCCGCGAACGTCGGGGCTCAGCGCGCCATGTGACAGCCAGCGCCGGGCAAAGGCTCGAGCGGGGAAGAGGCTCGCCCACGCCCCCGGTCGCGAACGGCCGACGATTTCGGACCTCGGCCGCGCCACTGCGCACCTCCAGGTCGTGGTGGCGGATCGCGTCCGGAAATCGTTGCACGCTTGCTCCGCCGCGCAGCCGCGGGAGGGCGTCCAGAGGCGATTTGGCGGAGCCTCTTGCGATCCGCGATCGTTTCAGGAATCGTTTCAGTCGGCGCCCCGTGACCTCCATCGCCCCCCAGGACCTCCTCGACGAGCTGTCCCGCGTCCGCGTGGCGCGGCCCCCCGAGCTGAGGCGCGCGCTGGGGATCTCGGCGGCGACCCTGTCGCGCCTGATCTCCGCCTGCGGGGAGCACGTCTGTCGCATGGGCCGCGCGCGCGCCTCGCGTTACGCCCGAACGCGCTTCATCGCTGGCCTGGGCCGCCGGCTGCCGGTCTTCCGCGTGGACGAGGCCGGCGTGGCGGCGCCCTTCGCGACGCTGCACCTTCTCTGGGAGGGAGGGCACTGGCTGGAGCGGCCACGGAGCAGGGAGCTCTTCACCGGCCTCCCGCCGGCCCTCTCCGACATGGCGCCCCAGGGCTACCTCGGCCGCGGCTTCCCGGCCCGGTATCCCGAGCTCGAGCTCCCCCCTCGCGTCGTCGACTGGTCCGACGACCATCGCCTGGTGGCTCTGGCGCGGCGGGGAGAGGACTGCGTCGGGGATCTCGTCATCGGGGACGAGTCCTTGCAGCGCTTCCTGGCATCGTCCCCCACCGCCTCCACGCCGCGGGACTACCCCGCGGTCGCGCAGGCCTCCGCCAGCCATCCCGGCGGCTCCTCCGCGGGGGGAGAGCGGCCCAAGTTCGGCGCGTTCGCGCGCGGGCGGCACCTCCTCGTGAAGTTCGCGCCACCCGGCGACGCCCCCCCCGCGCGGCGCTGGCGCGAGCTCCTCTGGTGCGAATGGAAGGCATCGCAGCTCCTGGCGCGGGCTGGCGCTTCCGCGGCGCGGGCCCGCTGCCTCGACGTCCAGGGCTGGCGGTTCCTGGAGGTGGAGCGCTTCGATCGGGTGGGAGCCCGAGGGAGGCGAGCCGTCCTCACCTTGGGAGCGGTCGACGACGAGCACTTCGGCAAGCGCGATAGCTGGACCGCTGCAGCCCCGCGCCTGCGCGCACGCCCCTTCGCCCTCCTGCCGGCGGACGCCTCCCGCCTGGTATGGCTCGACGCCTTCGGACAGCTCATCGGCAACGACGATCGCCACTTCGGGAACGTCGCCTTCTTCGCCTCCGAAACGGGCTCGCTTCGCCTGGCCCCGGCCTACGACATGCTGCCGATGGCGCTGGCTCCGTCCGGCGAGACCCTCCCGCCACGCGCGTTCGAGCCCGCGCCTCCACGCGGCGAGAGCATCGACGTCTGGCCCGATGCGGCGCGCTGGGCTGGCGAGTATTGGCGCGAGGTGGAGGCGAACGGGGAGCTGGACGGCTCCGTCCGCGCCTACGCCGAGGGCGCGCGAAGGGCCATCGTGGCGCTGGCGGCGAGGATCGGGGCGGCGCGACGGGATTGAGGGTAGGCGGCAGGGCCACTCAAAGCCCTCTGTACGTGGTTCGTGAAGTTCACGATGGAGCAGGACGAGAATGGCACGCAGGTCCTGATGGCGTCGCTGCACGGTCCCGAGCACCCGCTGAAGCGCGTTGGCGGAACTCTTCGAGTGGTGTTCCCCCGGAGATGGTCATGACAAAGCGATGTGCCGAGTGCGGCGAACATGCGGTGATGCTGCGAGCTGTGCCGGACCGTCATACCGCGTGGAGGCAGTTTGGGGCGCTCCCGATTGCGGCGGACGTGGCGATCCCAACCTGCTCGAACTGCGGCAGCGAGTGGTTCGACAGCAAGACGGCCCTCGCCTTGGATGGAGCGCTCGAGCTCGAGGCTGCGAAGCTCATGAGTCGCGTAGCGCGCAAGGCGATCGATGCGCTGGCTGCGACCGTCCATCAGCGAGATCTCGAGCGCCAGCTCGGGCTCTCTGGCGGCTACATCTCGAAGTTGAAGCACGGCAAGGAGATCCCGAGCGCACATCTCGTGGCAGCGCTCTGCCTGTTGGCGGCGCGACCTGCTCGCCTGAAAGAGGTGGAGCGCATCTGGGAGACGGGGCAGTTGCCACCTCGAGTCACGGCCAACCACTTCACCAGCATCGACCTCCCGGTGGACGGGTCCTTGGCAGTGGCGAGCTGATGCCATTTCGGAATGTCGCCACCTTGCTTGCGGAAGGGGTTTCGCTCGACGGTATGACCGGCCGCCTGTCGGTCTTCAACATGCTGGAGAGCGTGCTCGCTCCAACTTTCCCCGCGGTGCTCGCAAAGCTCGTCGTCGTGAACCTTTACGAGATCGACGACGGCCGGGATCGATATTGGGAGCGCATTACGGTCGTCGATGGCGAGGGCCACGAGCTCGCACGGGCAGTGACAGAACTGTCCGGAGAGGGTGAGGTGAGGCGCCCCGGTCGATGTGCATGATCCAAGGAATCAAGCTCGCCCAGCCCGGCGTCTACACGGTCCTGATCGAGAGCGGAAAGCGTGGGGACGGCCCGTGGGAACGGGTCAACGTGAGGCACTTGCGTGCGCAGCTTGGTGGTCACCCGTTGCGGAACGACAACGATGTCGCGTCTGGAAAGATCGTGGGGCCGGCGGCGCTCAGCGATCCCTGATGGCGCGCGGACCCCCGTGACGCATCGCCGCGGGAACAGGACGGCGATGGCAGTCGTCCGGAGTCTCCCTCACAGCAGCGCCACCCCGTAGCGGTCCAGGATCCCTCCCAGCCGCGGCGCGAAAGCCGCGTCCAGCAGCGAGGCGTGGACCCGCTCCGCCACGATGAGGGGCTCGATCCGGTCGAACAGCGCGACCGAGCGCAGGTCGGGGTCGTGGCGGGAGTGGAAGATGAGCCCGTCGGGCCGCGCGGGGTGACCAAAGAAGGCCTGGGACCATGCCTGCGTGAGCGCGTACTCGCGGGTGGCGAAGATGTTGGCGTCGAGCCGGAGCCGGGCGAGCTCGTGCCCGGTGAGGTCGACGAGCTGGAGCGGACGCCGGGCGCGAAGCCGGGACAGGCTCCGCGCCCCCAGGTCCACCCGGCTCACCCAACCCGAGCCTCCGGGCACGCGAAGGAAGGTCTCCACGAAGGCGCAGGTGTCGTCCCCACCGGCATAGAGGACCCCGTACCCGGCGTCCGGGGCGTCGAAGCGGAACTGCCGCGACCTTCCCCAGTGGAGCGCGCCGCGCGTGGCGAGGTGAATGCGCAGCCAGGGTCCGGTGACCGTCGCGAGCGGCAGGCTCGCCGCCGCCAGGTCCGCCGGCGGCGGAGAGAGAGGAGGGGCCCTGACCACGCGCTAGAGCGCGCCGTGCTCGCCGTGCACGGCGGCGAGCTCGCGGACGCGGGCCGCCTCGCCGCGGCGGAGCAGGTCGAGAGGGCGTTCGTCGCCGAGGCGGGGGTCTGGGCTCAAAATGAAGCTCAGCTTGCCCCAGAAGTCCGACGGCTCCAACGTCCGCAGCACCTCGGTGAGCCCGGGCAGGAGCCGGCCCTGGTGGGCTTGCCAGCCGGGATAGAAGAACCCGCGCCGGCCGCGCTCCAGCGCCAGCACGCGCCCCGCTTTCCGCCAGGCATCCACCGTCTGGCGTGAGACGCGGACCACCTCCGCGAGCTCCGCCGCCGAGACCGGACCGCCCTCCGTCCCAAGAAGCTCCTCCCTCGCGCGGATCCCACGCATGCGCGCCCGGGCCAGGGGATCGCCTCGTACCGTGCCCAGCGCGGCCGGATGCTCGAGCACCCGCAGAACGGTCTCCACCGGGGAGGAGCCGTCCTCGCCGAGCTGGCGCGCGAGGTCCTCCACCTCGGCGGTTTCCAGCGCCCGGGCGACTTCACCGAAGGCAGCGACCGCCTCGCCCAAGAGCAGGCTACGGGCGCCATCCCGGCGCGCAGGAGCGCGCGCGACCTCGACGGTCCTGGAGTGAGGGCGGGGCTTCATGCTCGTCATCTTGACGAATTCGACGTCGGAGCGCAAGGGCAAGTTCGTCAAGATTCGCCCTCCTCGCTGCTCGCCCCGCCGTCACCCGGACGCAGGCACGCGCACCGCCTCCGTCTTGACCCGGCCCCTCGGGGTGCCGACCTTTGCTTCATGGAGGAATCCAGTCCATGACGCGGCGCCTCCCCGCCCGGGTCCCCCGCACTCATGAGGCAAGGGCCGGTGGGCAAGAGCTGCAGGGCAGAAAGTGCCGAGTGGACAGGAGCTTGCGCTCCCAGGCCTCCCCGCCGCGGGCGGTCGGCGCGACCCTGCCATGGTCAGGTGACGTGGAGGAAGTATTTGAAATCGCACCAGTATTTTTTGCCAGTGGGCGGCGCGGAGCTTGCCCTACGCCCCATCGCACGCGCGCTGCGGCGAGGGGACGGGCGGCTCACATGAGACCAGGTCGGGTTGGCGTCGGGATCATCGCGGTGGCTCTTCTCATGCTAAGCGGCAGCGTGCGCGCGGAGCCGGCCCACCAGGGTGGACTCGGGCCCTCCTCCGTGACCCCGCGGCGGATCCTCGGGGGACAGCGGCTCGCGTCGGCCAGCGCACCCGCCGGTGCCCTCCCGGTGGATCGCGACGCTTTCCTTCGCTACCGCGAGCAGCTCGATCGCCAGCTCGAGACCGACGAGGCAGCCGCGGCCCGCGGAGCCCCGCTGGAGACCTCTGCCGCGCGTGTCTCGCCCGCCGCCAGGGGATCATCGGATGCCGCCCCGAGCGCCGCCCAGGGCGGATGCCTCCTTTACACTGCGCAAGCCGCAACCGCGCCGTCGCAGGACTGCCTCGCCTGCCACGGCGGCCACGGCGCGGGAGCGCACCTCAACCGGACGCACCCGGTGGACGTCGACTTCGCGGCCAGCCAGGCGAAGCCCGGCTCGTCGCTGCGCCCCGAGGCCGAGGTGGTGAAGCGCGGCGTCTTCCTGCCCGACGGCAAGGTGCGCTGCGCCACCTGCCACGACGCCCGCTCCGACTGGATGTACAAGCTGGCGCTGCCCCCCGGCGCGCCGGCCAAGCCGCCGGTGTCTCTCGCCGACCACGCCAGCTTCGAGGGCGCCAGCCTGCCGGCGCGGCTCCTGCGCCCCGCCACGCAGCCCATGCCCCGCGGCGCGGCGGTGAGCCCGACGCCGCTGTGCCTCGCCTGCCACGCGATGGACTGACGGCCAGCAGAAGATCGCATCCATCTCGCTGCCGCTGAATGCGCGGCCCAGGCGCGCCCGCGCGCAGTGGTTGGCTTTGCCCGCCAGAGGGCGCATCGGGTGGCGTTGCGCCTTCCCGGTGCGCGCTCCCCTCGACGTCGCTGGCTCGCGAGGGACGGGCGGTCGCCGGGGGCGGGACGCGAATGGCCACGACCAGCCAAAATAGCTATCATCGGTGCCGACGGGAGGTGACGAACATGGGCCCGACGAACCGAGCGAACCCACGCACCTTCCGCCCGAGCGCAAGCGGGGCGGTGCACGCCCGGCGCGAGTGCTCCATCGGGATCGCCGCGGGGAAGAGGTCGAGGCCGCCTCCGTCACGGCGACGGAGGCCAAGAACGAGTTCGGCCGCGTGCTCCGGCAGGTCACGCGAGGAGGCATCGTCATCATCACGCGCCACCAGGAGCCCGAGGCCGTGATGCTCTCCTTCGACGAGTTCAGCGACCTCTCCCGCGCGCGCGACGGGAAGCTCGCCGCGCTGGCGGGGGAGCTCGACGCGCTCCTCGCGAAGATGCAGACCCCCGCGGCACGCACGGGGATGAAGGCGGCGTTCGGCGCGACACCGCTTCGCATCGGAGAGGCCGCAGCCGAGGCCGCCCGCAAACGTGGCTGACGCGCGGCCACGACCTCGTTTACGGCGGTGTCTTCAAGCGGTGGCGGCGCACCCGGACCCCACACTCGATCAGCGCCGAGTGGCGTCGGCCCCTTGCTCCCAGCATGGGATCGGAATACGATCCGGCGCGGGTGAGAGTCATCTCGCGGCGAACGCTGCAGGAGTTCTGGGAGGAGAGGCGCCATGCCGACGCCGAGCAGCCGCTCCGCGCGTGGTACGCAGAAGCGAAGCGAGCCGAGTGGCGCGCTCCCGCCGACATCAAGGAGGCTCACCGAAACGTGAGCTTCTTGGGTGGCAACCGGGTGGTCTTCAACGTGGCAGGCAACAAGTACAGACTGGTCGTAGCGGTGAAGTACAGCGCGCAGATCCTGTTCATCCGGTTCGTCGGCACCCACGAACAGTACGACGCCGTCGATGCGGAGGAGGTGTAGGGATGAATTGCGTGAAGCCCATCCGGAGCGAGGCGCAGCACCGTGCGGCGCTGAAGGAGATAGAGCGGCTGTGGGAGGCCGCTCCGCGAACCCCCGAGCACGATCTCCTGGAGGTGCTCGCGACGCTGGTCGAGGACTACGAGCAGGGGCACCAGCCCATCTACCCGCCCGATCCCGTGGAGGCGATCCGGTTCCGCATGGAGCAGCTCGGCCTGAGCCGCAAGGCGCTCGAGCCCGCCATCGGCTCGCGCGCGCGCGTGTCGGAGGTGCTGTCACGGAAGCGCCGCCTGACGCTCGACATGGTCCGCCGCCTTCGGGACCAGCTCGGGATCCCCGCGGACGTGCTGCTCGGCGAGGGCCGGGCCGCGGACTTCGGCTGAACGAGGGCGCCTCGTAATGCGCTCGAACGAGGCGCGCGACCGACGGGCACGCCGGCCGGCCACCCGCGCTCCTCGCTGTTGTCGCCTGGGGAAGGGGAGGGCGGTCGCGGCCGGCCCCGCAGCCGGTGGTTCGCTTTGCCGTCACGGGGCGTGTCGGAGGACACTGCGCCTCCCCATGCGCGCCCTCCTCTCGACGGCCGTCGTTCTCCGTGCTGCTTGCAGCCGCCGCGCCCGCCGCCTCGGTCGCCACTGCGGCCGAGGCCGCGCCTGCGTCCCTCGCCCCCCTCGTCGCGAAGGTGCTCCAGGCCTACGGTGGCCGCGAGGCGCTGCAGCGGGCCCGAGCCGTCCGCCAGGAGGGGACGGTCACCTCCAGCCTGCGCGGGAGCGCGGGGCACCTCCTGCGCCTCTACCAGCGGCCCGGCAGCCTGCGGGTCGAGATCGCCTACCCCGGCCACGCGCCGGAGGTGCGCGTCGTCTCCGGAGGCCGTGTCGGCCAGGGCGGCTACGGCGATCGCGACGGCCGGGAAGTGACCGGGACACCCATGCATGCGGCGATGGTGCTCCAGGCCGCGCGCATGGCTCTGCCGCTCTCCTTGGCCGAGGAAGGCGCCCAGGTGGTGGACCTCGGAACGGTGGAGCGCGGAGGGAAGAGCCTGCGCGCCCTCGGGCTTGCCGTCGAGAAGGGTATCCAGGTGGTCACGGAGATCGACCCGAGTACTGGGCTCGTTCTGCGCTCCGAAGGGGCAATGCCCGGCCCCGGCGGCACGCGCATCGAGTTCGCGACCGAGTACGCCGACTTCCGGCGCGTCGGGGGAGTCCTGTTCCCCTTCCGGGAGGAGAACTGGGCCCGAGGGCAGCACACCGGCGCGACGGTGCTCAGCCGTATCGAGGTGCTCGCGGCCGCGCCGGACGGCGCGTTCTCCGAGCAGCTCTAGCATCCAACCGGTACTTCACCCGACGCCGCTCTGCCGCGTCTGTCACGCGATGGCTCGAGATCGGGCCCCGTCGTTCAAGGACAGGGCGCGTTGCCCAGGCTCGTCTTTCCGTCCACCATCCGCTTCCGCTCCTGGTCGCACTTCTCCTGCGTCGAGCAGGAGAGGCAGACGGTCATGAAGTTCTCCTCCGCGCTCCGCAGGAGGCCCAGGGACTCGCGGTCGGCGCGCTTGGAGGTCTCGTCGCAGTCGCCAGGGCGCGAGCAGGCACCGGCGGCGGCACGGAGCGACACCTTCGCCTGGCGCAGCTCCTTGTTGGGCGGGCCGCTCTTCGCTCCGGCCGGGCCGGGCTGACCCGCCGCCGCGCCGCCCTTCTTGGCCGCCTTCGAAGCTTTCTTTGCGCCGGATTTGGCAACGGGTGACTTGGCCTGGGAGCCCGTCGTTGCCTCCTGAGCCACCGCCGGGCCGGCGAGAAGGAGCGCGATGGCGAGGGCGATGCCGCGGATCATGGAAGCGTCTCCGGGGTGAGCGGGGTGGGGCAGGCTCGGGTGCGCCGGACGATACCAGACTGTTGTCGGAGCGCGACACACAGGTCGACACGACGCGGGGGCCGGGTGTCCATCTATCGCGGCGGCCCCGGCGCGAGCAGCTCCAGGGCCTTTCGGCTCCGATCGTCCGCCGGCACCCGCCGGAGGTTCTCCGGCAGGAGCTCCAGCGCCTCCTCGCGCCGCCCCTGGCGCGCCGTCGCGACTGCCAGCCAGTAGCGAAAGCTCGCGTTGCCGGGCGCGGCCGCCACCAGCGGACGCAAAACCTCCGCGGCCTCGGCGGCATGCCCCGACCGCGCCAGCAGCCGCCCCAGCTCGAGCGCGTACTCCGCGTCGGGGCGCAGCGCATCCGCCCACCTCGCCTCCTCGAGCGCCGCGGCCGCGTCGCCCTGATGCGCGGCGGCGAGCCCCCGCGCGCGCAGCCGGACGTGCTCGTCGCGGGCCTCCCGCCCGGCGCGGTCGAGCTCCGCCAGCGCCTCCGCGCCCCGGCCGGCCTCTCCGAGCGCATCCGCGTACATCCAGACCGCGAAGAGGTTGTCCGGCGCGCCCCGCGCTGCCGTTTGCCAGAGGGTGAAGTCGCTCTCGAAGGAGGCCGCGCGGCGGAAGCTCGTGGACAGGAGGAGGCCGATCAGGGCGGCGCCCGCGGCCACGGCCCACGCCCTGCGTCGCCGCCCGAGCTGGGCCAGGCCGGCCGCCACCAGGGCCGAAGGTCCCACCAGCGCCAGGTACTGGAGGTGGTTCGCCACCGGGCCCACCCCGAAGTACGCCATGTCGAGGAGGCCCAGCACCGGCGCGACGAGCAGCGCGTGGTAGGCGAGCGCGAGGAGGACCGGGCCGCCCCAGCCCCTCCGAAATCTTACGACGAGCGCCGCCGAGAGGAGGACAACCAGGAGCGGTGCCCAGAAGAGGGCCGAGCGCGGGCCCACCGGCCAGTCCGCATAGACGAAGCCCACCCGCACCGGCAGAAAGGCGCGCTCGAGATAGGACGTGAGCGCCCAGCCGGCGCCGCCGAGGCGCTCGGCGAGGCCCCGCGGCCGGAGGAGGTGGTCCTCGATGGCGCGGGTCCACTGGAACCACATGGTGACGACGCCCGCCACCGCGGAGAGGCCGAAGAAGGGGAGGGAAGCGAGCCAGCGGGAGCGGGGGACGCCGCCCCGCCGCCAGAGCACGATCCCGAGCAGCACCACCGGCATCGCCACGATGGAGGTCTTGGCGAGGAGCGCGAGCGCGAAGAGGGCGATGGCGCCGGCGAGGTCGCGCGCCCGCCCCCGCGCGTCGTACCGCACCCAGAGCAGCACCGAGCCGGCGCAGAGCGCCCCCGAGAGCACGTTCTTCCGCTCGGAGATCCAGGCCACCGAGTCCACCGCCACCGGGTGCACCGCGAAGAGCGCCGCGCCGAGCCAGCTCCAGGGGACCTCCAGCGCGCGCAGCACGCGCCAAATGAGGAGCGCCGTCAGGGCATGCAGGCAGAGGTTCACCGCATGGAGCGCCGCGGGCTCGCCGCCCAGGAGCCGGAGGTCGAGCCAGAGGCTGGACCAGGTGAGCGGCCCGTAGTCGGGGGTGCCGGCGCCCCGCCAGATGGCGCCCAGCGTGCCGCGCAGGAAGGTGGAGCCCTCGAGGAGGGCGTGGTCGTCGAACACCAGCCCGGCCTGCAGCGCGGGGAGGTACGCCAGGGCGGTGAGCGGGCAGGGCGAGCCACCCGGCCGGTTCCGCCTCGCGCCAGGAGGGGAGCATTTCGCGGCGGATCCCTGACGCAAGCGTCGGCGCGGCGCAAGTCTGTGGGGGCGCAATGATGTGGATCAAGCCCTGCCGCGGCGGTTCTGTGCATGTTGCCCCGGGGTGAACGCGCGCTGCGCCCGAAACTCGACCGCACGTCGCGACGGCTGCATCGTGCGACCCCAGGGAGTGACACCATGGGTGATACGAGGCGCGGTTCCTGGATGGGATGGATCGCGGGCAGCCTGGCCGCGGTGGCGCTCGCAGGGTGCGGCGACGAGGTGCCCACGGGCACGTCCAGTCCGGCGGCGCAGGTGGGAGTGGAGCGCCTCGGAGGGCGGTCCTCCGCGCTGGTGCAGGGCGAGGGGCTCCCCACCGGCCCCATCTGCACGCCGAACGGCGGGCACGCGAAGCACGCCTTCGCAAGCTGCACCACCTGTCACATGTGCGGCGGCGTGCTCCAGTTCGACCCGAGCGGCCCCGCCGTGGCGACCGGAAAGCCGGCGCCCACCTTCGATGCGACCGCCAAGACCTGCTCCAACGTGGCCTGCCACACGGCGTCAGGGACGTGGACGGTCAGCGCCTACTCCTACAACTGCGAGCCGCCGGGCGTCCCCGACAGCGAGGGAGGCTGCATGATGGCGACGTCCTACCCGTACGGCGGCGGCGCGGGAGGCAGCCTGCCGACGCCCTCCTGGTACGCGACGGGCGGTTCGAGCTCCTGCGGCGCCTGCCACGGCATGCCGCCCACCGCGTACGCCTGGCACAGCGGGCAGCACGGTTACCCGTCCATGTACGGCACGACCAACGCTTGCCAGACCTGCCATCCAGACGCCACTGGCCTCATCTCCTACGACCAGGTCACCCACAAAGTGGTGGCGACGAACGTGGTGCTCAGGACCGGGCAGTCGCAGCACCGGAACGGCACGTTGGAGGTAACGCCGCTCTGGACGGGCAGCTGCTTCGGCTGCCACTGATGAGGTGAGGTGAGGCCGGGGCGGGGACTTCGCGCCCCCCCGGCCGTCGGGCCCGGGATCGTCGAGCGCCGGGCCCTGGAACTGGAGGACGGACTCGAGGGCGGCCCGGCTCCCCGGAGACGGGCCGCCCCTTCGACTCCGCGCCAAGGTGCGCTACGCTCGGCCGAAGTCCGCAGCGAGGAGAGCGGCTGCGACCCGCGCGTCCTGACCCCAGCCGAGTTCCTGACCTTCGCAAGCCTCGCAAGGGGAGGGCCCGGCGCGAGTCCTCCGGGCCTACTTCACGCTGGTGAAGTACTGCACCCGGTTGTTGTCGCGGTCGGCGATGAAGACCTGGCCTGCGTCTGTCATGCAGAGCTGGTCGGGGTAGTACACGAACCCCTCCTTCCAGCCGAGGCTGAGCTGGCGACCCTGGTAGCTGCCGTCGATTCCCAACACCACGATGCCCATGCCGTGCTCGTCCACCAGGTAGAGCCGCCCCTTCTTCGCGAGGATGCGCGAGGGGAAGCTCATCTTGTCCTTCATGCCTTTCGTGAGGGGCTTGAAGGCCGGGGCCGTCTTCTCCGCCGACCAAACCGCCACGCCCACCGCGTCCACCGCGTACACGGTGCCCGACGCGTCCACCGCCACGTCGGTGAAGACGCCCTCCTTCGGCAGCTCCACCTGGCGCGTCATGGCGCCGCCCGGCCCGAGCACCAGCACGCGCCGGGTGGCCGCGTCGAGCACGTACAGGTTGTCGGCGGCGTCGATGGCGAAGCTCGAGGGCAGCACCGCAGTGCCCGAGGCCCCGCGCACCTCCACCACCCCCTGGAAGGTCCCGTTCGGCGCCACCCGCACCAGCTTCCGGGTCTTGCCGTCGAGCGCCAGGATGGTGCCCTTGCTGTCGAGCTCCACGCTCACCGGGTAGGTGAGCTGCGGCAGCTTGATCTCGGTGCCCCCGGAGAGCCGCCCCTCGCGCAGGGCGTAGCGCACGAGCCGCCCGTTGCCGGTGTCGGCCACCACCACCCCGCCCGTCTCGCCGCAGGCCACGCCTCGCGGAGCCTTGAGCGCCTTGGCGTCCTTGTCGGCGCCATCGGCGTAGACCGCCTGCTCGAAGGTGAGCGCGATGCCCTGCGAGCGGGCGGCGGGCGCGCCGGCGAGGAGGAGCGCCGCGCCGGCGGCGCGCAGCGCGAGCTTGCGAAAGGGGATCACGGCCATCACCTCGAGAACTTCTCGTGGCACTTGGTGCAGAGGTCGGACGTCGAGGCGTACGGCATCATGTGCTTGTACTCGGTGCCGTGGGCGCGATGACAGCTCAGGCAGTCGACGTGGAGGTTCTTGTTGCGCGGGTCGGTGAGCTTCGCGCCCATCGGATGCGATGAGTGCTTGAGCCAGTCGTGGCAGGCGCCGCACATCTCGGTCATGTCGGCCTTCACGAACATGAGCGACTGGTTCGACGAGTGCGCCTCGTGGCAAGCGGTGCAGTTGCCGTCCTTCACCGGCTCGTGCTTGGTGGGCGAGAGGGTCTGCCGCTTGATCGAGTCCTCGTGGCAGGTGCCGCAGACCTGAAGCTGCGTGCCCTTGAGCATGCCCTTGGCGGGCGACGCATGCGGGTTGTGACAGGAGAGGCAGCTCCCCTCGGCCACCGGACGGTGGATCTGGTTCTTGTCCATCATCCCGTTCACGGCCTGATTGTGGCAGCCCCTGCACAGCGCCACGCCCTGCTGGCGGGTGGCGAGGGCCGCCGGGGAGCCGGCCGGGTTGTGGCACTGCGAGCACATGCCCTTCGCCACCGGCGCGTGGACCCGGTCGTAGAGCATGCCCTTCTTGTTCGAGCCGTGCGGGTCGTGGCAGCTCGTGCAGCGCGACTTCGCCACCGGGTAGTTGAAATGCTTGGCGGCGAACCCCGGCCGGTCCACCTTGTGGCAGCCCACGCAGAGCCCGGGCACCTCGTTCGAGAGGAGCTTGGTCGCCTTGGCTGAGCCGTGCGGGTTGTGGCAGGCGCCGCAGCCGTTCTTCGCGAGCGGGCCGTGCTTCACCTTGGCCTTGGCCGCCCCCTCGGCGATACCCTTGTGGCAGCTCGCGCACAGGTCGCCCTGCGCCTTCACCAGGTTGAACTTGAAGTTGGAGGCGTGCGGGTCGTGGCAGCTCACGCAGCCCTTCTCGGAGATGGGCTTGTGCGTGCTCTTCGGCGCCTTGGGCACCACGTCGTGACAGGCGAAACACGTCTTGCTGGGATCGTCGGCGAGCAGCTTCGCGTGCTGGGCCGCGTGCGGATTGTGGCAGCCGACGCAGTCGCCGGTGCGCACGGGCGTGTGCACCGACGCCTTCTTCAGCACGTCCTGGAACTGCCCGGTGTGGCAGTCGAGGCAGAGCTTGCCCTGCGCGCCGGGGCGGAGCTTCCACCTGGCGTCGTTGGGGCCGGCGGCGCCCGCGACCGGCAGCGCGGCGGCGGCAGCGAGCGCGCACACGAGGAGGAGCGGGGCGGTTCGCATGGTGTGGTGCCTCACTTCGTCTCCCCCACGTGACAGGCCTCGCACTGCCGGCCAGCGAACGGCGCGTGCACGACCGCCTTGAAGAGCTTCGGGTCCTTGGAGGCGTGCGGGTCGTGGCAGCTCACGCAAGCCATGGTCGCGGGGTCGATGCCGAGGTGCGCCTTGGCGAACCCCTTGGCCTTCCCGTCGTGGCAGCCGCCGCAGAGCTCCGCCACCGGCGCCGTGCCGAGGTGCGCCTGCTTGGAGGCGTGCGGCTTGTGGCAGGAGAGGCAGTCGTCCACCGGCTGGTGCTTCTTCTCGCTCGCGAGCTTCGCCGCCATCGGCTTGTGGCAGGAGAGGCAGAGGTCCGGGCTCGGCGCGAGGAGCAGCTTCTTCAAGTTGGCCTTGTGCGCGCCGTGGCACTTGGTGCACTCGCCGGTGCCGAAGGCGGCGTGCACGCTCTTCGCGCCCTGCTGTTCCTTCTCGACGCTCGGGTGGCAGCCCGCGCACAGCGTCTTCGCGTCCGACACCAGCATGGCCGGCTGGTTCGAGCCGTGGGGATCGTGGCAGGTCAGGCAGTCGCCCGAAGCGAAGGGCGGGTGCGTGGTGCCGCCCTGGGCCACCGCCTTCATGATCTCGGCGTGGCAGCCCTGGCAGAGCTTGGCGCCGCTCGCGCGCAGCAGCTTGGGCGTCTCGGAGGCGTGGCCGGTGTGGCAGGCGCTGCAGTTGCCGTCGATCACGGGACGATGGGTGTGCGCCTTCACGAAGCGCGACTCCGCGTCCTGGTGGCACTTGTAGCAGGTGCGGTCTCCCCGGGCCTTCTGCATGCCCGGGAAGTTCGAGCCGTGCGGGGAGTGGCAGGCGATGCACTGCCCCGCGCTGAACGGCTTGTGGACGACCTTGGCGGTCGCGACCTTGGCCTTCGAGGCCTGGTGGCAGGACTGGCAGAGCGTGCTGGCGTCGGTGGAGAGGAGCGCCTTCTGCGGCGCGGCGTGTGGCCTGTGGCAGGAGACGCAGCCGTTCGCCGCCATCACCGGCTTGTGCGGCACGCTCACCTTCTCGGCCATGGCCGGGTGGCAGCCGAAGCAGAGCTTGTTGCCCGAGGCGAGGGTGAGCTTGGCGCCGGCGGCCGCGTGCGGATCGTGGCAGGAGAGGCAGTCGCCCGAGCTGAACGGAGCGTGCACCACCTTGCCGCCGGCGGTGAGCGTCTTGTCGTCGTGGCAATTGGCGCAGAGCTTGGCGCCCTTCTCGCTCACCGCAAAGGGCTTCGCCGAGGTCGCCGCGGCGTGGCAGGCGTCGCAGGAGCCGGTGACCATGGGATTGTGCGTGGAGGCCCGCAGGAGCTTGGGCTGCGCCGAGGAATGTGGATCGTGGCAGGTGGTGCAGGTCCTGGTGGCCACCGGGTAGCCGCCGTGCGCCTTGGCGAAGGCGGGCTTCGCGGCGTCGTGGCAGCCGACGCACGCCTTCAGCGGCTCGGCCTTGAGGAGATTCTTCTGGGCTGACCCGTGCGCTGCGTGGCAGGTGCCGCAGCTCGCGGGCGAGTTCACCACCGCGTGCACAACCTTGCCCTCGAACCGCGTCTTGTCATGGCAGCCGTAGCAGGCGGCCTTCCCCTCTGCCTTGAGGAGGTGCTTCGCCTGGGCGCCGTGCGGATCGTGGCAGCCTGTGCAGGCGCCTTCCTTGAGCGCGCTGTGCACGAACGGCTTGTCCATGCCGATCGACTCGCGCTTGTGGCAGGAGTAGCAGAGCGCGTTGCCGCTCGTCTTCAGGATGAGCTTCGGGACGATGCCGTGCCGCAGATGGCAATCCTCGCAGCGCCGCGCCTTCACCGCCGAGTGCGCGTAGGGCATCCCGCCGTACTTCTCCTCGAACTTCTTGTGGCAGTCGATGCAGTCGCGGCCCTTCATGCCCTTGGCGGCCGTGGTGTCGCCGCCCTTGCCGAGCTGGGCGGAGGCGCGGAGGGGCACCGCGCAGAGGAGGAGCGCGCCCGTCGCGAGCAGCGCCGCCAGGGCGGCGCGGACGTGGGGGAGACGGTTCACGATGGACCCTCGCTGCGGAGCGCCCGCCACGTCAGGAGCCGATCTTCTTGAGGTAGACCTTCACCGGATGGGCCTGGCGCAGCTTGTCGGAGAACTGGCGGATGGAGGCGTTGAGGTGGTCGGCGTAGAGCTTCTGGTGGATGCCGTCCTGAGCCTGCGCGAACGACTTTACCTCCGGCGGCGTCACCTGCAGGACGTGGACGACGTGGTGCTGGTCGCCCTCGCCAGAGTAGAGGCGGTAGTCTCCGGCCTTGGCGTTGGCGAGGAGCTTCGCGAGCTCCTCGGGCATCGCCTTCGCCGACACGGTGCCGCCCTCGAACTTGACCCCGCGGGAGACCTCCTTCACCTGGCCCTCGGCGTTGGCGCGCAGCCAGGCGAAATCGGTTCCAGACTGGAGCTTCTGGAGCGCGGCCTGGGCTCGCTTCACGTCCGGGAAGGCGATGCTCTCGAGCTTGTAGAAGGCGGGCAGCGTGTACTCGGCCTTGTGCGCCTCGTAGTACTTCTGCTGCTCGGCGTCCGGCACCTTCACCTCCGGCAGAACCACCTTCTCCACGAAGGAGGTGAAGACGACCTTATCGGTGTAGTCGGCCACGCCCTTCTTGAACGCGGGCGACTCCGGGATGCCGAGCCGCTTCGCCTCCAGCGGCAGCACGCGCCGGGAGAGGATGGCGTCGAGCGTGGGCAGCTTCTGCCGGTTCACCTTCTTCTCGCGGATGGCCGAGTCCACCCCGTGATAAAACTGCTCCTTCAGCGTGGTGGTGAGCTCAGCCACGGTGAGCGGCGCCCCTCCCTCCACGCGCGACAGCACGCGCTGGTCCTTCTCCAGGGCCGCGAAGCCCGGCTTCTTGGCCTGGAAGTCGAGCCGCTTCAGCAGCGCCTTGTCCGTCTTGACGTACCTCGCGACGAGGCCGTCGTAGTATTTCTGGATGGCCCGCTTGCGGGCCGCGTCGAGCGCGATCTCCCGGGCGGTAGCCAGCGCCGCCGCGTTCGCGGGGTAGCGGATGTCCTCCAGCTCGAGCACGGTGAAGCCCTCCGGGATCTTGACCGGCTTGCTCACCTCGCCCTTCTTCATCTTCTCGAGCGCGTTGGCGACCGGCCCCAGCAGCTTCTGGAGCGGCACGAACTCGGCCGGCTTGCCGCCGGTGGCCTTGCCGCTCGCGACCGCGGCCTTGGCGGAGGCGTCGAACCCGCTCTTCTTCGCCGCCGCGGCGAACGCCTTGGCGTCGGCCTCGGTCTTGAACAGCACCGACTGGACCTTCCCCTCCTTCACCCCGATGCGGCGGATCTTCTCCACCTCGGCGGGGTCGGGCTTCACGTCCACCAGCGCGCGCTTCTGCAGCTCCTGGATGGTCGCGCTCTCCACGTATCCTTCGACGGCCTTCTTCACCTCCGGCTGATCGGCGAGCCCCATCTCGCGGGCCTCCAGCAGCACCAGCTTCACGTCGATCAGGCGGTCCAGCACCGGCTTGAAGTCCTTGCCGCCGGCGTGGACCTCCTTCGTCATGGTGTCGTGGGCGGTGCCGAGCGCGGTCATGAGCTCGGAGAGGGCGATGGGCTCGCCGCCCACCTTGGCGATGGGCAGCGCCCGCGAGCCGTCCGCGAAGAGGGGCGCCTTGGCTGGCGTGCCGTCCTCGCCCGTGAAGTAGGCGGACATCGACTCCGGCCGGGGGCCGGCGCTCGCCGCGGCCGCCGGGGGAGCGACTGGAGGGGCGGGAGCGGCGGGCGCCGGAGCATCGGCGGCCCTGAGCAGGGCTGGAAGTGCGGTGAGGAGCAGCCCAGCGGCGAGACGGTTCATGCGTGGAGACCCTCGAAAGACCGGGCGCGGCCCCTTTTCAGAGCGGAAGCACCAGGTGTCGAACTTCTCAGCGGCGGTGACGCGGGAGCGTGCAACGCTCATGCCGCCGTGAACTGCGTCAAAGTGCCGCTAAAACTCACGTTTTGACGAAATCCGAGCGCCGATGAGGCGCAGGGGTTGCGCGGGGTCATGGGCGGGCGGCACTTTTGCACCTGGCTCCTGCCTCTACCGTTCGCGAAGGGAGGCGCGGAGCGCCTGGTTGAAGGCCGTGCTGAGAACGCGCACAGTCTCGACCGCTCACTCGGCGCCGCCCTCCCGCGGCTTCCAGCCGCCCTTCTTGGCCGGCTCGCTCGCCCGGCGCTCGATGGGCTCGAACGCCTTCAGGTCGAAGAGCTCGTCGAGCGAGGTGCGCAGAACCCTGCAGGCGAGGGCGGGGGCGGTTCGCACGATCCCGGTGCCGAAGAGCCGCAGCCCCTCGTCGCCGCGGGCGTAGGCGCTCGCCTGCCAGACGATGTCGCCCGTGCGGGCGTCCAGCATGCTGGCGGTGAAGCTCACCACCGGCACGCTCCCGGCGTCGTCCAGCTCGAAGACGTCGCCGGCGATGACGAGGTCGGCGCCGAGCGCCCCCACCAGCGTGCGGACCTGGTCGAGCGACACCCCGCCCTCCATCACGATGCGGTGCTTCAGGATCACCTCCCGCACCACGCCCGGCTCGATGACGCGGAAGCCCTGGGTGGCGGCCTGCTGCCGGAGGAGCTCCAGCGCCAGGAGGTCCCCCGCGTTGCGGCGCTTGGCGAAGCTGCGGAAGGGCACCACCGCCACCGAGTAGTTGCGGCCCGGGGAGAGGAGGGCGGAGCGGTAGCGGACCTTGGGGCGGAAGCGGCCAGCCCCCTCGCAGGCGCCGGCGAGCGGCCCCTTGCCCGCCAGCGCCGCCGCCAGCGAGCCGGAGAGCCGTGAGAAGATCTGCTCCTGCAGCACGACCGGGCTCCGCACGAGCCCGAGCCCCAGGAACCCGGGCGACTCGTCCCCGGCGCGGCTCAGCCCGTCGATCCAGAGAATGGGGGCCTCCTCGCGCGCGCCCACCGCCCGCATGGTGAGCGCGAGGCGGGGCGCGTCCGGTGCGTAGCCCTCCAGCGCAGCGAGGACGATGGCCGAAACGCCCAGCTCCTCGCCGGCGGACTTCGCGATGCCGGACTCCACCCCGCCGGTGTAGCGGACGCGGTGCTTCGTGAGGAAGGCGTCGAGCGTCTCGGCAGCGACCACCCGGAGCCCGGCGCGGGCGAGCGACGCCTCCAGCGCGCCACGCAGCTCCCGCAGAGGCGCGGCGGTGCCGGCCAGGTTCTCGAGCGGGAAGAGGGCAATCCGAGGGCCTGCACCGAGTGGCGGGGCTCCGCCCGCGGCGACCCGCGAGCCGGCGGCGGCCGGCCCGAGCGCTCCGGACGCCGAACTTTGCGGGGGTTGCGGGCTCTGCGGGCGCGCCACGGCGGGCGCGAGCAGAAGCGCCCCCGCAACCGCCAGCGCGAAGCTACTTGAGCAGCTTCGAGACGAGGTCATCGACCGCCGCTTCCGTGACGTCGTTGAGCGGCGCGCCGCCGCCGCCCAGGAGCCGGTCGGAGAGCCCGATGCCTCCCTTGGTGGTGCTGGCGGCCCAGACCACCTTGCCGGTGGTGCCCTCCAGCATCTGCGCGCTCACCGAGGCGACGTTGCCGGTGGCGGTGCCGGAGCGCAGCTCGCCGTACTCCTTCACCACCGCCGTGATCACGGCGTCCGCCTTGACCGCCTGGCAGAGCTTGACGATCTCCTCGCTGCTGGGGGCGGCGGCGTTGGCCACCCCCGCCTTGCCCAGCGCCCGCGCCACCTCGCCCGCGGGCAGCACGTACACCGCGCCGGTGGCGAGGAGCGCGTTGGCGAAGGTGTCGCGCACCCGCTCGCCGGCCAGGTTGTCGCGCGAGAGGTTGGCGAAGGGCAGCACCGCCACCGTCTTCACGGAGCCAAAGTCCATCTGCGCGTCCTGGTAGCGGTGCCCGGAGGCGCAGGCGAGCGCGAGGAGGACCACGAGCAGCCCCGCTCCTCGCGTCGCGGCAGCGGCCAGGCCCCACCGCGACGGGCGATCCACGAGGACACGAGCGATGGACATGGCGTTCTCCCTTCGCCTCACCGGAGCGCGAGTACGAGCGACACGAAGAACGTCTTGGTCGTCGTCTCGAGCGCCGGGGTGCGGGTGAGGTTGACAGTATACGAGGCATCCGCGAACCAGCCGCGGCGGATGTTCCAGCGCAAGGACGGGCCCCAGATCCGCTGGCGCAGGCTGGACGAGGTGTCGAGCGAGTCGCTGTACGAGAAGCGGGCCTGGAGGTCGCCGCGCGGGAAGGGGGAGAGGTTGAGCCCCACGTTGGCGAGCGTCGTCCCCGCCCCCCCGGTCACGTAGTGGGAGGCGCCCGCCGCGAGGTAGAGCGCGGGTGCGGGCGTGAAGGAGACCGTCCCGTCCACGCGCGAGCTGGTGTCGGAATGCGCCGGTGCCAACCCCCCGGTGATGGAGCTGCGGGAGAGGGCGTAGGCGCCGGTGAACGCGGTGGTGGGGTGCGGGTTGAGGGTAGCGCTCGCCGCCAGGGACGTGCTGTTGGTGGTCTGCCGCAGCTCGTTCTGCCCCACGTTCAGGCTGGCGTTCGAGGACACGCTCACGCCGGTGTACAGGTCGGCCCGGGCAAACGCGCTCACGCCGTTGGAGAAGGCGGTGCCGAGGCGGGTCTGGCCGAGGCGGCCGCTGTAGGTGAGGCCCCCTCCCAGCGTGGGCAGGAAGTCGGCCGAGAGCGCCGCGCTGGCGCGGTTCTCCGACTCGTGCCCGCCGGCCACCTGCGTATCGGAGCGATCCACCCGCGCGCTCAGGCCGTACACGGCCGTGAGCCGCCGCGAGAAAGAGAGGCCATTGAGCACGCTCCAGGTCAGGCGCGCCGGGTCGTCCTGGTGGGTGACGAAGAGCGAGCTGTCGAAGGTGAGGACGGGGTTCCGAAGGATGACGTACTTGCCGGTGGCGCTGAGCTGGCCACCGGTGGTGGTGACGTGGCGCTGCACCTGGTCGCCGGGGAGCACGAGCAGGAACTGGGCCTCGGTGACGAGGATGTTGGCCCACTGCCGGTCGGTCGTCACGGCGGTGGTGAGCGGCTTCGCCACCACCTTCACGAAGCGGGCGTCGGTGCGGGCGACCGGGATCTCGAAGCGGTTCGCGAAGAGCCCGAAGGCCACCGGGCCCACGAGCGGGAGCGGCGTCCAGAGCACGTTGTCGTTGCTGGTATAGGCCGCCCAGGCCACCCCCCGCGCCACCTCGGGGGGGAGCTGCCGGTCCACGTACACGTACACCGCGTTGACGCTGGTGAGCGTCACCCCGAAGCTCGCGCCGAGATCGCGGAAGGCGAGGTCGCCCGCCAGCGTCGGCGCGAAGCCCAGGTCGAGCCCCGCCGAGAGGGTGGTCTCGCCATCCACCAGGGCGGGGTTGGGCGTCAGCGTGTCCCGGTCCGGGGTGGCCGGAAACGCCTCCACCAGCGACAGCCCGGCGGTGGCGACCTGCAGGGTGGGGACGACGCCGCCGGTGCCGGTGACGCTGGCATCGCTGCGGCGGTTCGCGATGGAGTAGGAGACGTAGGCGGTGCCGCGATCGGAGAGCACCTTGTCGGACCAGGTGAAGCGGGCCGCGTTGACGAGCTCCTTCTGCTCCAGGAGATGGAGCTGGTCGGTCACGTCGGAGAAGCGCAGCGAGTACCCCAGGTCGAGGGCGCGCGACGGGCGGTAGGTGGAGGATAGGAAGAGCTCGTCCGTGCGCTGATCGCTCGCGAGCCGCGCCTCGTCGAAGAGGTGCGCGCGGCTGAGGCGCAGGTCCACCGTGGGGAGGTCGGCCGGGCGCCAGCCCAGCGCCGCCGCATAGACCTCGCGCACCAGGGGCGACTGCGCCGAGCGCACGCCGGCGGTGGTGGAGGCGGCGCTCTGCTGGCTGCGGTCGTAGTCGAGCGCGCCGGAGAGGATGGGATCGCCCGCCCGAAGGTGGGCGAAGGCGGTCCAGCGGCGCGAGTCCTGGTCGGTGCGGAGCCCCTCGGTGGTGCCGGAGGTGAGCGCCCAGTCGTAGATGCCGCCCAGCCCCAGCTTCACCAGCGGGAAGATGGACTCGTCGAGGTTGAGGCGGTAGCGCTGATCGAGCGTGCTCTGCGTCCCGTGGGTGACGCCCGAAGCGTCGCGCGTATCGAGCTTCGAATTGGAGTAGCTGGGCTCCGCCACCGCCGAGGTGTCGGCGCGGGCCGAGGGAGACCAGGCGAGGGAGGCCAGGGCGGCCACGAGAGCCACCGCGGCCCCGCACCGACGCTCGCTGGCAACCGCGCGCGGCCCTGTCGCGCGCTGCGAGACGAGGCGAGACGCGCGCAGCTTCAGCGCTCCCCCGGCACGGCGAGCTGGTACGGCTCCGAACCCACGTCCACTGCCCCCACCACCCTGCGGCTGGTGAGGTCCACGAACGAGAGCGAGCGCCCTTCCGCCGAGAGCACCAACAGCGCGTTCTCCAGGTCGTCGATGGCGAGATAGCCCGCGCCTCCTGGCACCTCCAGGAAGCTCACCGGCAGGAGCGAGAAGGGATCGAAAACTTGCAGGCGGTCCTCGTCCCGGGTGCCCACGTAGACGAGGTCGGAGCGGGGATCGACCTTGAGCGCGCTGGCGCCCAGCCCGACGAAGACCCGGCTGCGCGCGGTGAACGCCGGCAGGCTGAGTACCGTCATGTAGGGCGACCCGGCGTGCAGGAGATACAGCCGGTCGCCGGCCCGGTTGAGCTGCGCCCGCACCGGCTCCGCCTCGGTGCCGAGGGTGGTCACCAGGGTCCGGCTGGCGACATCGACCACCGTGACGCTGTTCGTCCGGTGGTTGAGCACGTAGGCGCGCCGCCCGGCGCGGTCGAGGAGGAGCGCGCGCGGCTCCTCGCCGGTGGCCAGCCGGTCGGTCTCGGCGAGGCCGGCCGTGTCCACGAAGCTGAGCGCGTTGGAGCCCTGCTCCACCACCAGCAGGGTGCGGCCATCGGTGGAGAGCCCCAGCTCGCGCGGGCGGTCGCCGTTTCGCAGGGTGACTCGCCCCAGCTCGGTGCCGGTGGGGAGGTCGATCACCTGCACGGCGTCGTCGCCCGCCAGCGCCACGTAGGCCCGATTACGAGAGGGGTCGAGGACGACGCCGCAGGGCTCCCGGCCGGTGGGGAGGGCCCCGACGACGCGGTGGTCGTGGCGGTCGAAAAGGAGGAGCGTTGCGGCGGGGGTGCTCGTCACGTACCCGGTGCGCGCGATCATCGGCGCGTCGGGAACCGAGGCCCGGAAGGCGGCCGTGAAGCGGTAGCTCTCGTCCACCGCGCGCCCCGGATCAAGCGCCAGCGCCACCACCGACGCCCGGCCGCGGCTCACTACCAGTGGCAGCTCCACCCGGCTCGCCTCGGTCCCGACGAGCAGATCGTGAGCCTTGTCGCCGTCGCGCAAGGTGGCGCGCCCCACTTTCAGGAGAAGTGCCCGGTACTCGCCTGCCGGGAGCCGCCCGGAGGCCAGGAGCCGCTGGCGGGAGGCCGCTTCGGCCGAGACCTCGGCCCTCGCCACGGTCAGCGGGACCGCAGGTCCTTCGGCCGAGACGGCCGCCACCGACTCCACCGTGAAGGCGAGCCGCGACCCTGGGGGCATCGCTTCCAGGTACAGGTACAGCTCGCCCTCGCCCTGCCCGAGCGGCGGGAGCGTGCGCGTGGCGGCGCGCTGCGCGGCGCAGCCGGCCAGCGCTGCGACGAAGGCGACCGCGGTCAGCGAGCCTTTCATCCAACCTCCAGCACAGCGGCGAGGCGCGCGACTCTAGACGACGGGGCAGGATTCGGAAAGGCCCGAGATCCTGGCGCAAATGAAAAGGGGGACCGCTCGCGCGGTCCCCCGGTCACGACCGCTTCGGACCTGGGAAGGCTAGTCCTTGGCGTGGCACTTGTTGCAGTAGTTGCGGGCGTACGGGCCGAACGCGGTGGCGGCGCGGCCGTAGTACGCGTTGGTCTGCTCGGCGACGTTGTAGCCGTAGTTAACCTTGTTCTCCGTCGTCGAGGGGTCGTAGGCGGCCGCGTTGGACGCGTCGGCGATGGTCATGAACTCGTTCGAGAGGTTGTAGCGGGCCATGCTCTGGAAGGCGGAGGCGTGGGCGCGGTGGCAGGAGAGGCAGGAGACGTTGGCGCCCGTCGAGGCCGACTGGTCCTTGGTGTCGGTGATGACGGCGAGGGCATTCAGGACCGTGTAGTCCGCCGTGCCGAGCTCGAAGGGAGCGAGGGTCGAGTAGGCCTTGAGCGGGTCGGTGTTGGTCATGATGCCCGAGCTCACGTAGCTGTTGTAGTTGGCGACGATGGGCGCGGTGAGCTTGGCGGCGTTGCCGGCCGGGTGGACGAGGCCCTTCATGCCGGAGACGTAGCTGTTCTCCAGCATGGCGGTGTGGCAGTTGGCGCACCACTCGGACATGCCCTTGCCGTAGGCGACGTGGGTCTGGCCGGAGGTCTCGGCGCGGTTGTAGGACGAGGGAGCGGAGGCGGCAGGAACGGTATTGGCGAAGGCAAAGTTCCCGACGAGCGACTTCGGCTGGTAAGCCACCCCCCCGAGGAGGCGATAGGCTCCCACCGCGGAGACGTTGGCGATGGGGGCAGCGCTGGTGCCGTAGGAGCCGGAGGCGAAGATGGGGAGACCGGTGGTGGCGATCGAGCCGTCCGCGAAGCGGCGGTACTTACCGTGCGGGTCGTGGCAGCTCTGGCAGCCGAGGTTCGCCGCCGGGTAGCTGCCGCCGGGAGCGGTAACCAGCTCCTTGTCGGCCGCGAAGCCGAAGTCCTGGGCGATGATGTTGTGGCCGTGGCGATCGCCCTCGTTCGTGAGCGGCGCGCCACGGATGTGGATGAGGTAGGTCTTCTTCAGCCAGGCGAAGTCGCCGCCGGGGGTCATCTCGACGGGGGGAAGGCCGGGGCCGAGCTTCGAGTCGTCGGTGGAGATGTGGTAGCCGGTGGCGGCCGCATCGGGCGAGTTGTGGCAGTTGAGGCAGGCGCCCGACGCATCGTTCGCCTTGAGGAGGTACGGGCCGGAGGTGTACTGGGGCATGCCGGTGACGTTGGCCACGCCGCCCTCGGAGTTGTGCATCGAGTGGCAGCCCTCGCACTCGGCGACGCCGCCCGAGTGGAAGGCCTGCGCGTTGCCGAACGCCAGCGCGAAGCCGACTGCGACTGCGAGTCTCATGAACTTCATGTCTTGTCTTCTCCTGGACTGCTGATGAGCTGCGTTGTCGTCGAGGCTGCGACTGCGGAGGACTTGGGTGCCGCCTGCCCTACAACTGCGATGGTCTGCCCCTTGTGCAGACAGCGTGCCCAGCGGCGCGATCGCGAAACAGCCCGCTTTCCAGCGATTTCGCTCCCCTGGTGGGGGGATGTAGGTGGGTGTAGAGACCCAGAAGTGGGGCAAAGCACCCAGTCCCCACACCCAACTCTTGCCCCACATTTACGCAGAGTGTACGCCGCGCGCAAAGCGGGAAGCGCGCAAACTCTGCGCCCCAGCGGTTTGACGCTGGGTCTGGGGCGCCATGCGCAAATCATGCGTCTTCACCAATGGTGATGACACGGAGAGTGTAGGCGAAGCGCGGCTCCGTTCGACTCCGCTTCGCCGAGCTGAGGGCGAACGGAGGCGGTCGCGGTCGAGGTCGAAGGTCGAAGTCGAAGCGAAGTCGAAGGTCGAAGGTCGAAGGTCGAGGTCGAAGGTCGAAGGTCGAAGGTCGAAGGTCGAAGGTCGAGGTCGCGGTCGCGGTCGCGGTCGAGGTCGGTGGTCGCGGTCGGTGGTCGCGGTCGCGGTCGAGTTCGACTGTCGCGGTCGTTAGTCGAAGGTCGTCCGCCCTGCGACTCCGCTTCGCCACGGCCGCAGCCCGTCGCCTCGAGGCGCGACCGTCACATCCGGCCCCGCTCGCGGCTCAGAACCGGATGCGCGAGCCGCCCGCCGCTTCGCCGCCCGCGTCCGTCTCCACCTTGAAGACGCTCACGCCGCGCCGCGCGTACTGGGACACGAAGACCTTGCCGTTGCCGGCCGCGATGTCCACCGGCGACACGATGTTGGACGGCTTCGGGCCGCGGTAGCCGAACTCGCGGATGAAGTGGAAGTCCTTGTCGAAGGCGATCACCGCCGACTTGAGGATGTCGGTGACGTAGAGATTGCCCAGGTCGTCCCCGGCGATGCCGGAGATGACGTTGAACTTGCCGGGGCCGCTCCCGCGCGTGCCGAACGCGGTGATGGAGCCGTCCAGGGAGAGCACGTAGCAGCGGAAGAGCGGCTGCACCGTGAAGAGGATCTTGCCGCCCTTGTCGATGTTCCAGCCGCGCACGCCCAGGTCGGTCCGCTGCGCCGCCTTCTTGCGGACGTCCTCGCTGTCCACCAGGGTGTACGCGTCGAAGAAGGCCTCGAACTTGCCCGCGGCATCCAGGACCATGAAGGTCATCTCGCCCTGGCTGGCGAGGTAGATCCTGCCGTTCGCGTACTTCAGCGAGCCCGGCACGAACCCGGCCCGCTCCGGCGGGACGCCCTGCGGCGTGATGACGCCCAGCCGCTCGCCGCGATAGTTGCAGCGGATCAACACCTGCTTGCCCTCCACCATGGTGAGCGCGATGAGGTCGCCGTTCTCGGTGGCCGCGACGCTCTGGATGTTGCCGAGGTCGGTGGACTCGCCGAAGCTGAAGACCTCCATCCCGGTGGCGTTGAAGACCCGCACCGGGCCATCGCCCATCACGTAGAGCTCGTCGTGATAGCGGTCGTAGGCGAGCTGCACGCCGCTGAAGGGCACGACTCCGGTGCTGGTGGCGAGGTGGTACTGGTAGGTGGTGAGGATGGGGCCGGCCGCCGCGACCGCGGGGACGGCCAGCGCCATCGCCAGGGTGGCGGCGAGGAGCGCGGAGGTGGCGGAGCGGTGGGGCACGGGGTCCTGGAAGGCCCTGCCCAAGCACGCCCGGTGCCAGGCGCGCGCGGTGGAGGCTCCAGGGCCGAAATGTAGGGCGCCGGGCGACCTTTTCCGCCGGATCGCGGGTGAACCGCCGTGCGTCTGGTGGCGTGACCTCCGCGCACCTCTTGCGCCGAGTTCACAAGGGGTGCGGTTCGGAGCCGCCTCCACCTCGACGCGACGGGCCTGGTCGCCAGCTTGCA
>JBBQEB010000023.1:0-31627 GCA_038320275.1 Myxococcales bacterium | reverse complement strand
GAAGGCCACCCGGTGCTCGCGAAGCTCGATGCGCGCGGCGCGGTAGTCGGCCTGAGGCGCCTCGCCGTAGGTGACGTAGCGCTTCTCCACCTCCGGAAGGATCGACTGGACGGTGGGGTGGTCGATGCAGAGGATGGCCAGCCCGTAGAAGGGCACCCGGTTCACGAAGTCGACGAAGCCCTGGCGCAGCGCGGCCACCGTGTGCCAGTGGTCCAGGTGCTCGGGGTCGATGTTCGTCACCACCGCCAGCGTGGGCGGGATGCGGAGGAAGGAGCCGTCCGACTCGTCCGCCTCCACCACCATGTACTCGCCCTTGCCCAGCTTGGCGTTCGAGCCGAAGCCGTTCACCTTGCCGCCCACGACGGCGGTGGGATCGAGGCCGGCGTGCGCCAGGAGGTGCGCCGCCATCGAGGTGGTGGTGGTCTTGCCGTGCGAGCCGGCGATCGCGATGCCGTACTTCAGGCGCATGAGCTCCGCCAGCATCTCGGCGCGCGGGATGACCGGGATCTTGCGCGCCCGCGCTTCGAGCACCTCCGGGTTGTCGCGGCGGACCGCCGAGGACACCACCACCACGTCCACGTCGGTGACGTGCCGGGCGTCGTGACCCAGCTGCACCGTGCCGCCCAGCTTCGCCAGCCTGCGTGTGATGTCGGTCTCGCGCAGGTCCGAGCCCGAGACGGCGTAGCCGAGGTTGAGCAGCACCTCGGCGATCCCGCTCATGCCGATGCCGCCGATGGCGACGAAGTGGATCTTGGCCGGACGCGACCGGAAGAGCGACATGCCGCGAACTTCTACCGCGCCGGCGGGCCTCCCGGCGAGGGCCGCACCGGGTGGAACCCCGGCCCGCGGTCCCGGCCGCGCTGCGAGCCGTAGCGCCGCCGGACGAGGTCGGTGCAGACGTCCGCGATCTCGCTCGCCGCCTGGGGGCTCCCCAGCCGCCCGGCCGCGCGCGACATGGCCGCCCGCCGCTCGGGGTGTGCCAGGATGGCCCGGATCTCCGCCGCCAGCCGCTCGCCGGTGAGGTCCTTCTCCTCGATCATCACGGCGGCGCCGGCTTCCACCAGGCTCTTCGCGTTCATCACCTGATGGTTGTCCGCGGCCGCGGGGAAGGGCACCAGGATCGAGGGCTTCTTGCAGACGGTCAGCTCGGCGAGCGTGGTCGCCCCCGCCCGGCAGACCACCAGGTCGGAGGTGGCGTAGGCCGCGCTCATGTCCGTGATGAACTCGCGGACGTCCGGCTCGAAGCCAGCTTCCCGGTAGCCCTTCTCCACCGCCTGGCGGTCCTTCGCGCCGGTCTGATGGGTGACGTGCAGCCGGTCGCGCAGGTCGGCGAGGAACGGCAACGCCTGGAGCACCCGCACGTTGAGCGCGTGCGCCCCCTGCGACCCGCCGAACACCAGCAGCCGCTGCCGCTCGTGGCGGGCCGACGGATGCATGTAGTTGTCCATGAGCTCGCGGCGGATGGGGTTGCCGAGCTGATGCACCTTGTGCGGTGCAAAGTAACGCTCGGCCTCGGGGAAGGCGGTGAACGCGGCCTGCACCACCTTGCCGAGCAGCCGGTTCGTCATGCCCGGCCGGGCATTCTGCTCCTGCACGGCGGTCGGGATCCGCTGCATCCAGGCCGCGAGCACCACCGGCCCCGAAGCGTATCCCCCCACGCCCACCACCACGTCGGGCTGCCAGCGCCGCAGGAGGCGCCAGCACTGCAGGAAGGCGCGTGGAAGGCGGAAGAGGCTGGCGAGGAACGTGGCGGCCCCCTTGCCCTTCAGCCCGGTGACCTGGATGAGCTCGATGGGGAAGCCCGCCGCGGGAATGACGCGGGCCTCGAGCCCCCGCGCGGTCCCCACGAAGACGACGTCGTTCTCCGGGTGGCGCGTCACCACCTCCTCGGCGAGCGCCACGCCCGGGAAGACGTGCCCTCCGGTGCCGCCGCCCGCGACGAGCATCCTCACCGCGCGCCCTCGGCCGCCGGCGTGCCGACGCGAACCGCCTGGGCCCCACGCTTCAAGAAACCGCCCCGGCTGGCGGAGACGCTGAGGAGGAGCCCGCTGGCGGCGAGCATGGTCATGAGCGAGGAGCCGCCGTAGCTCACGAAGGGGAGGGTGAGCCCCTTGGTGGGAAGGAGCACCGTCACCACCCCCAGGTTCACCAGGGCCTGCACGCCAACGAGGGTGGTGAGGCCCAGCGCGAGATAGCAGCCAAAGGCATCCGAGGCATTGTAGGCGGCCCGGAGCCCGCGCCAGACGAACAGTGCGTAGAGGAGGAGGAGGAGGCCCAGCCCCACCAGCCCCGCCTCCTCGGCGATCACGGCCGCGATGAAGTCCGTGTGCGCCTCGGGCAAATAGAAGAGCTTGGAGCGCCCTTGCCCCAGCCCTTGCCCGAACCAGCCGCCGTTTCCGATGCCCACCATCGACTCCCACATCTGATAGCCCGCGTCCCTGCGGTGGGCGAATGGATCGAGCCAGGCCAGGATCCGCTCCATGCGGTACTTGGTGCCGGCGATGGAATGCCACGCGATCGGCGCGGCCACCAGCGCGGCGCCGAGCAGGTAGCTCACCTTGGCCCCCGCCGCGAACAGCATGGTGAAGAGCACGAGCCCGAGGACGACGCAGGTGCCGAGGTCCTTCTCCGCCAGGCAGAGCGCCATCACCGCGCCCGTCACCAGGAGGTGCGGCAGGAAACCGATGGAGAACATCCTCACCTTGTCGCGCTTCTTGGCGAGCGAGTGCGCCAGGTAGACCACCACCGCCAGCTTGGCCAGCTCGGCGGGCTGGAACGAGACGACGCCCAGGTTGATCCAGCGCCGCGCGCCCCCGGCCTTGTGCCCGATGAAGGGCATGAGCACGAGGACGAGCACGAACAACGTCGCTCCGAGGAGGGGATAGGCGAGCGTCTCGGCGCGGCGGTAGCCCGAGCGCAGTATCAGCACGAGCAGCCCGAGGCCGATGGCCAGCGCGACCAGCTGCCGCCAGAGGAAGTGGAAGCTGTCGTGGAACCTGGCCGCCGCGGTGACCGCGCTCGCGGAGTACACCATCACCACGCCGATCCCGGTGAGGAGCAGCACCAGAAGGAGCAGCAACCGATCCACCGCGGCGGCCGGAGGCGGCCGGGGGAGGGGGTCGTTCGCGTCGCGGACGTTCATTCTCGAGCGAGCTCCCTCACGAGTCGGCGGAAGGTCTCGCCCCGTTCCTCGTAGTTGCGGAACTGATCGTAGCTCGCGCAGGCCGGGGAGAGGAGGACGATGTCCCCGTGCCCGGCCAGTACTTCGGCCTGACGCACCGCCGCGGCCAGGGTCCCGCAGCTCTCGGTCTGCACTGCCGCCCCGAGCTCGCGCTCCACCGCCGGCGCGTCTTCGCCGATGGTGAGGAGCGCCTTCACCCGGTTGTCGAGAAGCGGCAGGAGCGGGGCGTACGGGGCGCCCTTGCCGCGCCCGCCGAGGATGAGGACGACGTGCGGGCGAACCGCCGGGAAGGCGGCTAGCCCCACCTGCGTCGAGTCGACGTTGGTCGCCTTGGAGTCGTTCACCCACTCCACCCCGCCGCGCTCGGCGACGAGCTCGAGCCTGTGCGGTAGCCCGGCGAAGGCGTCGAGCCCCGCCTGCACCTCCGCGCCGGGGACGCCCAGCAACCGCGCGCAGAGCGCCGCCGCCATCGCGTTCTCGAGGTTGTGCCGCCCCCGCAGCGCGCGCGAGCGGACGGTGTAGCGCTCGGGCGCGCCGTACCCCGTGGCGAAGAAGGCCTCGCCGCCGCTCTCCGGGACGCGCGCCGTGCGCGGCAGCGGCGGGCCGAAGCCGAAGGTGTGGACCGCGGCGCGGGACGAGCCGGCGAGCGCCATGGTGATCGGGTCGCGCGCGTTGGCCACCGCGAAGTCGCCCGGCCCCTGCTTCTCGAAGATGCGCGCCTTCGCGAGCGCGTACGCCGTGACGTCGGGGTAGCGGTCGAGGTGGTCGGGCGTCACGTTGAGGAGCGCCGCGACGCGGGGGCGGAGCCGCCGCACGCCTTCGAGCTGGAACGAGGAGAGCTCCACCACCGCGGCGCGCACGTGGGCCGCCGCGGCGCCGTCGAGCAGGAGCTCGGAGAGCGGGGTCCCGAGGTTCCCACCCACGAAGGTGGGCCGGTCGCGGGCCACCAGCGCGCCGGCGAGCGCGGTGGTGGTGCTCTTCCCGTTGGTGCCGGTGATGCCGACGATGGGGAGCCCCGGGGGCAGGAGCTGCGCAGCCAGCTCCACCTCGCCGATCACCGGCACGCCGCGCGCCCCGGCGGCACGGAGCTCGGGGAGCGCGAGGGGCACGCCCGGCGAGACGACCACCAGGTCGGACGCGCCGAAGGGAGCCCCGGCGTGCCCGCCCAGCGCGCGCTCCACCCCCGGCCCGACCGCGGCGAGCTCCGGGCCTAGCTCCGCCTCGGTGCGCCTGTCGGTGACCGTGACGGTTGCGCCCAGGCGGCGGAGGAGGCGCGCGGCAGCGACGCCACTCCGCGCGAGCCCCACCACGAGGACGCGCGCTCCAGCCAGCCGATGGAGGTCGAGAACCATGCGTTGCTTTTACCGCAGCTTGAGCGACGCGAGCGCCACCAGGGCCAGCATGATGGAGATGATCCAGAAGCGGACGATGATCTTCGGTTCGGCCCACCCCTTCAGCTCGAAGTGATGGTGGATCGGCGCCATCCTGAAGACCCGCTTGCCGGTGGTGCGAAAGCTCGCCACCTGCACGATGACGCTCAGGGTCTCGGTGACGAAGACGCCGTGCAGGATGACGCTCGCCACCTCGTTCTTGGTCAGGACCGCCAGCGTTCCGAGCGCGCCGCCGAGCGCGAGCGAGCCCACGTCCCCCATGAACACAGACGCAGGGTAGGTGTTGTACCAGAGGAAGGCGATGCCGGCGCCCACCAGCGCGGCGCAGAACACCGCCAGCTCGGCCGCGCCGGGGATGACCGGGATGCCCAGGTAGGCGGCGATGGAGAACCCGCCGATGGTGGTGCCGGCAACGTACGCCAGGATGAGGAAGGTGGACGCCGAGACGATGCTGGGACCGACCGCGAGCCCGTCGAGGCCGTCGGTCAGGTTCACGGCGTGGCTCGTGCCGAGGATGACGAGCACGAAGAAGGGGAGGTAGAGCCAGCCCAGGGACGGATTGAAGTGGCGCGCCGGGACGAAGGGCAAGGAGAGGTGCAGGTCCTGGTAGCTCCCCACCCGCAGCCAGGGAAAGGAGCTCCAGGTCGTGAACTGCAGGTCGGTGAGGAAGAGGTAGTACACGCACAGGATGACGAGGGTCTGGTAGACGAGCTTCCTCCCCCCGGCGAGCCCCTTCGAGTTCCGCCGCGAGATCTTGAGGTAGTCGTCCCAGAAGCCGATGGCGCCGAACGCGAGCGTCACCACCAGCGCGGTCCAGACGTAGCGGTTGGTGAGGTTCGCGAAGAGGAGGGTGGCCGTCGCGAGGGAGAAGAGCACCAGCGCCCCGCCCATGGACGGCGTGCCGGTCTTCCGCTTGTGGGTCTCGGGCGTGTCCTCGCGGACGTTGGTGCTGCCGTACTGGATGACGCGCATGCGCTCGATGAAGAGCGGGCCGAGGAGGAGCCCGAGCAGGAGCGCGGTGAAGCCGGCGGCGATCGTGCGAAAGGACGGGTACCGCAGGACGTTCAGGACGCCGAAGCGTCCGGCCAGCGGAAAGAGCAGGTGATAGAGCATGAAAGGTGGTCGTCAGCCTGGCCCGGGACGCAACGCCTCCACGAGGCGCTCGAGCTGCATGCCGCGGCTGCCCTTGACGAGTAGCACGTCCCCGGGAAGGAGCCAGTCCTTCACCGCCGCCACCAGCGTGGGCAGGCTCTCGGTGTGGAGCACCGCTTCATCCGGCAGGCCCCCCTGCCGCGCCGCATCCGCGGTGGCGCGCGAGCGCGGGCCGAAGGCGGCGAGCCGCTTCGCCACACCGGCGGCTGCCGCTCCCACCTCCGCGTGTGAGGCAACCTCCGCTTCCCCCAGTTCCAGCATGTCGCCCAGCACGGCCACGGCTCGCCGCCCGCCAGCGGCGAGGTCGGCCAGGGTGGCGAGGGCCGCCTTCACCGAGGCGGGGTTCGCGTTGTAGCAGTCGTCCACCAGCGTCACGCCGCCGGGGAGCTCGTCCACCCGCAGGCGCCGCCCCACCGGCCGCACCGTGGCGAGCCCACCGGCGATCTCCCGATCCGAGCAGCCGAGGGCGGTTGCGGCGGCGGCGGCGGCGGCCGCGTTCGCCATGTTGTGCAGCCCGACCAGCGGCAGCGCGACCTCGACCTCGCGGTGGCCGATGCCCAGCGTGAAGCGGAGCCCGTCCGCGCCGTGGTGAAGGAGATCGAGCACCACCACGTCCCCGCCCACCCCGCGCCGGGTGGAGAAGGTGATCATCGAGCGTCCCGAGGCCTGGGCCCGGCGCAGCATGCGCGGATCGTCGGCGTTGGCGACGCAGATCCCGTCCCCCGGAAGGCCGAAGTACAGCTCCGCCTTGGCGTCGGCGACCGCATCGACGGTGCCGAGGGTCTCGAGGTGCGCCGGCCCCGCGAAGGTGACCACCCCCACCCGCGGCTCGGCGATGGCGGTGAGCCTCGCGATCTCGCCGGGGTGGTTCATGCCGAGCTCGACCACCGCGCGCTCGTGCCCGGCGGTGAGCCCGAACAGCGTGAGCGGCACGCCCACCTCGTTGTTGAGGTTCCCCTCGGTCTTCAGCGCCGGCCCGCGAGCCCGCAGGATGGCGCCGATCATTTCGCGGGTGGTGGTCTTCCCGTTCGAGCCGGTGACGCCCACCACCGGGATGTCGAACCGGCGGCGGTGGAGCCGGGCGAGGGCGCCCAGCGCCGTGAGGGTGTCGCGCACGGCGAGGAGCGGAAGGGCAGGAGCTCCCCCGCCGAGAGCGCGCGCTCCCACCGCGTGCGCGGCCGCCCAGCGCTCGGTCACCACTGCCGCCACGGCCCCTCGAGAGCGTGCCTCCTCGAGAAAGGCGTGCCCGTCGAACTTCTCACCTTCGAGCGCGACGAAGAGGGAGCCCTGGGCGAGCGCGCGGGTGTCGGTGCAGACGCCCGTCACCTCGTCGGGCGGTTCCCCGAGCCAGCGACCCCCGGCCCCGGAGGCGAGCTCGAAGCGGCTGAAGCGCGGAGCGGATTGCGGAAATGGGGAGCTCATGGGATGCCGAGCGCTCGGCGCGCCTCCTCGCGATCGTCGAAGGGGCGGCGCTCCGTCCCGACGATCTGGTAGTCCTCGTGCCCTTTGCCGGCGACGAGGAGGGCGTCGCCCGGCCGAGCCGCCTCGGCTGCGAGCGCGATGGCTTCCCGCCTGTCCGCCACCACCACGTAGCCTGACCCACCGGCGCGTGCCGCCGACGGGTCGATGCGGCGCGCGCCAGCCCGCTCGAGCCCCGGGACGATCTCGGAGATGATCCCCTCGGGGTCCTCGGTGCGGGGGTTGTCGCTCGTGACGATGGCGAGGTCCGCGCCGCGCCCGGCCACCTCGCCCATGAGTGGTCGCTTGCCGCGGTCGCGATCCCCGCCGCAGCCGAACACCAGCACGATCCGGCGCGGACCGAGCGCGCGCAGCGCCAGCAGCGCCCGGGCCAGGGCATCATCGGTGTGGGCATAGTCCACGAAGGCCGAAGGCCCTGCCGCGAAGGAGCCGCCCACGCGCTCCAGCCGGCCGGGCGCTCCCGGGCAGGCTGAGAGCCCGCGCTCCACCGCCTCGCGCGGGAGCCCGCAGGCGAGCGCGAGCCCCGCCGCGCAGAGTAGGTTCTCGAGGTTGTGCGTGCCGACGAGCGGCGAACGAAGCGCGAGCGCGCCGGCTGGGGTCGCGACGCGCGCGCTCACGCCGGCGAGCCCGAGGGACACCTCGGCCGCGGTGAGCTCGCGGCTGGCGCGGAGCCCGAAGCGCCACACCCGCGCCCGGCCGGAGCGCTCCAGGTCGCTGGCGAGCCGCTCGCCGGCCGCGTCGTCCGCGTTCACCACCGCCGTGCCGCCGAGCCGAAGCGCCTCCGTGAAGAGCCGGCGCTTCGCCGCGAAGTAGCGCTCCATGTCGCCGTGGTAGTCGAGGTGGTCGCGGGTGAGGTTGGTGAACGCAGCAGCCTCGAACCGGAGGCCCGCGATGCGCTCCTGGGCGAGCGCGTGCGAGGACACCTCCAGCACCGCCAGCCGCGCGCCCGCGTCGCGGGCAGTGGCGAGCATCGCGGCGAGCTCGGTGGACTCGGGGGTGGTGTGGCTCGCCCGCCGCGAGCCGCCGGGCCACCGGTGGGTGACCGTGCCGAGGACGGCCACGGGCACACCGGCCGCCGCCGCGCAGGCCTCCACGAGCCAGGTGACGGTGGTCTTGCCGTTGGTGCCGGTGACGCCCGCGAGCCGCATCGCCTCGCCAGGGCGCCCGAAGAAGTTCGAGGCGGCGACGGCCATCGCTCGGCGCGCGTTGGGGGTGCGCAGGAGGGCTGCCGGGCCCGCCTCCACCTCGCCCTCCGCGACCACCGCCACCGCTCCGCGCCGCGCCGCCTCGGCGGCGAAGAGCTGGCCGTCACTCCGGGTGCCCCGAAGCGCGAAGAACAGCGCCCCGGGGACGACCTCGCGCGAGTCGCAGGTGACGAGGGCGATCTCCGGATCGGAGAGCGGCGCCTCGACGCCGGCGTTCAGGAGGACCTGGGAGAGGCGCATGCGCGATGGAGTCCCGCCCACTCGAAGCGGTACGCGAGATGAGGTTCGAGCTAGTGCCGCGACACTACGACGCCGGCGGGGCAAGCAGGAGCCGAACACGCGCCCCTCGCTCGACCACCCGGCCGGGCCCAGGCGACTGCGCCGCCACCCGGCCCGAGCCCTCGAGGTCGCCCACCAGCTCCACCGCTTCCAGAGCGCGCAGCGCCGAGCGGGCCGGGAGACCGGCCAGGGCGGGGACGGCCACCATGCTGCCGTCGCTGGTGAGCCGGGGCGAGGGCTCCTCGATGACCGGCCGCGGAGGCTCGTCGAGCGCGGCGGCCCGAGCGGCGCTCACCGCCGCCGGAGCCGCCGCGAGGGCTGGCGCAGGAGCGACGCCGCCTCCCGGGGAGGAGGGCGGCACGCCGAGGAGCTTCAGCGCGTGGTCCGCCACCTCCCTGAACACGGGCGCCGCCAGCTCGCCGCCGAACACCTCGCCCTTGGGCTCGTCGATGAAGACGCCGATGGCGATGCGCGGCGCCTCCGCGGGCGCGAACCCGACGAAGGAGCTGAAGCGGCCGCCGCCATAGCGGTGCGTGACGGGATCGGCCTTCTGGGCGGTCCCGGTCTTGCCGGCCACGCGCCAGCCCTCCAGCCGCGCCTTCTTGCCGGTGCCGTCCTTCTCGGTGACGACCGCCTCCAGCCAGCGGGTGAGGATGGCGGCCGACTCGCGGCTCACCGCCCGGCGGACCGGCGTGGGCAAAGACTCCTGGATCGGCGCGCCCGTCGAAGGGTCCACCACCCGGCGCACCAGGATGGGCTTCATGAGCATCCCGCCGTTGGCGAGCGCCGCCACCGCGGAGGTGATCTGGAGAGGCGTCGCGGCGACGCCCTGGCCGAAGCTCATGGTGGCGAGGGAGATGTCGGCCTTGGGGAAGGGCACGAGGCCGCGCGGCTCGCCCGCGAGCTCGGTGCCGCTCCGCTCGCCGAAGCCGAAGCCCCACAGCGTCCGCTGCAGCCGCTCCCGGCCGAGCCGGGCGCCGATCTTGGCGGCGCCGATGTTGGAGCTCGTCACCACCACGCGCGACGGGGGCACGAGGCCCAGCCCCTTGTGATCGTGGATGGTGTGGCCCCCGATGCGATACGAGCCGTTCTCGCAGTCGATGAGGTCCTGGGGGTGGAGCGCCCGCGCGTCGAGCGCGCCGGCGATGGTGAAGATCTTGAAGGTGGAGCCGGGCTCGTAGACGTCGAGGAGGGCGCGGTTGCGGAGCTGGGCGCCCTTGCGCGGGCTGTTGGGATTGAAGGTGGGGGCGTTGGCGATGGCCAGCACCTCGCCGGTGCGAGGGTCCATGGCCACCAGCATGCCGGACTGGGCGCGCGCCTGGGTGACGGCGCGCCCGAGCGCGGCCTCGGCCGCGTGCTGGAGCCCCACGTCGATGGCGAGCTCCACCCGCGCGCCCTCCCTCACCGACTCCGGGCCGGGGACCGCGCCCAGCACGGCGCGCCCGCGCGCGTCGCGCACCGAGGGCACGCGGATGGTGCCCCCTTGCAGATTTTCGTCGAGCGCGCGCTCCACGCCCTCCAGCCCCTCGCCGTCGTCGCCCACCAGGCCGACGAGCTGCGCGGCCAGCTCGCGGTCGGGGTAGTAGCGGCGAGACTCCTCCAGCACGGCCACGCCTTCGATGCCCAGCGCGCGGACCGCCTTCGCCTCTCCCTGCGAGACGCGGCGCTTCAGCCAGGTGAACTTTCCGCCGCGCTGCGCCTTCCTGACGAGCACCGCCGCGTCCAGCGAGAGCGTCCGCGCCAGCCGCTGCACGTCCGCGCGGGCCAGCTCCGCGAGCGCGTTCGGCTCGGCCGCGATGGAGAAGGCCTCGGCCGAGGCCGCCAGGGTCTGGCCGTTGCGGTCGACGATGGGCCCGCGCCGCGGCCGCAGCTCCACCACCACGTCCCATTGACTCTTGCCGTGCCGCCGGAGCTGGTCGCGCTGGACCACCTGCAGCTTCACCGCCTGCGCGCCCACGGCGACGAAGCCGACCGCGAGGAGAGCCGCGACGACCGCCATGCGGACCGCGATCCACTTCGTCCGCTTGGGGTCGCCCCCGGAGCGCAGCCGACGGTCCACGTCGCCTCCTACTGGCGCGAGGTGCGCGACGACGTGTCGCGCAGGGCCACCTGCTCCCCGCGCCTCCTGCCTGCTGCACCGCGTACGACTGGCTCCGCCGGTCCGGGACGGTGGCTTTCCTCGACGCCCACCCTGCCCGCCACACCCGCCAACGACCCGCCCACCCGACCCGCCACCACCGCGCCCGGGGCCGGCGGAGCCATACCCAACCGCGTCCGGGCGAAGGCTTCCAGCCTCCCCGGCGCGCGCAATGTCGCGACCTCGACCTCCAGCCGGTTCCGTTCCGAGACGAGCACAGCCTGCGCCCGCTGCAGTTCGCCCAGCCGGTAGCCGGCGATGGTGACCCGCGTATGCGACCAAACGTGAAAGAGGGCCGCCGCGGAGAGCAGCGCCACCGCGAGCGCGACGCGCCCGACCACCATCAGCGGACCCCGCCCCGAAGCTTTCCGTGTCATCGGATGCGCTCCACGGCGCGCAGGCGCGCGCTGCGCGCCCTCGGGTTCGCGCCCACCTCGGCCTCGCCGGCCTTGACGGCCTTGGTCGTCACGGGTGCGAAGGATGCCTGGGCCCCGCAGGCGCACACCGGGAGCTCCGGCGGGCAGGTGCAGGGGTGCGTGAGCTCGCGGAAACGGTTCTTCACCAGCCGGTCCTCGAGCGAGTGGAAGGAGACCGCCGCCGCACGCCCGCCCACCTTCACCACCGCGGGCAGCGCGTCGAGCCACGCGGCGAGCGCGCCCAGCTCGTCGTTGACGGCGATGCGCAGGGCCTGGAAGGTGCGGGTGGCAGGGTGGATGCGCTTTGGCCAGGCACGGCGCGGGATGGCCTTCGCCACCACCTCCGCCAGGCGGGCGGTGTCGAGCGGCCCGCCCTCGCCCACCAGCCGCTTCACCGCGCGTGCCACCGGCCGTGCGAACGGCTCCTCGCCGTAGTCGTGAAGGATGCGAGCGAGCTCGCCCTCGTCCAGGCGGGCCAGGAGCTCAGCCAGCGTCTCTCCGTCCTCGCCCATGCGCATGTCGAGGGGCCCGCCCTGGCGGAAGGAGAATCCTCGCGAGGGATCGTCGAGCTGGGGAGAGGACACGCCCAGGTCCACCAGCGCGCCGTCCACGCCGGTGATCTTCAATGCGCGGAGCACGTTCCCGGCGTCGCGGAAGTCGGACTTCACTGCCCGGAATGCCTCGCCGTAGCGGGCGAGGCGCGCCTTCGCGGCGGCCAGCGCCCGGGGATCCTTGTCGAGCCCGATCACGTCCGCACCCGCCGCGAGCAGGAGCCCGGCGTGCCCGCCGCCGCCCAGCGTCCCGTCGAGGAACAGGAGCCCCGGCGCGGGCCGCAGCAGGCGGACGATCTCGGTCGCGAGGACGGGCTCATGGTGGAAGTCCTCCTCACTCACGCAGCGTGAAGCGCCGCCTCGACGTCCGGGTACAGCTCGACGTGTCCGCCGATGCCGGCTGCGTGCACGAGGTCGCGCACGTAGCGGGAGGCCCCGGCGGCGCGAAGGCCCGGGATGGACTTGAGGAGGGCTGCGCCCGCGTAGTTCACGTGGGTGACGCGCTTCAGGTCGATGACCACCCGCAGGCCGTGAGCGCGTGCGCTTCGCGCCACGGCGGCGATCCCCGCCAGCTCGTCGCGCCCCAGCTCGCCCGCTCCACGGATGATCGTCACGTCGTCCTGCTTTCTCGTCTCGTACATTGGCCCCGCCCCCCCCGACCCCGTTCACGCGCCGGCACCGACCCTCGACCCCGACGCCTCGACCCCGACCACGACGCCCCGACCTCGAAACCCGACCCCGACCCCGAAACCCGACCCCGACCTCGAAACCCGACCCCGACCCCGACCCCGAACCTCGAACCTCGACCCGACCCCGACCGACCTCACGTCTCGAAGAAGTCCACCACCTCGGCCGGGTGATCGAAGGCGAGGTACGCCTCGTAAGAAGCCTTGTCCCAGAGGTACATGTGCCGCCCTGCACCGACCCAGACGACGTCCTTCGCGAGCGACGCGTACTCGCGCAGCGCCGGAGGGATGAGCACGCGGCCCGGGCCGTCGAGGTCGACTTCCTGTGCGGTCGAGTAGAACCGCATGATGTCCCGCTGCTTGCGCGCGTCGAGGGGGCTCGCCTGCAGGAGCTTCTCCTCGAGCCGCTTCCATTCCGAGAGCGGGAGTGCCTGGACCGCCTTCCAGTGCGGGTATTGTGTGAGCACGAGCTTGGGCTCACCCGCGGCCACCATCGCGTCGCGAAACTTCACCGGGAGGCTGGTGCGCCCCTTGGCGTCGATCGCATGCGTGAAGGTGCCCCAGGCGACGAACATGCGATGTCAGGGCCTCCGGTGAGATCCGCTTTTTGACACTGTTTCCCACTTGCCCCCACGGATCTACGTGGAAGGTGCAGGTGTGTCAACGCGGGGCTGCGGTCCGGCATCTTCGGCGCTGCTAGGCCGTTCAGCACACCTTCGAGCCGACGCGGCCCCGACGCGCGTGCACCCGCGAAAGGTGGGGAAAAAGGAGCGGTCAGGGGGAGGGCCCCCACGATTGCGGTGGCCTGGACGCACCGTCCGGGGGGATGCTCCCGGCGCCCGAAGGGGCGAGGGAGGCACACATGTCGACGTTGCAGGGGAAGACGCTCTTCATCACCGGCGCGAGCCGTGGCATCGGCAAGGCCATCGCGCTCCGCGCTGCGCGCGACGGAGCGAACGTGGTGGTGGCGGCCAAATCGAGCGTGCCCAACCCGAAGCTGCCAGGGACCATCGGCTCGGCCGCCGAGGAGATCGAGGCGGCGGGTGGGAAGGCGCTCGCGGTCCGCTGCGATATCCGCGAGGAGGCGGAGGTGAAGGCCGCCGTCGCGCAGGCGGTGGAGCGCTTCGGGGGCATCGACGTGCTGGTGAACAACGCCAGCGCCATCCACCTCGCGGATACGGCGTCGACGCCGATGAAGCGCTGGGACCTCATGCATGGCGTGAATGCGCGCGGGACGTTCCTCTGCACGCAGACCTGTCTTCCGCACCTGGCGAAGGCCGCGAACCCGCACGTGCTGGTGCTGTCGCCGCCGCTCTCGATGGAGGCGCGCTGGTTCGCGCCGCACGTCGCCTACACCATGGCGAAGTACGGCATGAGCATGTGCGTGCTCGGCATGAGCGCCGAATTCGCGGACCGCGGCATCGCGGTGAACGCGCTGTGGCCGCGCACCCTCGTTGCGACGGCGGCACTCAACCTGCTGGGCGGCGACGACCTCGCGAAACACGGCCGCACGGCCGAGATCGTGGCCGACGCCGCCCACGCCATCCTCGTGCGGCCAAGCCGGGAGTGCACCGGAAACTTCTTCATCGACGAGGAGGTCCTGCGCGCCGAAGGGGTGGTGGACTTCGAGCGCTACGCGGTGCAGCGGGGCGAGGAGCTGATGTCGGACCTGTTCGTCTAGCGGGCGTGCCGCCCCGCCCCGCCCCGCCGGCAGAGCCGTGGTGAACCGCTCAGCTGGCGGTCGCGCCGCGCTCCGCCTGCTCGTGGCGCGCCTGCTCTTCCATGACGAGCGCGGAGACCTCGCGCTTCAACCTGTTGAACTCGGGTGAGGCCGTGTCGCGCGGCCGGGGGAGCTCCACCGGCACCAGCCGTTTCACCCGGCCGGGCCGGTAGGTCATCACCACCACCCTGTCTGCCAGGTAGATGGCCTCCTCGATCCCGTGCGTGACGAAGACGATGGTCTTCCGGAGCCGTGCCCAGATCCGCAGGAGCTCGTCCTGCAGGTTGCGCCGCGTGAGCGCATCCAGCGCCCCGAACGGCTCGTCCATGAGCAGCATGGGCGGGTCGATGGCGAGCACGCGCGCGATGGCCACGCGCTGCCGCATGCCGCCCGACAAATCCTTGGGAAATCGATCGCGGAACTCGGTGAGGCCGAGCTGCCCGAGCAGGCTCGCCACCCGCTCCCGGATCGCGGCCGGCGGCTCGCCCTTGATCTCGAGGCCGAAGGCAACGTTCGCCTCCACCGTCATCCAGGGGAAGAGCGCGTACTCCTGGAAGACCATGGCGCGGTCCGGGCCGGGTCCCGTCACGGGGCGCCCGTTGGCGAGCAGCGTTCCCGAGGTCGGCGGCGAGAACCCGGCGATGGCATTGAGCAGCGTCGACTTCCCGCACCCGGAAGGCCCGAGGAGGCAGACGAGCTCGCCCTCTGCGATGTCGAGGTCGATGCCGTCGAGCGCCAGCACCTCGCGACCGCCCGCGCGGAACGCCTTGCGGACGCCCGCGAGGTGGATGATCGAAGGGGAGCCGCGCCCTGCCCCTGCCGCGCGAAGCTCTTCAGGGGCCCCCACGAGCTCGCAGGGATCGACGCGCCACGCGGTGGCGCTGTCCATGCCTGGCGGCTGCGGCGGAGGATCCGGCTCCGATCGTCTGGAAGTCATGCGTGATCGCTCAGGCCGCGGTGCCACCGCAGGAGCCATCGGTTGAGCCTGTTCATGAAGAAGTCGATGCCGAGCCCGCAGAAGCCGATGGTCACCATCCCGGCGATGATCTTGTCAGACCACATGAACTCGCGCGCCTCGAGGATCCGGTAGCCAAGCCCCTTGTTCACCGCGGTCATCTCCGCGACGATCACCACGATGAAGGCGACCCCGATGCCCACCCGCACGCCGGTCAGAATGTAGGGCATGGCCGCCGGCAGGATGACTCGGCGGAACAGCGTCACCTCGCCCGCGCCGAGGTTCTGCGCTGCCCGGATGTAGATGGCGTCCACGTTGCGCACGCCCGCAACGGTGTTCACCAGCACGGGAAAGAAGGACCCCAGCGCGATGAGGAAGAGCGCCGGCGGATCGCCCAGCCCGAACCAGAGGATGGAGAGCGGGATGAAGGCGATGGGGGGGATGGGGCGCACGATCTCCAGCACCGGATTGAGGAGGTCGTGTACCAGCGGAATGCGCCCCATGAACAGCCCCAGCGGAAGCGCCAGCCCGCCGCCGATGAGGAAGCCCACCACCACCCGGTAGAGGCTGCCGAGCGCGTCCTGCGGCAGCTCGCCCGAGAACAGCCAGGCGATGCGCCCCAACTTCGACGCGTCGTAGGGCTCCAGCGGCAGGAGGTACTGCCACCAGCGCACCAGCACCTGCGAGGGCGCGGGCAGGATGACCGGCGAGACCTTCCCCGCGCGCGAGAGCGCTTCCCAGACGAGGAGCGCCAGCGCGGGCACGACCACCGATCTCGCGAGCCGCTCCGGGCGCGTCATGAGGTGCTTCGGGAAAGCCCGGCGCGAAGGCTTCTCGAGCTCACTTCGCGGCGCTCTCTCCCTTGGCCTTCGCGAGGAGATCGAGCTTCACCCACTCCGAGGCCTTGGGGGGCTTCGTGAGCTTGCCCACCCCGTACTTCACCATCAAATCGGTCGTGATCTGGATGTGCTCGGGCGTGAGGTCGTACGTGAACGAGGCGTTGGACATCGCGTCCCGGTACTCCTCCGCCGAGAGCTGGTTCTTGAAGAGCGACGTGCGCACGTACTTCTCGGCGAGCTCAGGCTTCTCCAGGAAGAGCTTGGTGGCCGCGACGAAGCACTTCATCACGCGGGCCGCCACCTCGGGCTTCTCCCGGTAGAGCTTTTCCGTCATCACCAGCACCCGCACCGGCTCGCCCATGGGCGTGTCGTACGGCTTCACGATCTCGGTCCCGAAGCCCTTCGCGATGGCCTGGGTCGACTGGGGCTCCGATTGGCACATGGCGTCGATGCCCTTCTGCATGAGCGCCTGGTTGAGGTCGGCGTACGCGAGGTACACGACGAGCACATCGCCCTTGCCCGGCGCGTCGCCCCAAGTGAGCCCCGCCTTGGCGAGCTCCGCGAAGAGCGCGAGCTCCTGCGCGCCGCCGCGCGCCACGCCCACCTTCTTGCCCTTCAGCTGCGCCACCGAGGTGAGGTTCAGATCCTTGCGCCCGACGATGCGGACGCCGCCCTTGGCGAACCCCGCCACGGCGAAGACCGGCGCCCCGGCCGCTCGCCCGGCGATGGCTGCGTCGGCGGCACTGGCCGCGATGTCGATCTCGCCAGCGACGATGGCGGGAATGATGTCGAGTCCCTTGGGGAAGACGCGCTCCTCGATGCGCAGCCCGTACTTGGGTCCCACTTCCTTCATGTAGGAGACGGCGCCGTAGTGGGCGAACTTGAGATTCCCGAGGCGGATCACGTCCTCGGCGGAAGCGTGGCCCGGGCCGAAGGCCGCGGCGAGGAGGGCTGTGATGGCGGCGACTGTCCGGAGGCGGTTCATATGATCTCCCGCCCTCGTGGAGAGGGCGACGGCGGCGCGGAAAGGCGGGACGGCGTCGGAGGTCCGCAACTCAGGATGGCGGAGGGGCGAGGCCCCCCGCACAGATAGGCGCGGTGGGCGTTCCTGTCGAGTCGTGCCTGACCACCGCACGGCTCGCGCGCCGGGAAGCGCCCCCCGGAGGGCGCTCGCTCGATCTGCCGCCCCCTGCGCGGGGCATCCCTCACGGCGGGCGGTGGCGACCTACATTGAGGACCACGTGCTCGCACCTGCCGAACAGAATTCCCCCCGCCCTGTCGAGGAGCCCCGGCGCGCCGACATCGTGATCGGCGTCCACGGGGCCAGCGACGACGGCGATATCGCTCGCGCCGGCCACCGGCTCGGCCATCAGCTCGACGCCGCGTTCCCCGGAAAGGGCGCGGTGGTCCTGCTGCTCTCCGACCACGCCGGAGAGCCGCCCGCCCCATTTTCCGCGGCGCCGCCCGACGTGCCGGCCCGGCGCTGCGAGATCCTCCCCTGGAACCACGCCGGTTCGGGGGCGCTCGAGGCCGTGCTGCGCGCGCGGGAGACCTTCGGCGCGGACGCGTGCGCGCTGCTGACCGCCGGATCCGAGGACGGTGGCTTCGACGTCGCCCGACGGCTGCTCGCCCCCGTCGTCGAGGAGGGCTTCGATCTCGTGAGCCCCTGCTACGTCACGCACAGATACGAGGGCGTCCTCACCACCGGGCTCGTCTACCCGCTCATCCGGGCGCTGTTCGGCAAGCGGCTGCGACAGCCCATGTCGTCCGAGCTGGCTGTCTCCCGCCGCCTGGGTGAGTACCTCCTCGGCGAGGCCTGGCACGGGGACCCGCACGCCGGTGAGCAGCTCTGGGTCGCCCTCTCGGCCCTCTCGCGCGAGTTCAGCGTCTGCCAGTCCAACCTCGCCGCGCGCCCCCCGCCCGCGCTGGAGCCCAGCGCCGACCTCGCCAGCTCCATCGCGCACGTGGTGAACGTGCTCTTCCACCAGATGCGCCTCGATGCCTCGTCCTGGCAGCGGGTGAAGGGGTCCCAGGCGGTGCACGTCTCCGGTCCCGCCCAGCCCGCCCCGCGCGAGGCGCTTGCGCCGCAGATCGGTCCCATGGTGAAGGCCTTCCAGCTCGGCTACCAGGAGCTGGGACGGCTGTGGGGCTCCGCCCTGCCGCCCCAATCGCTGCTCGCGCTGAAGCGGCTGGCGAGCGCGCCGGAGGAGGCCTTCCGGATGGACGACGCGCTCTGGGCGCGCATCGTCTACGACTTCGCGGTGGGTTATCACCTAGCCGTGATGGACAGGGCGCTCCTCCTCCGCTCGATGACGCCTCTGTATCTGGGCTGGGCCGCCGGCTTCGTCCAGGAGGTGCGGGACCTCGAGCCCGAGGCCGTGGAAGAGCGCGTCGAGCGACTCGCCCGCGCCTTCGAGACCGCCAAGCCCTACCTCATCTCCCGCTGGCGCTGGCCAGACCGCTTCAACCCGTGAAAGAGGGTCGAACATGACAGGTGACGTCGAGGAGGCACTGCGGGATGGGTTCCACCGCCTGGCGCTGACGGTGGCGGATTTCCTGCCGGGCTTCGTGACCATGCTGCTCGTGATCGCGTTCGCGGTGGCGCTGGCGTACATCGTCAGGTTCGCCCTGCGCAAGGTGCTGGCCGGGATCGACTTCGACCGGCGAGTTCACCGCTGGGGGCTCACCAGCAGCGCCGAGTGGTCCCCGCGCAACGCGCCCACCGCCATCGCAGCGCACACCGGGTTCTGGTTCGTGGTCGCGGCGGGCTTCCTCGCCGGGCTTCAGGCGCTCAACACGCGCACCACCGACGCGCTCGCCACCCGTGCGCTCGATTGGATCCCCCACCTCCTCGGCGCCGCGCTCATCTTCCTCACCGGGATCGCGGTGGCCCGGTTTCTCGAGCGCACCGTCCTCATCAGCGCCGTGAACATGCAGATCGCCTGGGCGCGTTTCCTGAGCATCGGTGCGAAGTGGCTCACCGTGCTCTTCGCCTCGGCGCTCACGCTGCAGCACCTTCAGGTGGGCGGGGCGCTCCTCACGCTGGCCTTCACCGTGATCTTCGGCGGCATCGTGCTCGCGCTGGCCCTCGCCATCGGTCTCGGCTCGCGCGATGCGGTGAGCCGCGGCTGGGAGCGGACCTTCGCGGAGGAGGAGGCCAAGGGGCGCGCCCAGGCGGCTTCCGGCGCGGGGCTCGGCGAGATCCGGCACATGTAGCCGGGAGGGAGGGCGCCGCCGCCGCGCGTGAGCCGTCCTTCGGTCACCTCGTGAGCTCGAACCAGTAGAACCCGTACGCGCCCAGGGTGATGGGGTAGGGGGCTTCGCCGACCTTGGGGAACTCGGTGTACCCGAACATCTCCACCGGCGTGTACCCGGTGAAGCGCTCCAGCGGGAGCTGGACGGCCTGGGCGAACCGAGAGAAGTTCGCCACGCACAGGATGACGTCGTCCTTCATGCGGCGCAGGTAGGCGAGCACGGTGCGATTCTCGACCGCCAGGAACTCCATCTCGCCGCGGCCGAACACCTTGAAGAGCTTCCGCAGCCCGATCATGTTCCGCATCCAGCCGAGCAGCGAGGACGGGTTCTCGAGCTCCGCCTCGACGTTCAGGGTCTGGTACCCGTACACCGGATCCATGATGGGCGGGCTGTAGAGCGCGGCCGGGTTCGCGCGAGAGAAGCCGGCGTTGCGGTCGGCGCTCCACTGCATGGGCGTGCGCACGCCGTTGCGGTCGCCCAGGTACACGTTGTCGCCCATGCCGATCTCGTCGCCGTAGTAGATGATCGGCGTGCCGGGAAACGAGAAGAGCAGGCTGTGGAGGAGCTCGATGCGGCGGCGGCTGCCCTCGAGCAGGGGAGCGAGCCTGCGCCGGATGCCGAGGTTGATGCGCATCCGGGGATCTGCGCTGTAGGCGAGGTACATGTAGTCGCGCTCGTCGTTCGTCACCATCTCGAGCGTGAGCTCGTCGTGATTGCGCAGGAACAATCCCCACTGGCAGCTGTCGGGGATGGGTGGAGTCTGCGCCATGATGTCGACGATGGGCTTCGTGTCCTCCAGCCGCAGCGCCATGTAGATGCGCGGCATGAGCGGGAAGTGGAACGCCATGTGGCACTCGTCGCCGTCGCCGAAGTACGGGCGGACGTCGGCGGGCGCCTGGTTCGCCTCTGCCAGCAGCATCTTGCCGGGGAATTGCTTGTCGAGCTCGGCGCGGAGCTGCTTCAGGAGGACGTGCGTGCCGGGGAGGTTCTCGCAGTTCGTACCCTCCGCCTCGATGAGGTAGGGGATGGCGTCGAGCCGGAAGGCGTCGACGTCCATCTCCAGCCAGAACCGCATGACGTCGAAGATCTCCCTCATCACCCGCGGGTTCTCGAAGTTGAGGTCGGGCTGGTGGCTGAAGAACCGGTGCCAGTAGTAGGCGCGGGCCTCCGGGTCCCAGGTCCAGTTCGACTTCTCGGTGTCGAGGAAGATGATGCGGGCGTCGGCGTACTTCTGGTCGGTGTCGCTCCAAACGTACATCTCGCGCTCCGGCGAGCCGGGCAGCGCCTTGCGGGCCGCCTGGAACCACGGGTGCTGGTCGGAGGTGTGATTCACGACCAGCTCGACGAGCACGCGGATGTTCCGCTCGTGGGCGGCCGCGACGAAACGCTTGAAGTCGTCCAGTGTCCCGTACTGCGGATTGACGTCCCGGTAGTCCGAGATGTCGTAGCCGTCGTCGCGACCGGGCGAAGGGAAGAATGGAAGCAGCCACAGGCAGGTGACGCCGAGGTCCTGCAGGTAATCCAGCTTCTCCGTCAATCCCGCGAAGTCGCCCACGCCATCGTTGTTCTTGTCGAAGAACGCGCGGACGTGCGTCTCGTAGATGATCGCGTCCTTGAACCAGAGGGGATCGCTCGGTCGTCGGGCCATGTGTAGGGGGGTGCGCGCCGGTGGGCGCGACTCCTCCTACCTAGCCGTGCCGACGGCCGGCGCAAAGCTCGTTTCGCATGCGGCGGGACGTCGCGCTTCGCCTGCTTTGTCGCCGCCCCACGGTGCGCGTGGTATCTCATTCGCAAGGGAGGCCGCGACGGAATGGGGCGCAAGGAGCGGCGGATCGACGGGCGGTACCCGCTCGTACTCTCCGTTGATTATCCCGACGCCGCCCACAGCGTGCGCGACTACACCGAGAACCTCTCCTCGGGTGGCCTGTTCGTCCGGACCGAGCGAACCTTCAGCCCGGGCGAGCGCGTCCGATTGCTGCTGAGCTTCCCGGGGCTCCTCCAGCCCCAGGAGCTCGAGGTGGAGGTGCTGCGGCGCCGCACGGAGGGGCCCGGCGGTCCTGCGGGGGTCGCGGTGGCGGTCCCTCCGGACGCCGCTGCCTCGCGAGCGCGCCTCGGCAAGCTGGTGGAGGCCGCCCGCGCGGCCCCGGCGCCCCGCTCGCCCTATCGCCTGCTCCTGGTCGAGGACAACTCGCTCGTCGCGGCGATGTACACCTCGGCCCTGAAGCGGCTCTCGCGGAGCGAAGGGCTGGGCGGGCTGGGGGTGGAGCTCGCGACCGACGGCGCGGAGGCGCTCGACCGGCTCAGGGCCGAGCCTCCCATCCACATCGTCGTCACCGACGTCTACATGCCGGTCATGAGCGGCTTCGCGCTCCTCGAGGCGATGCGGGCAGACCCCGCCCTGTCCGACATCCCGGTCGTCGTCATCACCTCGGGCAACGCCGAGGAGCGCCGGCAGGCCGCCCGGCTGGGCGCCGACTTCTTCCTTCAAAAGCCGGTGAAGTACCAGGACATCATCGCCACCATCCGCACGCTCCTGGCCTCCGGGGGACGAGAGGCCGTGCACCGGCGCTGATCGTCTGGTGAGGCGCGACCTCCCGCGGGCCCGCGGCCCCGGCGCTGGGGCCGCGCCCGTCGAGGGAACCGAGGGTCCGTCGGCCTGCGGTTGCTGGGACCGCGCCGCCGCGCTAGCGTGGCCGCCTCCCGGAGGAGCACACATGGCGAACCTGGCGGCGCACATCACCGGAACGGTGGTGAAGATCCAGAAGCGGACCGGCGAGGCGGTGACCCCCGGCGACGCAGTCGTCATCCTCGAGTCCATGAAGATGGAGATGCCGCTCGAGGCGGTGAGCGCCGGCCGGGTGAAGGAGATCCGCTGCGCCGAGGGGCAGGCCGTCGCGGAGGGGGACGTCCTCGCGGTGATCGAGTGACCGGGAGGGCCGGCGCCCCGCGGATCGTCACGTCGGACCGGGGCGAAGTCCGGCTCCTCACCCTCGAGAACCCGGCCAAGCGCAACGCCGTCGACTTCGCCCTCCTCGAGGAGCTCGTCGCCGCCTGCGAGGCCGCTGCCCTTGACCGGGTGCGATGCCTGCTCTTCCGGGGCGCGGGAGAGGATGCCTTCTGCTCCGGCTTCGACATCTCCGCCATGCCGTCTGGCTCGGGAGGCGACCGTCCCGACCTGGCGGTGGAGCGCGCCATGGAGGCGGTGGAGGCGGTTCCCTGCCCGACGATCGCCTTCCTCAATGGGTCCGCCTACGGTGCGGGCGGCGAGCTCGCGGTCACCTGCGACCTGCGCGTGGCGCGCCCCGGCATCGCCATCGGCATGCCCCCGGCGAAGCTGGGCGTCGTCTACGCGCCCGGCGGGCTCCGGCGCTTCCTCTCGCTGGTGGGCGCCTCGCGCACGCGCGAGCTCTTCTTCCCCGGCCGGCCGGTGCAGGCCGACGAGGCGCTCGCCATCGGGCTCGTCGATCGGGTGGTGCCCGCCGACGAGGCGGAGTCCGCGGCGCTGGCGCTCGCGGCGGGCATCGCCCGCAACGCGCCGTTCGCCGTGCAGGGCATGAAGCGCATCCTCCGCCTGCTGGAGGCCTCGGCCGAGCGCGGCTTCACCGAGGAGGAACGGGCCGAGGTGGGCACCTTGCGCCGCCGTGCGTTCGCGAGCGACGACGTGCGCGAGGGGCGGGCAGCCTTCCTCGAAAAGCGGCTTCCCCAGTTCACGGGACGGTGAACGCGCCTCACGATCAGGGCGGCTCTGGACGCGCGCGCCCCACGCCCTCCGACCGGACCAGCGTCCTCGCGAACGAGAGCCCGTCCTTCTCCGGCAGCACCACGAACTGGTCGAGCTCGTGGCCGGGCAGGGCGAGGTCGAGGCGGTGCCTCTCGTCCACGCGCACGCCCGGCACGGTGAGCGGCGTCACGCCGACGGCCACGTCGTCGAGCTTCACCCTCGCCCCGGCTGGCGTGCTCTCCACCGCCAGCGTGCCGAGCGCCGAGGGTAGTTGCGCGTGGGCGCGCCGGACGGTCTTTCCGGGCTGGCCGTCCACGGCGATCGCGACGCTCTTCCGGTCCCGGGTGCTGAGGACCAGGTTCACCGCTCGTGAGGCGGGGATGTCTTCCAGGAGCGCGGGCGTGGTCTGCGCGACCGTGCGGCCGTCCACCGTCACCTGCGCGCCTGGCGGATCCGAGGTCACCACGACCACGCCGGGGCGGGTCCAGAGCTCGTAGGCGAGGGCCCCGCCGCCGGCCAAAAGGGCCGCAGCGGACGCGAGGCCCACCGCCATTCCGGCGGAGATGCCGCGGCGGTTCCTGCCGCCCGGCACCCAGGACGGCGCGCTCGGCCGGCGCGCCGGCGCCGAGACGAGCTCCGGGAGCTCCGGGGCGCGAGGCGGCGGCGTGCGCCGCTCGGCGTCCGAGGTCCCGCCGTCGCGCGGCGACGCCCCCGCCACGTGCTGCAGGACCTTGAGGACGAGCGCGTCGTGGGCGCGGGCAGCCCGCTGGCGGCCGATGCGCTCCTGGAAGACGCCGGTCATCTGCCGCGCGATGAGATCCTGGATCGCGCTGTGGGGCGTAGGGAAAAGCACGTCCACCAGCTCGTCCGCGAAGGCGCGCGCGTCCTCGAAGCGCTTCCGGGGGTCGTAGGCGAGCGCCCGGACCAGGATCGCGTCGAGCTCGGACGGAATGCGCGGGTCGATGGCCGAGGGCGGCGGCACCTTCTCCTTGCGCGACGCGACCAGCGAGTCGACGTCGGTGGCGCGCGGAAAGGGCTTCTGCTGGGTGAGCAGCTCGTAGAGGATGATCCCGGCCGCGAACAGGTCGACCCGGTGGTCCCACGCCTTCTCGAGCGAGGCCTGCTCGGGCGCGACGTACCCGAGCTTCCCCATCAGCATGCCCTCCTTGTAGTTGGAGAGCCCGGTGGCAGCGCGCGCGATGCCGAAGTCGAGGAGCTTCAGCTCGCCCTCCCACGAGACGAGCGCGTTGTCGGGCGAGACGTCGCAATGCACGATGCGGAGCGGCTGGCCCTCGGCGTCGGTCTTCCGGTGGGCGTAGTCGAGGCCCTGCAGGAGCTGCAGGACGATGAAGATGGCCCCCTCCGGAGTGAGCGTCGTCCCGCCACGCGAGAAGGCCGCCATCATCTCCTTCATGGAGACGCCGTAGACGAGCTCCATCGCGATGAAGTAGGTGCCGTCGTACTCCCCGCACTCGTAGATCTGGGCGATGTTGGAGTGGGTGAGCTGGGCGGTGAGCTTCGCCTCGTTCACCAGCATCCGGATGAAGCCCTCGTCCTGCGAGCGCGCGGGCAGGATGCGCTTCAGCGCGAGCTCCTTCTCGAACCCGGCCGCCCCCACCACCTTGGCCCGGTAGATCTCCGCCATGCCTCCTACCGCGAGGCGCTGCAGGAGGAAGAACTTGCCGAAGGTGTGCGGCTTGAAATCGGGCTGTGCGCGAGCGGGCTCCACCACAGGCCGATGGTAGCGCGGAGGCAGGCGCCGGGCCAGGGCGCGCCGCTCCGCTTCACGGCTCCCGACGGCCGTTCCTGCTAAGTGTCCACCCACATGCCGGACGCCCACCCACCCCCACCGCCGAGCGGCGACCACCTCCAGCTCCCGCCTCCGCGCGGACGCGCGGTCGCCCTCGCCGGAGCCGCGCTCGCCCGCTGGCGGACCCTGCCGGCCGGGCCGCGCGGCGTGGCGGCCGTGGCCGCGTTCGCCGCACTCGTCTTCCTGCCCTGGCTGGGCGCGGTCGGCTTCTGGGATCCCTGGGAGCCTCACTACGGCGAGGTCGCGCGCCAGATGATCGTGCGCGGCGATTGGGTGCACCCGTACTGGGAGTCGTCCTACTTCTTCTCCAAGCCAGTGCTGCTCCTCTGGCTCGACGCGGCCGCCATGGCGCTCGCGCGCGTGCAGGATACCGCCCTACCGGCGGGGTCCTTCCCGGGCGGCCCCACCCCCAGCGGCCTGTCCGTGTACACGGAGTGGGCGGTGCGGCTACCCATCGCGCTCCTCGCCGTCCAGGCGTGCGCGCTCGTCTTCGTCGCCGTGAAGCGGCTCGTCTCCCGCCGGGCGGGCTACCTCGCCGCGGTGGCGCTCGCCACCATGCCGTTCTGGTTCCTGATGGCGCGCCAGGCCATCACAGACATGCCCTTCGTCTCGCTCATGACCTCAGGCGCCATGTGCTTCGCCATCGCGCTCTGGGACGAGCGGGCGCACCGCAGCGCCTGGGCCTACGCAGGCTACGCCTTCCTCGCCTTCGCCACCCTCGCGAAGGGGCTGCTCGGTTTCGCCCTCGTGGGCGCAGCCTTCCTCCTCTGGTTCGTCGTCACGGGCGAGTGGCGGCTCCTCGCGCGCCTTCGTCTCTTCGAGCGCATCCGGGGGCTTCCGCTCCCCATCGGTCCGGCGCTGTTCCTCCTCGTCGCCGCGCCCTGGTACGTCGTCATGTCGCTCTTCCGCGGCGTGGACGACGAGTCGAAGACCTTCGCCTACCGGTTCTGGATCCACGATCACCTGAAGCGGCTGGGCGAGGGCGTCCACACCACCACCCCCAACGCCACCTTCGGCTACTTCATCCAGGAGCTCGGCTTCGGGCTCTTTCCCTGGGTGGCCGCCTTGCCCGGCGCGCTGGCGGGGCTCGCCGGGGTGCGCCTGCGCGGCCGCACCCGCCGCGACGACCTGGTGCTCTTCACCGGCCTCTGGGCGCTCATCACCTACGTGCTCATGAGCCTCTCGGCGACGAAGTTCCACCACTACATCTTTCCGGCCGTCCCGGCGATCGCGATCCTCTGCGGGGCCTTCGTCGACCGGCTCCTCGACGAGGGGCTGGAGGCGCACCTGGGAGCGCTCCTCCTCGGCGCCGCCGCGTTCGCGGCGGTGGGCCACAGCCTGTGGCTCGCGCCGAAGGCGCTCCCCGACCTCTACGTGTACAACTACGAGCGCATCTACCCCGATGCCGAGCTCGCACAGCTTCATCCCGGGCTCACGCTCGGACCTTTCGTGCTGTCGCTGGGCACGAAGCCGTTCTTCTCGGCGCTCTTCGCGGTGGGGGGCGCGGCCATGCTGGCCGCCTGGATGTGGCGCTCCCGCCGCGGGCTCGCAGTCGCCTTCCTGGGCGTCGCCACCGTCTTCGCCCTGCACGTCTCCTGGTTGCACTGGCGCGAGCTCACCCCGCACTGGAGCCAGCGCGACATCTTCTGGACCTACCTCGCCGAGCGCGGCTCGCCCGACGAGCCCATCCTCGCCTACCTCATGAACTGGCGCGGCGAGACGTTCTACTCGCGCAACCTCGTGCGGCAGGTCCAGGATGCGGCGCGCATGAAGGAGCTCTCGGAGCGCCCCGGACGCACGTGGGTCATCGTCGAGCGCGCGCGCTATGGCGCCTTGCGGCAGGCGGTCGGCACGAAGCCGCGCTTGCGGATCGCCGACCGCTCCACCAACAAATTCTTCCTCGTCTCCATGGAGCAGTAGCTCGCCGTCCATCCGCGACTACACTTCCCGGATGACGGCTCCCTCCCCGCAGTGGCTCGCCCACCAGATCGTCGCCCACGCGTCCGAGGCCGTCCTCTTCGCCGACCGCGACGGCACGGTCCGGCTCTGGAACGCCGGGGCGGAGCGGATGTTCGGCTGGACCGCGGCCGAGATGGTGGGGAAGTCGATGGACCCCATCATCCCCGACAGGCTCCGCCAGCGGCACTGGGACGGCTGGACGGAGACGATGCGCACCGGGGTGACGAAGTACGCAGGCGCCGATCTGCTCGCCGTCCCCGCCCTGCACAAGGACGGGCGCACCCTGTCGGTGGAGTTCTCGATCCAGCTCGTGCGGGACGACTCCGGCGTGCTGCTCGGGCCGGTCGCCATCTTCCGCGACGTGACGGCGCGCTTTCAGCGGGACAAGGAGCTGCGCCAGCGCGTGAAGGAGCTGGAGGCGCGGCTCGCCTCGATGCCGCCTGCGAAGGGATGACCCTGGGCCGCGGCTCGAGGTCGCGCCGCGGCCGGGGCCCGCGCGAGCTACGTCGCTGATTTGTCGAGCCCCTTGCGGAGCTCCTGCAGCTTCTTCTGCGCGGCATGCAGCGCGTTCTCCGCCGCGCTCAGCGTCTCCTCCGCGGCGCTCTTCACCTTCACGCCGGCACTCTCCAGCAGCGACTTGCCGACGTCCTGGAGCTGCTTTGCGACGTCCTCGAGATCCTTCATCAGCTTGTTCTCTTCCATGGGGTCCACCTCCAGCGCGGACCCTACGCCTTCCGCGCGGCCGAGGGTGGGGAGAATCGCGGAGGCGCGCTGTGGGCTGCGGCGCGGGGACGCGGGGTCGCAGGGTGCCCCTCATCTGGCGATGCCGACCACCACGTCCCAGGTGGCGGTCACGCCGTCCTCCGAACCGTGGCGCGCCCGGTAGACCTCCGCCATCCGGGTCACGATCCTCCTCAGCCCGACGCCCGCCATCCCGGGTGAGGCGTTGGCGGCCCCGATGTCACGAAGCGAGCGCAGGAGCGCGAAAGCATCGGCGTGCCGCTCGACGACGCGTTCGGTGGCGAGCTCCGACGCGCGCAGCCCGGCGCGCTCGAAGGCCCGGACGAGATCCGCGGGGCCGTGGAACCGATGGGTCCGGTCGGCCACGCCGGCCGGCAGCACCGCCCGCCAGGCGTCGGTCAGCTCGAAGAGCGTCTCACCGCCGAAGAAGGCCACCGCCACCGTCCCTCCCGGCGCCCGGACGCGCGCCATCTCGCCCAGCGCACCGTCCAGGCTCGCGGTCCACTGCAGCACGGAGGTGGAGAGCACGAGGTCGAACGCGCCGGTGCGCAGCGGGAGCGCCTCCGCGTCCGCCACGGCGAGGGCCGCACCAGGCCACCGCGCCCGGGCCGCGGCGATCATCCCGGGCGCGAGGTCCACCGCCGCGAGGCTCGCGCCCGGGAACGCCGCGCCGAGCTCCGGGAGGAGCGCCCCCGTCCCGGTGCCCACGTCGATCACCCGCCGCGGCCGATGCCCTGCCCGCGCGAGCAGGGCGAGGAGCCGCTCGCGGACTCCCCGCTGGACGCGCGCTTCGCCGTCGTACCGCCCTGCTCCCCGGCTGAAGGCCCGCCCGACCTTCGCCTTGTCGACGAGATTCGTCAGACCTCCTCCCGGAAACGCAGCACGAGCTCGCTCACCAGCGCGGGGCGGGAGAGCTGCGGCGCGTGCCCGAGACCCGGAAGCAGCACCAGGCGCGCGCCGCGGATGCCGCCCGCGAGCGCCTCGCCTGCGCCGGACGAGCAGGTGCGATCGAGCTCGCCATGGATCACCAGCGTGGGCGTCCGGACGCTCGCGAGCGCTCCGCGCTGATCGACGGCGACCAGATCGTCGAGGAGAGCCTGCAGGCCGGGCAGCGAAGGGGAGGGCACGCCTTCGAGCACCACCCGCCGGAGCTCGGAGAGGGCACCGGGCTCGAGCTCGCCGGGCGCGAAGAGGTTCTCGAAGAAGCGCGCCAGGGTGGGCTCCGGTGCTGCGGCCAACCGGGCCCCGAGCGTGCGCACCTTCTCGTCGGGAGTGCCGTGGGGCCAATCCTCGCGGCGGGTGAAGCAGGGCGACGCACCGAGGAGGACGAGAGCGTCCACGCGCGCCGCGAGCGCCGGAAGGGCAGCGAGCGCGACCTGCCCCCCGACCGACCATCCGACGAGCAGCGCATCGCGAAGGTCCAGCCTCTCGAAGAGCGCGGCGAGGTCCGCCGCGTGCTCCGCGATTCCGTGGGGTCGTGGGGGCGCGGGCGTGAGGCCGTGGCCGCGCAGGTCGATCGCGATGGCCCGGCCGGCCGCCGAGAGCAGGGGAAGCTGCAGCGCGAAGGCGCGGGAGGAGAGCGCCCAGCCGTGCACGAGCACGACGGGGCGCCCTGCGCCAGCTTCTTCCCAGTGGAGCGGGGGCAGTGGACGCAAGGTCCACCGGACCTAATCGCTACCGGCGCGTCTCTGCCACCTTCGGAATCGGCGCGCGGGCCTCCTCGAACAGCCCGTAGCCCGAGATGGTGCGCGCCTTCCCGCGGAAGACCCGGTACACGAGCGTCGTGTACACGAGCATGAGCGGCATGCCGATGAGCGCGATGACGAGCATGGTGAGGAGCGTCCGCGGCGAGGACGAGGCGTTGTAGGCGGTGAGGCTGTTCGCCAGGGTGGGGCGAGAGGGAGCGAGCACCGGGAAGGCGGACAGCGCCGTCACGGCGATCATCCCCACGATGGCGGTGGAGGAGGCGATGAAGGCGAGCCCTCGCCGATCTGAGCGGATGAGGATGGGGAGGGCCACGATGGCTGCGGCCACCACAGCCGTCAGAAGCCAGAAGAGCGGGCTCCCCAGCTTGCCGAAGAGGAAGGGCGACACGAGGACCGTGGCACCGGTGGCCATGAGGTAGAGCACGAGGAACGCGCCGTACGCGCCGAGCGCAATGGGCTTCAGCCTCGCTTCGAGCGCCCCGTCCGTCTTCATCCTCAGATAGTTGGCGCCGTGCATCACGAACAGCGCGCACGAGGTGAAGCCCACCAGCAGGGCGTACGGGCTGAGGAGCCCGAGGAAGCTGCCGCCCCAGGCGTGGTCCGGCGCCGGGCCGATGGGAAGCCCGCGAAGCACGTTGCCCACCGCGACGCCGAACAGGATGGTGGGGATGAGGCTGCCCAGGCCGAACGACCAGTCCCACACGCCCATCCAGCGCGGGTCGGGCAGGAGCGCCCGGAACTCGATGGCCACGGCCCGCGCGATGAGCGCGAGCAGGAGCAGCATCAGCGCGAGGTAATAGCCGCTGAAGACGGTGGCGTAGACGATGGGGAAGGCCGCGAAGAGCGCGCCGCCGCCCGTGATGAGCCACACCTCGTTGCCATCCCAGACCGGGCCGATGGCGGCCACGTGGAGATCGCGCTCCTCCTTGGAGCGCGCGAAGAGCGAGAGCGCCCCGACTCCCAGGTCGAAGCCGTCGAGCACGGCGTAGCCGGCGATGAGCACGGCGACGAGGACGAACCAGATCGCGTTGAGGTCCATGTTCGTGCTCCTAGAGCGCCAGGGCGGAGGGTTGATTCTCGGGAGCGGCGCCGGTGCCGAGCTCCGGCGGCGCGAGCTTCGCCTTCTTCAGCATCATGACGAGCCAGAGCGCTCCCAGCGCCAGGTAGACGAGGCCGAACATGGCGAAGGAGGCGGCGATCTCTGCGGCGGTGACGGAGGGTGAATGAGCCTGGGCGGTGCGCAGGAGGCCCTGCACCACCCAGGGCTGGCGCCCGACCTCCGCCGCGACCCAGCCCAGCTCGCAGGCGACGATCGGGAGCGGGATGGACCACATGAGGGCCTTCAGGAGGAGGCGGTCCTCGTAGATCCTCCCGGTGAACAGCCGGATCGCCGACCAGCTCATGAGCGCGATGAACCACATCCCCAGGATCACCATGTTGTGGAAGGAGACGAAGGTGAGCCAGAGCGGCGGGCGATCCGCCTCCGGGAACTCCTCGATCCCGCGCACGCGCTCGTTGGTGTCCCCGAAGGCCATCCAGGACAGCATGCCCGGGATCTCGATCGCCGCCTTCAGCTCGGGGGGCCGGTTGAAGGGAAGCCCGAAGAGGGCCATCGGGGCGCCGTGCTGGGAGATGTAGAGCCCCTCGATGGCGGCAAACTTCGCCGGCTGCGTGCGAGCGACCTGCTGGGCGTGGAAGTGGCCGAAGGGCATCACCTCGAGAATCGAGAAGGCCAGCCCCCAGGCGACGCCGAGGCGCAGCGCCTTGCGTCCGAAGGTCGAGCGCGAGTCGCGGAGTAGGTGGTAGGCGGCGACGCCCGCGAAGACGAAGGCGCCCGAGACGAGCGCCGCCGTGACGACGTGCAGGTAGCGCGGCATGGTGGAGGGATTGAAGATGGCCTCGTAGAAGTTCGTCAGCTCGGCCCGGCCGTTCCGCACCACGTAGGCGGTGGGCGTCTGCTGCCACGAGTTCGCCGCCACGATCCAGAAGGCGGAGAGGGTCGCGCCGACCGCCACCATGAGCGAGCTGAACCAGTGCCAGCCCTTGGAGATGCGGTCGCGGCCCCAGAGATAGAGCCCCATGAACGTCGACTCGAGGAAGAAGGCGAAGACGCCCTCCGCCGCGAGCGGCGCGCCGAAGATGTCGCCCACGAACTTGGAGTAGGTGGACCAGTTGGTGCCGAACTGGAACTCCATCACGATGCCGGTGGCGACGCCGACGGCGAAGTTGATGGCGAACAGCTTGCCGAAGAGCTTTCCGATCTGGACGTACACTGCGTCCGAGCGGCGCCAGCCCAGCCACTCGGAGATGCAGAGCATCCACGCGAGCCCGATGCTGATGGGCGGAAAAATGAAGTGGAACCCGATCGTGAAGGCGAATTGTAGTCGGGCGAGGAGGAGGGGATCCATGAGAGGGCTCCGGAGCGCGCCGTGACCTGACGCGAC
>JBBQEB010000022.1:0-32404 GCA_038320275.1 Myxococcales bacterium | reverse complement strand
GATCACCATCTCCGCCACGGGGCATCCTCCACCGAGAGAGTCCGAACAACCCTCCGATGGCACGGCTCTGCCCCGTGTTCAACCTCCTGCCAGCTCAGTAGTGAAATCTCCGACACCTGCTCAGCATGGGATCCACACCCTTGCGCCCGTCCTGCCTCTCGCTGAGGCTGCCCAGGGCGCAGATGCGATCAAGGCGGGAACGCGCAGACCCTTCTTCTACCTCCCTGCTTACCCCGCGCTGGGGCTGGCGGAGGACTCCTACGTCGATCTTCGGCACATCTGGCCAGTGAAGCAGAGCATTCTTACGGTGCGGATCGGAACGCTTTCCCTCTGGGCGCGAGAGGCATTGTACGGACACTTGATGACTTTCCTGCTGCAGCGCCGCCTGACGGAGATGGTTGCATGTCCCTCCTGCGGCCGGCGCATACCTTCGACCGAACTCTTGGTGCCGCTGGGAGAAGGAGAGTGAGAGCCGCTGATGAGCCGAATCATCGTACGAACGCGTGATGCGGTTCGTCCGCCCGGGTGGACATCGATTCGAAGCCGGCGGTTGAGTCGTTGAGGAATCAGGCCATCTGGAACTCATCGACGGACGGGCCCGCTACAGGACCGCGTGGAGTCGCACGACGGGACGCTGCGGGGCACTCAACGTCCGCCGCTCCGCATCTCCCGCGCCATGAACGCCGTCGTCGGCCCGAAGTGATCGGGGCCACCGCGGAGGCCGCCTGCCGCGAGGATCGCCCCGGCGAGCGCCAGGGCAGAGAGGAGCCGAAGCGCCGTGCGCAACGGTGGCGTGGGAGTGGGCTCGGGCGCGCGAACGAGGGTGCGCGCGGCGGCCAGTGAGGCCAGCACGAGCAGTGCGACCCAGGGCAAAAGTGTCCACGTGCTGTGGGTCCCGAGCGCGAGGCCCAGGAGATCGCGCGAGTGGAGCCCGGCGCGGGCGAGGGGTAGCAGGAGCTGGTGCAGCGGGTTGGTGAGCTCCTCGGGCAGGTAGGGGCAGACCGCGACGGTTGCTGCCACCGCTCCGATGCTGGCGAGGGCGAGCCCGGCGGGAATGACGCCGAGGCGCCGGTCGCGCAGCCACGCCGACGCCGCCAGGGCAGGGGGGATGAGGAACGCGCAGAGGGTGGTGATGTGGCGCGGGCCGACGCTCCAGCCCCAGGCTTGGTAGGTGAAGCTGGCCGTGAAGAGGGCGTAAAGCGCGAGCTCCGCGGCGCAGAGGAGGGCGAGGGGGCGGTCGCGCCGCGCGAGGAGCCACAGCCCGGGCACGCCGAGCGCGAGGAAGGGGCTCCAGGTGAAGAGCCCGCGGGCGGGGTCGAGGAAGCTGCCCAGGAGGGCGCGCAGGCTGGGAGCGCCGACTCCCATGAAGCCGCGGGCGTGCCACTGGGTGAAGGTGGGGTTCACGAGGAAGCGGTAGCCGGTGGCCCAGGGCGAGCCGAACGCGGCCTGGTGGTAGGCGGCGAGGGCCACCAGGGAGGGGAGGGCGCCCAGGAGCGAGGCTGCGATCGGGGGGGCGATGGGGTGGCGCTGGGCGCGGATTCGGAGGACGGCGTACAGCGCGAGCGGTGGGAGGGCGAGCGCGGTGGTGTACTCGAGCAGCACGGCAAGGGCGGCGGCGAGACCGGCCAGGAGCCACCAGAGCGTGGAAGGTCGAACGGAGGGTTCCCCGTCCCGCGCTCGCAGCCCCCCCTCGACCGCCCACCAGCAGGCCACCACCGCCGCCGCGGTGGGCCCGTGGCTCATGAGCAGCGTCGAGTACGGCCACATGATGGTGCCGAGGGCAAAGGTGGTCGCGCCGGCCGTCGCAACCCCGTCGTCGAAGCCGAAGCGCTGGGCCAGGATGCGGCGAAGGAGCTCGGCCGCCACGACGCCGGGCACCATGCAGCAGGCGAGGCGCAGCCAGAACATCGCCGCCCCCTCGCCCAGCTCCCTCCCGCCGTTCACCCACCGTGCAGCGGCGTACACGCCCGCGCCCAGGAACGACACCCCGGGCGCCTTGTTGGGGTAGTACCGCCCGTTCCTGACCGAGAGGTCGCCCACCGGTCCGTGTCGCGCGAGCTGTGCGTTCAGGTCGAGCGTTCCGTCCTCCACGATGGCCCGCGCCTGATACAGGCGGGAGAGCTCGTTCGGGCTCCGCAGCCCGGGGAGCCACGGGAAGAGGTAGGCGTGGAGCGCGAGGACGAGGAGGGGGAAGCGGAGCGCCCGGGCTACGGCCACGGCCGGATCGACGCGAAGTATGCGCTGCCGTCCTTCTCGCCGCCCACCTGATGCACGATGCGCTGGTCCTTGGCGATGGTGAGGCGCGAGTGCGTCTTGCGGGCCGCCACCCGCACGTCGAAGGTGACGGTGTCCTTGCGCGAGTCCACCAGGGTGAGCTCGAGGCTGGCGCCGTCCGGCAGCGCGACGGAGAGGGGCTTGTTGAAGTCCATGTCCGCCTGCCGCTCACCCACCTGGTCCCACTTCACGTAAGCCAGCTTCCCGAGCTGGTGCTGGAGGTCGGCGAGCCTGGGGTCCACTGCGGCGGGCCCCTGCCGCGAGCCCTTGAGGATGCGCACGCGCACCGGGATGGTCGCTGCGGAGGCGGCGCCGGGAAGGGCCGCGACGGCCAGCGCCGTGACGAGGAGAGCCGCGAACGTTCGCCGTGTCATCATGCCTCTCCTACGTGCCTTCCGGCTCGCCCTCGCCGAGGAGGACCACCGGCCCGTCCTTGGTGTCGAGCACGGTGGCGCCGCCCATCTCCGAGGTGACCTCGACGTACGCCGCCTCCGGAACGTCATGGTGATCCTGGCCAACGTACAGGACCGCTGCCAGGGCGGCCAGCGCGGGCGCGAGCACCGCCGCCACCGCGGCAGCCCTGTGCCGGCGAAACCAGCCCAGGAAGCCGCCCTGGCCGTGCCCGGCGGAAGCGCTGCCGGGAGCGCCGCCCCAGGCCCGCTCCGGGATGCGCGCCAGCACGCCGTCGGAAAACGTGGCGAAGTCGCGCCGGTTCGCCTCGTCGAGCAGCGCCTGAGAGAGCATGCCGGAGAGCGCGGTCTCGTCGGCGAGCCGCGCCACGCAGCCGTCGCAGCCGGCGAGGTGCTCGGCGAGACCATGCTCCTCCTCCGGCGTGAGCTCGCCGGGTCGAGCCCCGATCATGGGCGCCCAGCGCAGGCAAAGGTCGGAGGTCATGCGCCGCCCTCCTCGCCGCCGGCGTCCCCGTCCGCGCCCAGCCCGGCGTACTCCCGCAGGAGCGCCTGCATCTTCTTCCGGGCATGGAAGAGCCGGCTCATCACCGTCCCCTTCTGGATGGCGAGCCGCTCCGCCAGCTCCTCGTACGAGAGCCCCTCCACCTCGCGCAGCACGAGGATGGTGCGGTGCTTCTCGGGCAGCTTCGCGAGCGCCTCGGTCATCTTGCCGGCCAGCTCGCGCCGGAGGGCGTTCTGCTGCGGGTCGTTCCCCAGCGCAGTCGCGAGGATGCCCTCGCCGCCGCCCACCAGGTCGCCCTCGTGGACGTCGTCGAGGTTCTGCTTCGACGAGGCGCGCTCCTTGCGCAGGCTGTCGATGGCGAGGTGCGAGCCGATGCGGAGCACCCAGGTGGAGAAGCTCGAGTCGCCCACGAACTCGGGGAGGTGGGCGTGCACGCGGACGAACGTCTCCTGCGAGACGTCCCACGCGAGGTCCCGATCTTTCACGATGCCGAGCGCCACGGAGTACACCCTCCTCTGGTAGCGGACGACCAGAGTCCGGAACGCATCCCGGTCCCCAGCCTTGGCTCTCGTGACCAGCGCGAGGTCGTCTGCTTCCATGAGGACGGGAGTGCCGGCGGGGATATTCACCGCAGTGGGGATTCTTACCACGGGCCCGGCGGACCGCACCGGAAAGCACGGAAGTCGAGCCGAGCGAGCTTTATGGGAGAGGGGGCGGGCTTCGCCGTGCGGCGAGACGTGCCGCCATCGTCTCTTTCCGCAACGCTTCCATGGCGAACGCCGCCTCCGACATCGCGCGCGTCCTCGACCGCGCCCGGCGCAGGCAGGCTGGCGTCGTGCTCGCCACGGCGGCCGCCCTGGGGCTCGCGGGCGCCCTCCTCGCGCTGCTGGGGGGGACGGCGCTCCTCGGTGCGGGGTGGGTCTCCCCGGCCGCGGCGCGGCAGGTTGCGCTCGCCCTGGGGAGCATCGCCGTGGTGGCGGCGCTCGCCTGGGCGGCGGTGGCCCTGGTGCGCAGCGCCGGGACGCCGCTCGCGGTCGCGCGGCGGGTGGGAGCGGCCGCGCCGGAGCTCCGCGGCGACCTCGTCTCCTCGGTGGAGCTGGAGGAGGAGCGCGAGGAGCTGCGCAGGTCGGGTTCCGCCAGCGTGGCGCTCCTCGACGAGCACCTGCAGCGGACGGCCCTGCGCGCCTCGGGACTCGACCTGCGCCGGGTCGTCTCGACGGCGCCGGCGCGGCGGGCTGGCGTGGCCCTGGGAGGCGTTGCGGCGCTTCACCTGGCGGCGCTCGGCCTCGCACCGCTGATGATGCGCGCGGGCTGGAGCGGGCTCCTGAGCCGCGGCGCGGAGCCGGCGGTGCGGCGCGCAGACCCCATCACCGGGGACATCGAGCTCACCTACCTCTACCCGGCCTACCTGCGCCGGGAGACGCGCACGGTGTCCGGAACCGGGGGCGAGATCAGCGCGCCCAAGGGCACCGAGGTGAGGCTGCGGGCGCGCGCGGACCGGGACGTGGAGCGGGCGGAGCTTATCGTGGAGAGCGCGCGCCCTTCGACTCCGGGGCCGCAGGGCGGTCCCCGCGCTCGGGGCGAACGGAAGGCGGAAGCGGGGCAGGGCGAGGGAAAGGGGAAAGGACCCCAGGGCGCGGCCCCGGGGGCGGGCACGCTCGCGCTCGAGGTGAAGGGCGCGCGCGAGCTGTCGGGGCGACTCCTGGTGGAGGAGACGGGCACCTACCGGTTCCGGTTCCTGAAGGGCCGGAAGGCCATCGCGGAGGGGCCGGCGACGGCGCTCACGGCCGAGCCTGACGCCTTCCCGGAGGTGCGCATCACCGCGCCGGCGCAGGAGGTGGAGGTGGACGCCCGCGCCCGCGTTCACGTGGAGTGGACGGCCTCCGACGACGTGGGGCTCGCGGAGCTGACGCTGGTGCTGAAGCCTCCGGCGGGCGAGGAGCGGCGGACGAAGCTGAAGGCGCTGGCCCCGGCGCGTCGCGCCTCGGGCGCGCACGACCTCGAGCTCGCGCCGCTGCGGCTCGCGGAGGGCGAGCGGCTCCTGTACTGGCTGGAGGTCACCGACGAGGACGCGGTGTCCGGGCCGAAGCGCGCCGCCTCCGCCACGCACACCGTGAAGATCTTCAGCGAGGCGGAGCACCACCGCGCCGCCTACGCCAGGGCGCGCGAGCTGTGGGAGGGGATGGTGCGGCTCCTGGGCGACCGCATCGAGCTCCTCTCACCCGGGGGCGACGAGGGGCCGGCGCCGCGCTGGACCGCGGAGCTCCTGACCCAGGCCGGCGCGCTCGACCAGCGTACGAGGGCGCTGCACGTGGGGCTGCGGGACGCGGCCCAGCTTTTGCGGGCGGACAAGTCCTCGCCGAGGGCGCTGCCGGATGCGCTCGCCAACGTCGCCGCGTCCATCAAGCCGCTGGAGGCGAACCTCACCTCCCTGCGCGTCAGCATGGCGCGGTTCGCCCAGCTCCCCAGCACCGGCCGGAGCAGCCTGGTGGACCGCGTGGCGGAGCTCGACGCGAGGCTCGACCGCGAGCTGGAGAAGGACGTCCTCTACCTGGAGGAGCTCTTCGACAAGGGCAGCGCCGACGACCTGGTGCGCGTGGCGAAGGACCTGGCGGCCCGCCGCCGCGAGCTGGCCGGGCTCCTGGAGGAGTACCGGAAGGCGCCCTCCGAGGCGAAGAAGAAGGAGCTCCTCGCGGAGGTGGCGCGCCTGCGCGCGCGCATGGACGAGATGATCCGCGGGATGGCGGAGCTCGCGAAGGGCATCGGCGACGAGCACATGAACCGGGAGGCGCTGGCCGAGGTCGCGAAGGCGAACGACGCCAAGGGCGGGCTCGACGAGGTGGAGAAGCTGCTCGCGAAGGGCGACGTGGACGGGGCCATGAAGGCGCTCGACGCCATGGGCGACGCGATGCAGGGCATGCTGGCGGGCCTGGAGCGGACGGCCGGGACGCCCAGCGCGAAGAACGCGGCGCTGATGAAGGAGATGCTGGCGTTCAAGCGGCGGCTGGAGGACGTGCGCGGCGAGCAGGAGGCGGTGGCGCGCGAGACGGAGGCGGTCAAGGGCGAGTACCAGAAGGCGGTGGCGGAGCGGATGGCGGGGCTCGACGAGGCGGCGAAGAAGCTCGAGGCCCTGGCGGCGGAAGCGCGCAAGAGGCTGGCGAGGTCGGAGAAGGGGGTCGGGATTCGCTCGGAGGACGACTTCGCCCAGTCGCGCGATCGGCTGGCGGATCTGGAGAAGGCGCTGGGAGCGAAGGACCTCGACGCGGCGCTGGAGTCGGTGAAGCGGGCCATCCCGTTCATGCAGCGGCTTGCGAGCGGCCTCGACGACGAGGCGCGCCTCGCGGAGCGATACCCGGGGCTGACGGGGGGAGGCCCGCGCGAGCTGCGCGAGGCCCAGAAGCACGCGTCGTCGGCGCTGGGGCCGGCGCGCCAGGTGAGGGAGGAGCTGGAGAAGCTCTTCCCGGATCCGAAGAGCGTCCTGGGCGGGCGGGAGCAGGAGAAGATGGGCGAGCTGGCGAAGCGGCAGGGCGAGCTGGAGAAGAAGGCGGGCGAGCTGCAGGGCGCGCTCGGCGAGCTCGCGGAGAAGGCGCCGGTGTTCCCGCCGCAGGCGAGCGAGCTGCTGGGCAACTCACAGAGCCACATGCAGCGGGCGCAGGGCGAGCTGCAGGGAAAGGACCCGCAGCGCGGGCTGGGCGAGCAGCGGCAGGCCCTCGACGAGCTGGGGCGCTTCCAGCGCGGCCTCGACCAGATGGCGAAGAACGCCCGCGGCGGAGGAAAGAGCGGGGGGTTCCCGTTTCCATTCGGCGAGGAGGGCGGCGGGCGGCAGGGTGAAGGCCTGGAGGCCTCGCGGGAGAAGGTGGAGGTGCCCGGAGCGGATCAGTACAAGCCGCCCGAGGAGTTCCGGCGGGACCTCCTGGAAGCCATGAAGCAGGGCGCGCCCGAGCCGTACCAGGGCGAGGTGAAGCGGTACTACCAGGAGCTGGTCCAGTGACGGGCCTCCCCCTCCTCGCGGTCGCGCTGGTGCTCGCGGCGGGCCCCGCCGACCCGGCTCGCGATTCACCGCTGGGCCGCGCCATCGCCGCCCTGGACGACGAGGACGTCCCCACCGCCAAGGCGCTGGTGGAGCCGGAGCTGGCGGCCCACCCGGACGATCCGGCCACGCTCACGGTGGCCGGCGTCCTGTGCTTCCACGAGCAGCGCTACCCGGAGGCGGTGGAGCTGCTCCGCAAGGGCGGCCTCGCCACCGGTGCCATCGATTACCTCACGCTCGCCAAGGCTGCGCGGGACGTGACGGTGAGTCACGCCCGCGCCGAGGGCGAGCACTTCGTCGTCTCCTACCCCAAGGGCAAGGACGAGGTGCTCGTCCCGTACATCCTCGAGACGCTCGAGGCGCAGCGGCGCGCGCTCCAGGAAGACCTGGGCTGGGCCGCGCCCGGCAAGGTGACCGTCGAGATCCTGAACGACACCCGCGAGCTCGCGCGCATCTCCACCCTCACCGAGTCCGAGATCAAGACGAGCGGCACCATCGCCCTGTGCAAGTGGAACAAGCTCATGGTCGTCTCGCCCAAGGCGCTCCTGCACGGCTACGACTGGCTCGACACCGCGGCGCACGAGTACACGCACCACGTCGTCACCGCCCGCACGCACAACAACGCGCCCATCTGGCTGCAGGAGGGGCTCGCCAAGTTCTCCGAGACGCGCTGGCGCGGACCCGGCGGCGAGCTGTCGGCCTGGTCGGCGGGACTGCTCGACGAGGCGCTCGCGAAGCGCGCGCTCATCCCGTTCGCGAAGATGCACCCCTCCATGGCGAAGCTGCCCTCGCAGGAGGCGGCCGCGCTCGCCTTCGCCGAGGTGGCGGTGGCGGTGGAGTACCTCGAGAAGCGCGGCGGGCGGGCGCTCATGAACCGCATCCTCGATCTCGTCGCGGAGGGCGTGGACGCGGAGCCGGCGGTGGCGCGCGCCCTGGGGGTGCCGTTCGACGCCTTCATGCGCGACCTCGAGCGCTACATGGCGAAGCGCCCCTCGCCCGGCGGCAAGACCGACGTCGCGGCGGAGAAGCTGCGCTTCAAGGGGGACGCCGGACATGGCGGCGCGCACTCGGAGTGGGCGGAGATCCCCGACCCCAAGGCGCGCGAGTACGCCCGCCTGGGCGAGCTCTTCCGCGCTCGCGGGAGGTGGGTGCCGGCGCGGGTGGAGTACGCGCGCGCGGTGGCGCGGGTGGGCCGGGGCATCGCCGTGCTCTCCGCGCGCTACGCGCAGGCGGCGCTCGAGACGGGGCACGAGGAGGAAGCCGAGGCCGCGCTCGCCGAGGCGCTGAAGAAGAGCCCGCAGCACGCCAGGCTCCACCTCGACCTCGCCCGCGTCCACGCGAGGCGCAAGGCGTGGGGGCCGGCGAAGGAGCAGCTCCTGGCCGCCAACGCCACCGATCCCTTCGACCCCGAGATCCACGCCGGCTTGGCCACCGCCGAGGCGGCGCTCGGAAACGCGGAGCGGGCGGCGCGCGAGAAGCGCTTCGCCGAGCTCCTCACCCGCGCGGACGAAGGCCCGCGCTGACGAGGCCCATGGAACCGACCCTCACCACCGAGCCCGTCCCCCACGCGCCGTCGGAGGACGCGGACCTCGCCGCCGTGCGCGACCTCGCCGAGGCGCGCACCTCGATGCTGGCCGAGATCGAGAAGCGCATCGTCGGCCAGCGGGAGGTGGTGGACCAGCTCCTCGTGTCCCTCTTCGCGCGCGGGCACTGTCTCTTCGTGGGCGTGCCCGGGCTCGCGAAGACGCTCCTCATCTCCACCGTCGCCGAGGTGCTGCACCTCTCGTTCAACCGCATCCAGTTCACGCCCGACCTGATGCCGTCCGACATCACCGGGACCGACGTGCTGGAGGAGGACCACACCACCGGGCGGCGCGCCTTCCGCTTCGTGCAGGGGCCCATCTTCGCGAACCTGCTCCTCGCCGACGAGATCAACCGCACCCCGCCCAAGACGCAGGCGGCGCTCCTGCAGGCCATGCAGGAGTACCGCGTCACCGCGGGTGGACGGACCTATCCGCTGGAGCTGCCCTTCCTCGTCTTCGCGACGCGGAACCCCATCGAGCAGGAGGGCACCTACCCGCTGCCGGAGGCGCAGCTCGACCGCTTCATGTTCTATGTGAATGTGCACTACCCCAGCGCCGAGGAGGAGGTGGAGATCGTCCGCTCGACCACCGCCGCCTCGCGCCGCCCGCTGCAGCGCGTGCTCTCGCCGGAGCGCATCCGCGAGCTGCAGGCGCTGGTCCTGCGCGTGCCGGCCGCCGACCACGTCATCCGCCACGCGGTGGAGCTGGTGCGGCTCACCCGGCCCAAGGAGCCGGGCGCGCCCGACTTCGTGAAGGACTTCGTGGAGTGGGGCGCCGGCCCGCGCGCGAGCCAGTACCTGGTGCTCGGCGCGAAGGCCCGCGCCATCCTCGACGGGCGCATGGTGGCGTCGGTGGAGGACGTGCGGGCGCTGGCGCGGCCCGTGCTCGTGCACCGCGTGATCACGAGCTTCCGCGCCGAGTCGGACGGGGTCACGAGCGAGGACATCGTGGCGCGCCTGCTGGAGAAGGTGAGGGCGTGAACGAGCGCCGCGCGCTCCTCGACCCGGCGACGCTGGCGCGGCTCGCCACGCTGAAGCTGCGCGTGCGCGCGGTGACGGAGGGCGTGCTCGCCGGGATGCACAAGAGCCCGCAGCACGGGCAGTCGGTGGAGTTTGCCGAGCACAAGGAGTACGCGCCCGGCGACGACGTCCGCCGCATCGACTGGAAGGCGTACGGCAAGTTCGACAAGTACTACGTGAAGCGCTTCGAGGAGGAGACGAGCCTGCGCGCCTGGCTGGTGGTGGACGCCTCCGGCTCCATGGGCTACCGCGGCGCGCCCGGCCGGCTCACCAAGCTGGAGCACGCGAGCGCGCTGGCGGCCTCCCTGGCGTACCTCCTGGTGCGTCAGGGCGACGCGGCGGGGATCGCCGTGGTGAGCGACCGGGTGGTCCGCGCGCTCCCGCCGCGGGCGGCGGCCTCGCACCTGCCCGCGCTGGTGGAGCTCCTCGAGGGCCTCGTCGCCCAAGGGCCGACGCGGCTCGGGAGCGCCGTGGAGCACGTCCTCGAGCACGCGCCCCGGCGCAGCACGGTGCTCGTCTTCTCGGATCTCCTCGACGGGGACCCCGGCGTGCTGAAGCGGCTCGCCCAGCTCCGGCGCCGCAAGCACGAGGTGACGCTCTTCCACACCCTCGACCCGGCGGAGCTCGAGTTCCCGTTCGAGGACCCCACGCTCTTCCTCTCCATGGAGGACGGCGCGCAGGTGGAGGCCAACGGGCGCGACGTGCGCAAGGGTTACCTCGACGCGCTGGAGCGCTGGCTCGCGGAGGTGCGACGGGCGGCGGGCGAGGCGGACATGGAGCACCTGCTCTGCCGCACCGACCGGCCGCTGGAAGAGGTGCTGCTCCCGTTCCTGGCTCGGCGCGAGCGGCGCGCCGCATGAGCCTGTCGTTCCTGCACCCCGCGCTGGCCTGGGGGCTCCTCGCCGCGCTCGTGCCGCTCGCGGTCCACCTCTTCTTCCGCCGCCGCCCGCGCCCGACGCCGTTTCCCGCCATCGAGCTCATCCTGCGCGCGCGGCGCGAGACGCAGCGGCGCATGCGGCTGCGCAAGCTCCTGCTCTTCGCGGCCCGGACGCTGCTCATCGCCGCCATCGCCGCGGCGCTGGCGAGGCCGAAGCTGGAGCGCCCGGGGGAGGCCGCCGCGGCGGTGCAGCGCGGCGCGGCCGCCACCGCGCTCGTGCTCGACGCCTCCGCGTCCATGGGCTACCGGCTCGGCGGCGGACGGCTCTTCGATCGCGCCCGCGCGGACCTCCTCGCCGCCCTGGACGGCCTCGGCACCGACGAGCCTGCCACGGCCATCGTGTGCGGCGGGCCGGCGGCGCCCGTCGCCCTGGCGCCGTCGTTCGACCGGGGCGCGGTGCGGTCGACCCTCTCCGACGCGGCGCTGACGGCCGGGCACGCCGACCTGACCGCTTGCGTGGCCGCGGCGGCGCGCGCGTTGTCCCAGGGGACGGCGGGGGCGCAGCTCGGGAAGCGCATCGCGGTCGCGACCGATCTCACCGCCTCCGCCTGGCGCCTCGACGTCCCTGCGCCGCGGGTGCAGGGCTCGGCCGGTCCGGTGCGCCCGGAGGTGACGCTGCTCGATGCCGCGCGGGGTGCCGCGCTGCCCAACCTCGCCGTGACGGAGCTCACCGCCGAGCCGGACGCCGCGGTGGGGCCGCGCGGTTACAGGGTGACCGCGACCGTGGCGCGTTTCGGGAGCCCTGCGGGAAAGGGCGAGGCGTCGGAGGTGGAGCTGCAGCTCCACGCGGGGGGCCCGGAGGCGCCGGTGGTGATCCGCGCCTTCGCCCGCGTGCCGCTCGGTGGGGCGGTGAAGAAGACGCTCTCCTGGAAGTTCCCGCAGGGCGGCCCAGCCGCGCTCTCGGTGACCCTCGCGCCGGACGCGCTGGAGCTCGACGACGCGCGCGTCCTCACGCTGGCCGTGCCGCGCGACGTGAAGGCGCTGGTGGTGAACGGCGCCCCCTCGCCGGTGAAGGTGCGGGACGCCGCGTTCTTCGTGGAGGCGGCGCTCTCCTCGCCCGCCTCGCCGGTGCGGGCGACGCTGGTCGACGCGGAGTCGCTCGATCGGGTGCGCTTCGCCGACTTCGACGTGGTGTTCCTGCTCGACGTGCGGACGGTCGGGGCAAAGTCGGGTGAGCTGGCGAGGTTCGTGGAGGGTGGCGGCGGCCTCTTCTTCTCCATGGGCGACGAGATCGACCCGGATCGCTACGACGCCGAGCTGGGGGCGCTCCTGCCGCGGCCGCTGCACGTCGTGAAGACGGCCGGCCGGAGGGGCGCGACGGGCGCGGGCGCAGCCGGAGGGATGGCCGGAGACGGCGGCGGCGCTGCGCGCTTCGCGGACGTCGATTGGGCTCACCCGGCGCTCCAGGTCTTCACCGGGACGGCGCGCGAGGGCTTCGATGGCGCGAAGACCTGGCGGTACATGCTCCTGAAGCCGCGCACCGGCGGCGGCGGCGACCGCGTGCTCGCGTCCTTCGACGACGGGGCGCCGGCGCTGGTGGAGGCGCGGCGAGGCGCCGGGCGGGTGATGCTCTTCACCTCCACGCTCGACCGCTCCTGGTCCGACTGGAGCATCCGCACGAGCTTCCTCCCCGCCGTGCAGCGGCTCGCGGCGTGGCTCTCCGGGGCGCTGGAGGAGCGGCGCGATGCGCCCACGCTGGTGAACGCGCCGCGCTCCATCGTGGCGAACGAGGGGACGAAGCTCGTCGCGGTGGTTCCCCCGGGCGGGCGGGAGCTCCCCGCATCCGCGCTGTCGCAGGCGCCGGGCTCTGGAGCACCGCCCTCGCTCGTGCCGGATCGGCCCGGGCTGTGGGGCGTCAAGGTGGAGGAGCGCGGCCAGACGAAGCTCGACCCGCGGCTCGCCTTCGCCGTGCTCCCCGACCCGCGCGAGAGCGACACCGCCAGGCTCGATCCGGCGGAGCTCACCGCCTGGTTCGGAGGCGAGAGCGTGGCACGCGTGGCGGGGGAGGGTGCGGCGACCCCGCGCGCGATCCCGCTCTGGTCGATGCTGCTCGCGCTCGGGATGCTGGCCTTCCTGGGCGAGGGTCTGCTGCTCAGGTGAGGGGGCGCTGCCTCCGCGCCGCGTCCGGGACGGCTGGCCGCTCCCCGAGCCTCCCCTCGCCAACCACCTGGGAGTCGAAGTGAGTCAGGTCGGCGTCCGCGAGGTCCAGTCTCCCGTCATCCCCCGAAAATAGCGGGCGGCCACGGTTGAATCCGGGGTCGCCGAGCCACACCTCTTAAGAATGAAGCTCATCATCCACGCTCATCATCTGGAAGCTCCCGAGGATCTCCGCCCCTTCCTGGAAAAGCACTTCATGGAGCCGCTCACCCGCCTCTATGACGACTCGGCCGCCCAGCTCACCGTCTACGTGCAGGACACCAAGCCGGGCAAGGGCGGCGTCGATCAGGCCTGCAAGGTGTCGTTCCGCATGCCCAACGCGCGCAGTCTGCGGGTAGAGGCGGTCGCCACCGACCTGCACGCCTCGCTGCTGGAGTGCTCGCACCGCTTGAAGCGGCTGGTGCAGCGCGAGATGGCGAAGCAGCGCGCGCCGGGCCGCGACCAGAAGCACAACCCGCTCGGGCGTTCCTACCGCGAGGAGGCCACCTCCTCCGGGGAAGCCCCGGACGGCACGCCCAGCACGCTCTAGTGAGGCACCAAGAAGGGCTCGACGCCTCACCGGCCGGGAGGAGGGATCCTGGTAAGCGTGGACTCCGGCGGCGATCTGGCTATCTTTCGCGCGCCCCGAAGCGAGTGGGGCTCAGGGAGAGGCCATGTCGCTGCTCGAGAGGTTGATGCCGCGCTCCGACGACTTCTTCGACGATTTCGAGAAGCTCGCCGCCACCACCGTCGAGGGAACCCGCCTCTTCCAGGCGATGCTGGAGGACTTCACTGACGTTCCGGCCAAGGTGGCGGGCATCAAGGCGGTGGAGCACCGGGGCGACGACATCACGCACCGCGCGTTCGAGCGGCTTCACAAGCAGTTCATCACGCCCTTCGACCGCACCGAGATCCACCGCCTCCTCTCGCGCATCGACGACGTGCTCGACCTCGCCGATGCCGCCAGCGAGCGCATCGGGCTCTACGAGATCGGCGACATCCTGCCCGACGCGCGCGAGCTCGCGGCCGTGCTCGTCAAGGCCGCCGAGACGATGCAGCTCGCGGTGCGCGGGCTGCGCGACATCAAGAACCCTGCCCAGGTGCTGGAGGCCTGCAAGGGGGTGAACGTCTGCGAGAACCAGGGCGACACCCTCGTGCGCCGCGCCATCGCCGACCTCTTCAAGAGCGGCAAGGACCCGCTGCTGGTGATGAAGTGGAAGGAGATCCTGGATCTCATCGAGGACGCCATCGACCGCGCCGAGGACGTGGCGAACGTGATCGAGGGCGTCGTCCTCGAGCACGCCTGACGCCTTCCCCGCATGATCCTCGCCATCGTCATCGGCCTCGTCGGGGTCGCGCTCGTCTTCGACTTCATCAACGGATTCCACGACGCCGCCAACTCCATCGCGACGGTCGTCTCCACGCGCGTGCTCTCCCCCTTCGTGGCGGTGGCGTTCGCGGCCTTCTTCAACCTCCTCGCCGCCGCGCCGGTGCTCTTCGGAGGCGAGCTGCGCGTCGCGAACACCATGGGCACGGGCATCATCCACTTCGACATCTTGAAGTCCCGTGGCACCGGGCTCGTCCTCACCGTGATCTTCGCGGCGCTCCTCGGCGCGATCATCTGGAACCTGCTCACCTGGTGGTGGGGCCTCCCCTCGTCCTCCTCGCACGCGCTCGCGGGCGGCATGATCGGCGCGACCCTTCCCGCGCTGGGAACCGAGGGGCTCGTCTACTCCGGCATCGCCAAGATCTCGGCCTTCATCGTGCTCTCGCCCCTCATCGGAATGATCTTCGGGTCGGCCAACATGCTCATCGCGGCCTGGCTGGTGCGCCGCCAGACGCCCGCCCGCGTCGATCGCTGGTTCAGGCGGCTCCAGCTCCTCTCGGCGTCGATCTTCTCCTACAGCCACGGCACCAACGACGCGCAGAAGGTGATGGGCATCATCGCCGTCGTGCTGTACGGCACCATCTGGAGCGGGCGGCCCTTCCACATCCCGATCTGGGTCGTGCTCCTGTGCCAGCTCGCCATCGCGGGCGGCACCTTGTTCGGCGGCTGGCGCATCGTTCGCACCATGGGCAACCGCCTCACCAAGCTGCAGCCCATCGGCGGCTTCTGCGCGGAGACGGGCGGCGGGGTCACCATCCTCGCGTTGTCCCATTTCGGCATCCCGGTCTCCACGACCCACACCATCACCGGCGCCATCGTGGGGGTGGGCTCCACCCGCGGCACGCGCGCCGTCCGTTGGGGCGTGGCCGGGCGCATCATCTGGGCGTGGGTACTCACCATCCCCATGTCGGCGCTCTTCGCCGCGGTCGCGTACTGGCTCACCGTCCTCGTCACGGTGGGACTGCCCCGAGGATGAGGGGCTCCAGCCGTCCGCGGGCGGCGGAGTGAGCTCTCGCGCAACCGCCCGGCAGGTTTCGGGTTGGAGAGGGTAGATGGCCCCGGATCCCGACGCGGCGCTCATGGTCGCGTTTCAGCGGGGGGACGCGTCGGCGTTCCGGGCCCTCTTCCAGAAGCACGGGCGCTCCATGATCGCGTTTTGCCACCACTTCGTGAGGGACGCCGGCCGCGCCGAGGAGCTGGCGCAAGACGTCTTCCTGAAGCTGCACCGCTCGGCAGCCCGCTACGCCCCCACCGCGCGCTTCAGAACCTTCCTCTACCGCATCGCCTCCAACCACTGCCTGAACGAGCTTCGCCGCGGCGAGTACGGCGCCCTGCGGGGAGGCGCCGCGGGAGGCGACGGGTCTCCCGCCGCGCCCACCGATCCCGACGCGCTCGCGGGCCCAGCCCCCACGCCGGAGGAGCACGCTCGGGGCGCCGCCCTCGCCCGTGCCCTGCAGGAGCTCCTCCTCGAGCTCCCGGAGAAGCAGCGCGCCGCCTTCGTGCTGGCGCGGCTCGAAGGGCTGCCCTACGGAGAGGTCGCGGAGGTGCTCGAGACCACCGTCCCCGCGGTGAAGTCGCTCGTCCACCGCGCCACCGTGGCGGCGGCGGCCGCGCTCGCGCCGTTCCTGCCGGAGGGAGCATGAGTCCACGAACCTGGGTGGCGCATCCGTCCGAGGAGCTCACCGCCTACCTCGACCGCGCGCTCGACCCTCCCGACGCGGCGCGGGTGGAAGCCCATCTCGCCGGTTGCGACGCCTGCCGGGCCGAGCAGGCGCGGCTCGCCGCCGTGTCCCGGCTCCTCGCGCGCGCGCCCGTCGCGCCGCCGCCTTCGCCCACCTTCGAGGCTCGCTTCCACGCGCGGCTCGCCTCGGAGCGCGCAGGGGAGCGCCGCGTCTGGTCTGGCCTCCTCGACAGGAAGTCCTGGCGGTGGCTCGCGCCGGGCCTCGGCGCCGCCGCAGCGGCTGCCGCGGTCGTCCTCTTCGCCGGGCCGGGGCGCTCGCGTCCGGTGGACGACGCGTTCGTCGCCTCGCACCTCGACCTCTTCGAGAGCTACGAGGCGGTGGCGAGCCTCGACGCGGTGCAGTCGGGGGAGGATGTGGACGTGGTCACCCACCTGGGCGAGCTGCGGGAGGGCAAGCCATGAGCCGCCTCCGATCGACCGCCGCGCTGGGCCTCCTCGCGTTCGCGCTCGCCGGAACCGCCGGCAGGCCGCTCGCCGCGGAACCCGCCGAGCGACGGGCCGAAGCGCCATCGCGGCGGGAGGAGGCCCGCGCCCGCTGGGAGCGCATGTCCCCCGAGGAGCGCCAGGAGGCGCGCGGGCGGCTGGAAGCCTGGAAGGCGCTCGCGCCGGAGGAGAAGGCGCGCGTCGGAGCGGAGCTCGAGAGGCTGCGCGCGCTGCCGCCCGAGCGCCGCGCCGAGGTCGAGCGGAACTGGAAGGCTTTCCGGGAGCTGCCCCCCGCGGAGCGCCAGGGGCTGCTCGAGAAGTTCGGCCGCTGGCGCGACCTGCCGCCCGAGAAGCGCGCGGAGCTGCGCGCGGCCTTCCACGACGTGCTGAAGGCCTCGCCCGAGGAGCGGAAGCGGTACCTCCAGAACCTCGAGCGGTGGAAGACCATGTCGCCGGCGGACCGTGAGCGCGCGCGGGAGCGCTGGCGGGAGCGGCGCCAGGAGCGGCGGCGGCGTTAGATCCCCCGCTGTGAGACGCGCCGCGCTCCTCCTGCTCGCCACGGCGCTGGCGCGGCCTGGAGCTGCGCCCGGTGTGGAGCCTCCCACTGCTGCCGATGGCGGCGCCCACCGCGACGAAGCGACGGACGGCGGCGCCGCGGCCAGCGACTCGCCCGATCCCGAGCTCCTCGATCACCTGGACGAGCTGGAGCGGCTCGAGCTCCTGCGCAATCTGGAGCTGTTCGAGGGTGACGGCCCCGCCGACGGGGGCGCTGGGCGCTGAGCCTGGCGCCCGGCGGTCAACCGTTCCCGCTCGCGAGCATCCCGCAGGCAGCGTGCTCGTCCTTTCCGCCGGAGTAGCGCCTCACCACCGGCTGACCCGGCAGCTCGCGCCCCAGCGCATCGCGGAAGACGCGGTACTCCTCGGGTGTCGGCGGGCGGAAGCGGCCGGTGGCGTCGTTCACGTCGATGGGGTTGAGGCGCACCGGGATGCCGCAGAGGAGCCGGCCCAGCGCGCGGGCGTCCTCCTCGCCCGTGTTCACCCCGCCCAGCATGACGTACGCCACCGTGGCGCGCCCGCGACTGGCTGCGTGCTCGCGGATCGCGTCCACCAGCTCGTCGAGCGGGTACCCCTTCTCGATGGGCATGAGCCCCTCGCGAAGCTCGGGGCGGGCAGCGTTGAGCGAGACGCACAGCCGGAACTTGTGCCGCTCGCGCGTGTAGCGCCGGATGGCGGGCACGACCCCGGCCGTCGAGATGGAGATGCGGCGCGCATCCATGCGCGCGCCGGCGGGATCGCAGAGCACGTAGGCGGCCTGCAGGACGGCCTCGTAGTTGTGGAAGGGCTCGCCCTGGCCCATGAAGACGGCCCCGGTGATGGGGCGGGTGGAGTCGGCTCGAACCTCCAGGAGCTGCGCCACGATCTCCCAGGCCTCCAGATTCCGGGTGAGGCCCAGCCGGCCTGTCGCGCAGAAGGCGCAGCCGAGCGCGCAGCCCACCTGCGAGGAGAGGCAGAGGGTGTGGTGCGTGTCGAAGAGCGGGATGCGGACCGATTCGACCCGCGCGCCGTCCGGCAGCTCGAAGAGATACTTGCGGAAGCCGTCCGCCGCGTCGACCACCGCCACCGTGCGAAGCCGCGCGGAGGACAGCCGCTCCTCGGCGAGGTCGAGCACCTCCCGGCGCACGTTGCGCGCTTCCCGCAGCGGCCGGCCGCGGCCGACCACCGCGCCGAGGATGCGCCGCGCGTCGGCGAGCTCGATGCCGAGCGCGCCCGCGAGCGCGCGGCTGTCCTGTCCTGCGAGGTGGAGCACGCGCCAGAGGTTATCCCGTCACGGGAGCCGGCGCTTCGGGCGGGTCGCGCGCCGCCAGCCTCTCGCCCAGGGCCACGGCCGCGACACGCAGGGATTCCCGGCCAGCGCGAAGCGCCAGGGCCGCTCCGCCCAGGCGCCGGCGTAGGCGACGTTGACGCGCGGCGCCTCGGCGATCTCCTCGTCGGGCGCCGGCGCGTCCTCCACGAAGAGCACCTCCCCGGTGAGGTCGAGCCCGCTCTGCGGGCGCCGGATCGCGAGCGCGCGGCAGAGGTTGCCCGGGCCCACCGTCGAGTGGAGACAGCCCTCCACCGGCTCGGCGGCGCGGACCAGCACCGCCGACGGCACCCCGTCCGGCCCGGTGACCGCGTTGAAGCAGTGGCTCAGGCCGTACACGAGGTACACGTAGGCCACGCCCGGCGGGCCGAACATCACCGCAGCGCGCGGCGTCGGGCCGAAGCGCGCGTGCGAGGCTGCGTCGTCGACGCCGTGGTAGGCCTCCGTCTCCACGATGCGCGCCGCCCGGCGGGCACCACCGTCCAGGTGCACCAGTCTCTTGCCGAGGAGGGCCCTCGCCACCTCCAGCGCGGCGGCCGCGTAGAAGGAGCGGGGAAGCCTCGCCCCGCTACCCGTCGATCTCCGCCCCAGAGCCACCTCGAGGAGGCTACACCCATCGGAGCACGGGGTAGACGAGCCGCTCCGCCCCCGTCGCGTGGCCCGGACGCGTCCTCGCCCCTTACGTTGCACGGGTGCGCCGAACAGCCCTCGCCTTCGTCCTCGCGGCCGCCGCGGCATCCGCGCCGCGCGCCGCCACGGCTGCCGGCGCCGCCGAGGAGGTGACGCCGGCCGGCGCCATTCCCTTCGAGGAGCCGCCCAGCGGCAGGTGGCTGGCGTTCGGGCCCTCTCCGCTTGGCGACACCAACCTCTCCCTGGACGTGGGCTGGCTGCGCAGCGGGCTGCGCGCCGACATCGGCATGGGGTTCGACCTCGACCTCGTCGTGCGGGCGGACACCTTCCTCCTGCAGGATCGGTTCGCCGGGCAGACCGGCGCGTACGCGGGACTGCGCTTCTCGCCCATCGCCGACGACCTGTTCCACCTCTCGGTGACCGGCGAGGTGGGGGAGGTGTTCATCCCGCAGCGCGTCAGCTCTCTCGACAACTTCGTCCTGCGCGGGGAGGTGACGGCCGGGCTGGAGCTCGGCGCCGCAGGGCTCTTCTACGTCCGCGGCGCGGTGCGGGCGATCCGCTCCGGCGGCTACGGCTACGAGGTGTGGGGCCGGGACGAGGAGGCGGGCGTCGGGTACGAGCACCGCCTCATGGGCAAGGTGCTCCTGGGAGCCGAGGCCTTCGCCTGGGCCCGGCCGCTCCTCACCAGCATCCCGCAGTGGAGGCTTCGCCTTGGGTATGCGTTCTAGGCTCCTGTTCGCCGCGCTCCTCCTCGCCGCCGCGGCCTGCCCGCAGCGCGAGCTCGACGTGAAGCCCTTCCGCATCGCCATCGTCGGCCCGGACGGCGCGCCGCTCGCCCCGGCCTCGCCCGCGCGCGTGGTCTGCACCGGGATGGGCACGCGCGTGGACGCCACCACCTTCACCGTCGCGAGCGCCGGAGGCGATTGCCCGGCCGGGATCAACACCGTGCATTTCGAGCCGGTCGCCTCGCAGGTCACCGTCCCGGACTTCGCCGACGGCGGCGAGATCACCGTCCTCGCCGACTACGATCCGGCCGCGCTGGGGGCCGACGGGGCGCCGCTGCCCTGGCGCGTCCTCCGCCTCGCGCAGGGCCCCGCGGGAATCGAGCGCTACCGGCTCCTCATCGGCGAGGGCGATCTTCGCCTCGACCAGGGGCTGCCCTTCATACGGGTGGGGCCACTGGCCGAAGCCACCGACCTCCCGTCCCTGGAGGTGGTGGCGAGCTCGCTCTATCTCGAGCCCTCGCGCTGCGGCGACCTGTACCGCGACCGGATGCGCGCCAGCAGCTCCTCCGGAAACATCGTGCTCGACGCCGGCGAGCTCGGGAGCATCGCCATCCCGGGCGCGGAAGATCTCCCCGACTGGCAGGTGCTCCACGTCCAGAGCTGGCATCGGGCGGCGGGCGACACCACCTCGGCCGACTGCAAGGACCGGCTGAGGACGTGGACGCAGGCGGCTGCGTTTCGATGACGAGGGCTCCCCCTCGCGAGGCATAGGCTGGCCGCGGGGCGGCTCGCCTCCTACAACCCGAACGCATGCGCCGCGCCAAGATCGTCGCCACGCTCGGCCCCGCGAGCTCTGATCCCGAGACGATCCAAAAACTGTTCGAGGTGGGCGTCGACGTCGCGCGCCTCAACTTCTCGCACGGCGAGCTGGAGGGCCACGCGGCGGTCCTCGACCGCGTCCGCGCCGCGTCGCGTCGCATCTCGCGGGCGGTCGCCGTCCTGCAAGACCTCCAGGGCCCCAAGATCCGCACCGGCCCGCTGAAGGCCGGCAAGGTGGGCGTGCTGCTCGAGGCCGGGCGCGAGCTCGTCATCACCACCGAGCACGAGGTGGTGGGCGACGAGACGCTCGTCTCGACGACCTACTCGCACCTCGCCGAGGACGTGCGCCCAGGCGATCGCCTCCTGGTGGACGACGGGCTGCTCGAGCTTCGCGTGCTGAAGACGGATGGCGTCCGAGCGCGCTGCGAGGTGGTGGAAGGCGGCGTGCTGAGGGAGCACAAGGGCATCAACCTCCCCGGCGTGGCGCTGCGCGCGGAGGCCATGAGCGAGAAGGACCGGCGCGACCTCGCCTTCGGGCTGGTGCACGGCATCGACTACGTGGCCCTCTCGTTCGTGCGAACCCCGGCCGACATCGCCGCCTGCCGCGCAGAGATGGAGCGCTTCGGCCGGGTGGTGCCCATCATCGCCAAGATCGAGAAGCCGGAGGCGCTCGACCACATCGACGCGATCATCGCGGAGGCCGACGGGATCATGGTCGCCCGCGGCGACCTCGGCGTGGAGATCCAGCCCGAGCGCGTGCCCACGCTGCAGAAGCAGATCCTCCGCAAGGCGAACGCCGCCGGAAAACCGGTGATCGTGGCGACGCAGATGCTCGAGTCGATGATCGAGCACCCGCGGCCGACGCGCGCGGAGGCGAGCGACGTCGCGAACGCGATCTGGGACGGCGCTGACGCGGTGATGCTCTCCGGTGAGTCGGCGTCCGGCCGCTTCCCTCTCCAGGCCGTGCAGATGATGGACCGCATCGTGCGCGAGGCGGAGGAGCACGGCGCGCTCGGCACGATGCCGGCGCCCGACCTCTGGGCGGGACCCGGTCCACTCAACGCGGTGGTGGCGAGCGCCGCGGTGCGGGCGGCCCACCAGGCCCGCGCGGTGGCGGTGGTCTGCTTCACGCTGGGCGGAACGACGGCGCGGCTCCTGGCGCACTCGCGGCCGGAGATGCCCATCGTCGCCTTCTCGCCTGATCAGTCCATCCGGCGCCGCATCGCGCTCTACTGGGGCGTCGTTCCGCGCATCATGGAGCCAGTCCGTAACGCCGACCTCATGTGCGACATGGTCGCCGACAACCTGCTGGCGGACGGCCTCGCCAAGGCCGGCGACAGGGTGGTGGTGGTGTACGGTTCCCCCATGGGCATCCCCGGCATGACGAACGCGATCCGCCTGCACCAGATCGCGCATCCGGTGGAGCGGAAGGTGGAGGGCTGAACCGATGGCGCTCGACATCCCCGTGCTCCAGCGAACGCTGCGGGAGCTCGATCTCGACGGCTGGCTGCTCTACGACTTCCACGGCCAGAACCCCACCGCGCTCACCGCCCTGGGGCTGGAAGGTCACATGCTCACCCGGCGCTGGTGCTATCTCGTGCCGGCCAGGGGCGAGCCCTCGCTCCTGGTTCACGCCATCGAGCTCGGATCCTTTCCACCCGAGGTTCCCGGGCGGCGCATCCGCTACGCCTCGTGGGCGTCCTTCAGGCTCGAGCTGGAAGGGATGCTCGCGTCCCTCCCGCGGCGCAGGCTCGCCATGGAGTACTTCCCGCTCGCCGCCATCCCGTACCTGTCGCGCGTGGACGCGGGCACGCTCGAGCTCGTGCGCGGCATGGGGGCAGAGGTCGTCTCGTCGGCCGAGCTGGTGCAGCGCTTCCTCTGCCGGTGGACGCCGCACCAGCTCGCGAGTCACGTGCGCGCGCTGCGCGCCATCGACGACGCCAAGGACGCCGCCTTCGACCAGATCGGCATCGCCCTCCGCCGCGGGGTCGAGGTGACCGAGACCGGCGTGCAGCGGTTCCTCACGGACGCGTTCGCGCGCGGGAAGCTCGAGTGCGACCACCCGCCCATCGTGGCGGTGAACGCGCACGCCGGCGATCCGCATTACGAGCCCTCCGAGCGCACCCCCACCCCCATCCGCAAGGGCGACCTCGTCCTCATCGATCTCTGGGCGCGGGGAACCTCGAAGGGCGACGTGTACGCCGACATCACCTGGGTGGGCTTCTGCGGCGACCGGCCGCCACAGAAGGCGGAGGAGATCTTCCGGGTGGCGGCTGAAGGGCGCGACCTCGGGCTCGCCACGGTGGAGGGCGCTTTCCGCGAGGGGCGGACGCTGCAGGGCTGGCAGGTGGACCGCGCGGTGCGCGACCACATCGCGTCGAGGGGGTACGGCGACGCGTTCATCCACCGCACCGGCCACTCCATCGGCACCAGGGTCCATGGCGACGGCGCGAACCTCGACGACCTGGAGACGCACGACACCCGCGAGCTGGTGGAGGGGCTCGCCTTCTCCATCGAGCCCGGCGTCTACCTGCCCGAGGAGGGGCTGGGCGTCCGCACCGAGATCGACGTGGTCCTGACCGCGGAGGGGCCGCGGGTGTTCTCCAAGGTGCAACAGGAGCTCGTCCGCATCCCCTGCTGATGGCGGTCCGCGAGGCACCATGAGCGAGGCGATCCCAGGCATGCCCGAGCCCCCGCTGCCTTCCCTCCCCAACGTGGCGGCGGCGGTCATCCTGTGGCGCGAGGGGCCGCGCGGGCGCGAGCTGTTCTGGGTGAAGCGCGGGGGCGCGGTGCGCTTCGCCGGAGGTTTCCAGGCGTTCCCGGGCGGCCGGCTCGATCCCGAGGACGCAGGCGTCGAGGTGCCGGGGCTCCACGGCGAGGCCCCCGCGCTGGTGGTGTGCGCCGCGCGGGAGCTGTTCGAGGAGACGGGCGTGCTCGCCGTCACCGCGGCGGGCGGGCTGCCCTCGCGCGATGCGCGGGACGCTGCGCGCCGCGGGCTCCTGGGCGGCACCCTGGCCTTCAAAACCTTCCTGGAACAGAACGCGCTGTGCGTGGATGCGGCGCGCTTCTCCGCCGCCGGCCGCTGGATCACCCCCGCCTATTTTCCCCACCGTTACGACGCGCACGTGTTCGTGGCGCGGGCCGAGCCACGCGACGAGCCCGTGGTGTGGCCCGGCGAGCTCGACGCGGGGGAGTGGGTGCTGGCCTCCGACGCCGTGCTGCGCTGGGAGCGCGGAGAGGTCCTGCTGCATCCGCCCAACCTGTGGGGCGTGCAGTGCCTCGCGGCGGCGGCGCCCCCCGCGTGCCTCGGCGCCCTCGCTGCCCCCCCCGACACCGAGGCGTTCATCACGCGTCGGGTGGAGTTCCAGAGGGGCCTGTTCCTCGCGGCGCTGCGCACGCCGACGCTCCTGCCCGCCACCCACACCAACTGCTGGCTGCCCGTGCTCGAGGGTGGCGGGCTGGCGGTGGTCGACCCCGGCTCGCCCTATCCCGAGGAGGAGGCGGCCCTGGAGCAGATCCTTGCCGACCTGGCGCAGGATGGCCTCGAGCCCCGCGAGCTCTGGCTCACCCACGCGCACGCCGATCACGTGGGCGGCGTCCGCGCGCTCCGGGCGCGCCACCGGCTCGTGCTGCGCGCGCATCCGGACGCAGCGCGCCGGCTGCCGCCCGGCCTGGGCGAGGTGGTGCCGGTGTCCGACGGCGAGCTCCTCGGGGGCCGCTGGCGAGCGCTGCACACGCCCGGGCACGCGCTCGGCCACCTCGCCTTCCTCGACGAGCCCACGGGCGCGCTCCTCGCCGGCGACATGGTCTCGACGCTCTCCACCATCGTCGTCGACCCACCGGAAGGCGACATGGCGGACTACCTCGCCTCGCTCGAGCGCCTGCGCGCCGCGGCGCCGCGCACCCTCTTCCCGGCGCACGGCTCCCCCACCCAGGGCGCCGTGGAGAAGCTGACCTGGTACCTCGCGCACCGTCGCGAGCGGGAGGAGAAGGTGCGGGCGGCGCTCGCGGTGGGCGGGGCGCTGGGCGAGGTCACCGCGCGCGCTTACGACGACACGCCCGCCGCGCTGTGGCCGGTCGCCGAGCGGAGCTGCCTCGCCTCGCTCCTCATGCTGGAGCGGCAGGGGCGCGCGCGGCGAGACGGGACGCGGTGGGCCTCGCCGTCCTGACGCGGGCGCTGTGCCCCAGCGCGGCAAGATCGCCGGCCGCCGGTGGTGCCTCGCGCCCGGAGGCTCGTCACGGCACCGCGCGCAGCTCCTCGTACACCATGCTTCCCAGCTCGCGGCCGTTCTCGTCCCAGCTCGTCCAGCGGCCGCACTGAAGATCCTGGCAGTAGCGGCCCACAGCCTTCTTCTTGCCGCTCGGCCACCACGCCGCGAAGGGGCCCTGCCGCAGCCCCTTGGCGTAGGCGAGCTCCTCCAGCTTGGCGCCTCGCTCGTCCCACGCCGTCCACGTTCCGGCGCGCGCATCGTCCTCGTACCTCCCGGCGAGCGCCCGCTTTCCACCGCGATGCCACGTGGTGTACGGACCGTGAAGGTGGCCCTCGTGGTAGGTGGCCTCGCGCGATGGCGTCCCGTCGTCCCACCAGGTGGTCATGGTCCCCTCGCGCCGCTGCTCCGGAGGGCGATCGAGGGCCTCGCACCACACTTCGAAGCCTTCCGGGGGCGCGGCGTCGAAGGGTTGCGTTCCGGGCGGGCAGGGCGCGCGGGGCTCCGCCTGCGCTGCCTGCGCTCCCTGCGCCGCTGCGGGCGGAGGGAGGGGCACAGGGAGCGCGCTGCCGCCGGGAGTGGCCCCAGGGCCGCCGTCGCGCTGCGCGGCAGGTGCCCCGTCCGCCCGTGGCTCCCCGGACGCGGCCACCAGGGCGGCAGCCAGGAGCGCCATCGCCCTCATGCCTCCCGCGCCTCCCGCCGCGCCGGCTCCGGGGCCGCCGCGCGCTCGCGGTGCTTGCCGGGCTCGCGTGGCCCCGCGTCGACGTGGGCCAGGAGCCAGTCGCGGATGCGCGGGAAGACGTCCTCCGGCGCGCGGCGGCCGAACAGCAGGTCGGAGTGGCCGTAATCGCAGGCCCCGCCGCCCTCCACGCCCACGTGCAAGACGGTGCTCTCGCCGCCCCACGCCTTGGCGGCCGCGTTCACCACCACCGGCGGCGCGAGGCGATCCGCAGCCGCGGCGACGAAGAGCCCCGGCTGGCGGCAGGAGGCGAGCCGGGCGCGGTAGTCGACCTCGCCGTCGAGCGAGGCGAAGGTGTCGGTCGCGATCCACTTCGCGAACTGCCCGATGACGCCGGGTGAGATGTTCTCCACCACGTTCACCAGCATGCGGCGGAAGACCGGCGGGTCGACGTTCTTGCCGTTGATGGCCACCTGGCCCACCGGCGGGTGATAGATGCCGGAGAAAGGCGAGAGCATGCGCGCGGCGAAGCGGTTGAGCCGTCCGGTGAAGAGGAAGCCGAATCGCGCCACCAGCTTCAAGGGGTCCTGCGCGCCGAAGAAGGCCGGCGAGGCGATGGTGACGAGGCTCGCGATGCGGTCGGGATAGAGCTCGCAGGCGGCCATGCCGATGAGCCCGCCCTGGCTGTGGCCGATCCACGTCACACGGTCGTGCCCGGTGGCCTCGCGCACCGCGTCGAGCACCGCCGGGACGTCGAGCCTCACGTGATCGTCGAAGGTCCAGTTCCGAGGCGCGCCCTTGTGCGCCCGGTGGGAGAAGCCGTGACCGCGAAGATCGACCGCCCAGCAGTCGAAGCCGGAGGAGGCGAGGTACGCCGAGAGGGAAAAGCGCTCGAGGCCGAAGTCGAGGCTGGTCCGGTTGGCGGCGATGCCGTGGCACAGGACCACCGGCAATCCGAGGGGGGGCGTCCGGCGGGCCTTGCGGTGCGCGAGCCCCACCCTCCATCCATCGGAGGTGTCCGCGAAGCGCCGCTCGTCCTCGCCGGTGCGGAGCTGGAACCGCCATGACCAGAACGCGTAGTGCGCCCAGGTGGCGAGGCCGAGGATCGCCGCGACGACAGCCCAGCTCGAGGCGTTCACGGCCTCTTTCTATCGCCCCCGCGGAGGCCCGCCGCCATTCCTTGACCCGCTGCGCCGCCGCGGCGTAGCGTCCCCTGGGTCCCACATCCCTGTCCCACGAGGTGTGACGTGAAGAAGGTCGAAGCCATCATCAAGCCCTTCAAGCTCGACGAGGTGAAGCAGGCGCTCTCCGAGGTCGGCGTGGCCGGCCTCACGGCGACCGAGGTGAAGGGCTTCGGCCGGCAGAAGGGTCACACCGAGCTCTACCGCGGCGCCGAATACGTGGTCGACTTTCTCCCCAAGGTGAAGGTCGAGGTGGTCGTCGCCGACGCCATCGTCGGCCGCGTGGTGGAGGTCATCGAGCGGGCCGCCAAGACCGGCCGCATCGGCGATGGCAAGATCTTCGTCGTGCCGGTGGAGGAGGTCATCCGCATCCGCACCGGCGAGCGCGGCGAGGAAGCGCTGTAGCGGGTGGAGCGGCCGTCGAAGGTGCCGCCGCTGGCCGCGGCGCTGGCGCGCGCGGCGGTCGACTCGCTGGGCGACGCCATCCTCATCGTCGGGGTGGACGGCGGCGTCCTGCACCTCAACCCGGCGGCCGAGGAGCTGTTCGGCCGCAGCCGGGCGCGAGCGGCGGGCCACCCCGTCCGCGCCCTTCCCGGCGGGGCGCAGCTCGCGCTCCTTGCCGAGCGCGCGCTCGTCTCCCAGGAGTCCGCGACCTCCTCGTTCCCGTCTCCGCTCCTGCCGGGCGTCGCCGCGCTGGCCGAGGCGACGCCGCTCCTCGACGGCCCGAGCTGCGCCGGGACCATCATCGCGCTGCGGGTGCCGAGGACGAGCGAGCGCGCCCTCGACTTCGAGGCGCTGGCGGCGGGGCTCGCCCACGAGATCAAGAACCCGCTGGCAGGGCTGCAGGGCTCCGCCGAGCTGCTCGCGCGCGAGGCCCAGGGGCGCACCCGCGAGTACGCGCAGGTGATCGCGAGCGAGGCTCGGCGGGTGGACGGCCTGGTGCGGGAGCTGCTCGACCTGGCGCGCCCCGCCGCGCTCCAGCCCGAGCCCGTCAACGTCCACACCATCCTCGCCGACGTGCTCCTCCTCGCCCCGGGCATCCCGGGCGGCGACCGGGTCCTGTACACCGAGCGCTACGATCCTTCGCTCCCGCCCATCGCCGGGGACCGCGAGAAGCTCACGCAGGTCTTCCTGAACCTCCTGCGCAACGCCATCGACGCCGTTCAAGGCGTGGAGCACCGCGAGATCGCCTTCGAGAGCGGCGTGGCGGGCCAGCGGCTGCGCGGCGCAGGAGGGCGCTCGCGGCCCCTCGCGCGCGTGTCGGTGGTGGACAGCGGCCCCGGGATTCCGGAAGGGATGTTGCCGCGGCTGTTCACGCCCTTCGCCACCTCCAAGGCGCACGGCAGCGGCCTCGGCCTCGCCATCTCGCAGCGCATCGTCGAGGCGCACGGCGGCCGGATGGAGGTGCGCAACCGGCTAGGAGCCGGTGCCGAGGCGACCGTCTTCCTGCCGCTCGGGAGCCCGTGATGCTCCGCCGCGTCGAGGGGCGCTCCCGATTCCGGTCGCCCTCAGCGTAAGGCCAAGACGCGTCACCGAAGGGCGCCCTGGCAAGCTCCTTGCTAGGTCAGCCCCGGTGCGCAAGGTCCTCATCGTCGACGACGAGCCGTCCATCCGCTTCGTGCTGTCACGCACCTGCGAGCGCGCCGGCGTGCCCTGGGAGGAGGCTGGCAGCGTCGAGGAGGCCCGCCTCAAGCTGCGCCCCGACACCCTCCGCGAGGTCGGCCTCGTCCTGCTCGACGTGCGCCTGCCGGGCGACGACGGGCTCACGCTGCTGGGCGAGCTCGCGCAGGCGCCCAACTCGCCCTTCGTGGTGGTGATGACCGCCGAGGACACCATGCGCTCCGCCGTGGAGGCCATGAAGCGGGGGGCCGCCGACTATCTCGCGAAGCCCTTCGACCTCGCGCGCGTGGAGCGACTCGTGAAGGACCTCGCCCTCGGCCCCCAGGCGGAGCCGTCGGCGGGGGAGCCCGCCCGCGCCGGCTCTGCAATCGACGCCGAGCGCTCCGACGCGCCCGCCGCGGGGGCCGTCCCCGGCCTGCTCATCGGCCGCTCCCCCGCGATGATCGAGGTCTACAAGGAGATCGGACGGGTGGCGCGCACCGAGATGACGGTGCTGCTCATGGGCGAGAGCGGGACCGGCAAGGAGCTCGTCGCCCGCGCTATCCACGAGAACTCGGCGCGGGCGCGGGGGCCGTTCGTCACCGTCAACATGGCCGCCATCCCGCGCGACCTCATCGAGAGCGAGCTGTACGGCCACGAGAAGGGCTCCTTCACCGGCGCGGTGGAGAAGCGGCCTGGCAAGTTCGAGGTGGCGAGCGGCGGCACGCTCTTCCTGGACGAGATCGGCGAGATGCCGGTGGAGCTGCAGGCGAAGCTGCTCCGCGTCTTGCAGGAGCGGGAGGTCGATCGCGTCGGAGGCTCTCGCCCGCTGGCGGTCGACGTGCGCATCGTCGCCGCCACCAATGCCGACCTGTCGCGCTCGGTGGAGGAGGGCCGCTTCCGGCGCGACCTGTACTACCGGCTGGCGGTGGTGCCCATCCATCTGCCGCCGCTGCGCGAGCGCGAGGAGGACGTCATCCTGCTCGCCCAGCAGTTCGTGGCGAAGTACGGCCAGCAGCTCAAGGGCCGGGCGCTGGCGCTCGCCCCCGACGCCGAGGCGCTCCTCCTCGCGCACGGCTGGCCTGGAAACGTGCGCGAGCTGCAGAACGTGGTGCAGCGGGCGCTGCTCAAGGTCGCGGGAGGCCGGATGGGAGCGAAGGAGCTCCTCGGGCTTCTGCCGCCCACCTCGGCCGAGGCGCGCGGGCTGGATGGGCTGGTGGAGTCGATCCTGGACGGGCCCACCGCAGCCGGCGGGCGGTACGTCGCGGCGCTGGCCGCGGTGGAGGTGCCCCTCATCACCGCCGCGCTGGCGCGCACCAAGGGCAACCAGCTCCGGGCGGCGGAGCTCCTCGGCATGAATCGCAACACGCTCCGCGAGCGCATGCGTGCCCTGGGCATGAAGGCGCGGGCCGCCGCGGAGTAGCGGAGGGCCCCCGCATCTGCCCGTCTTCCGAGCAGAGCCTGCCCGAGGTTCGTGCAAGTCGACCTCACCTGCTCCCTCCGTGAGCCCGGTTTTGAATGGCGCATCGTGGCACGACCCGTGCTATCCGGAAGAGCGCTGCCCACCTCCTCCGCACCGCATCCCTCGAAGAAGGACGACCCCCGCATGGCAAACATGACCCCCAAGCAGGTCCTGAGCATGGCCCAGGAGAAGAAGGCCACCTACGTCGACCTGAAGTTCATGGACTTCATCGGCCTCTGGCAGCACTTCACGACCCCGCTCTCGGAGATCACCGAGGAGATCTTCGAGGAGGGTCTGGGCTTCGACGGTTCGTCCATCCGCGGCTGGGCGGCGATCAACGCATCCGACATGCTCGTGATGCCCGATCCCACCACGGCGGTGATGGACCCGTTCATGGCGGAGCCCACGCTCTCGCTCATCTGCAACATCGTCGACCCGATCACGAAGGAGCCGTACTCGCGAGACCCGCGCAACATCGCGATCAAGGCGGAGAAGTACCTCAAGTCGACGGGCATCGGCGACACCGCCTACTTCGGCCCGGAGCCCGAGTTCTTCATCTTCGACGAGGTCCGCTACGACTCCGGCGTGAACCACTCCTTCTACGAGATCGACTCGGTGGAGGGGCAGTGGAACACCGGCCGTAAGGAGCCCGGCGGCAATCTCGGGTACAAGCCGCGCTACAAGGAGGGCTACTTCCCGGTGGCCCCCACCGACAGCCAGCAGGACCTCCGCACCGAGATGTGCAGGGTCATGGAGACGGTGGGCATCAAGATCGAGCGGCAGCACCACGAGGTGGCGACCGCTGGCCAGGCCGAGATCGACATCCGCTACGACTCGCTGGTGCGCTGCGCCGACCAGCTCCAGTGGTTCAAGTACTGCATCAAGAACGTCGCCCGCCGGCACGGCAAGACCGCGACCTTCATGCCGAAGCCGCTCTACGGCGACAACGGCTCGGGGATGCACACCCACCAGTCCATCTGGAAGGGCGGCAAGCCCCTCTTCGCGGGCGAGGGCTACGCGGGCCTGTCCGAGCTCGCCATGTGGTACATGGGCGGCATCCTCAAGCACGGGCCCGCGCTGGCGGCGCTGTGCAATCCCTCCACCAACTCGTACAAGCGATTGGTGCCGGGCTTCGAAGCGCCGGTGAACCTCGCCTATTCGGCGCGCAATCGCTCCGCGGCGATCCGCATCCCGATGTACTCGCCGTCGCCCAAGGCGAAGCGCATCGAGTTCCGCACGCCCGACCCGTCCTGCAACGGCTACCTCGCCTTCGCGGCGCAGCTCATGGCGGGCCTCGACGGCGTCGAGAACAAGCTGAGCCCCGGCCAGCCGCTCGACAAGGACATCTACGGCCTCTCGCCCGAGGAGCTGAAGGACATCCCCAAGATGCCCGGCTCGCTCGACGAGGCGCTGGAGGCCCTGCGTAAGGACCACAAGTTTCTGCTCAAGGGCGACGTCTTCACCGAGGACGTGATCGAGACCTGGATCCAGTACAAGTACGACAAGGAAGTGACCCCGGTCCGGATGCGCCCGACCCCGCTCGAGTTCGCGCTGTACTTCGACATGTGATCCCCGCCGGTCACGCGGCGTGAAGCACGACGGCCGCCCTCAGGGGCGGCCGTTTCCGTATGGGAGGGGTCATCGGTCGTGAGGATCGGGACAGGGCATCAGCACGCTCTTGCAGTGGATGCTCATTCGCTGCATCGTCCCATCGATCCGCCGGCGCCGCGCGCCGCGGCGGGGGACGAGCACCCGCCCTACGGGCGATTTCGGTCGGGGCGACCGTCGTCGGGGACCGCCAGGTCCCTCTCGAAGGCGGCGACGAGCTGGTGTGACCGGGCGTGGCAAGGCGGTAGCGCAGCTCCATGAAAGCGCGCATCTCGCTGGCTCGCGCGCCGACAGACCGGAACGCAGGACGTCGCCCGGCCGGCACGCGCGGGTCACGCCAGTTCGAGCGGGACGTGCTTCGCGACGAGGGCGAAAATGCGATCCTCGGTGAGGAGGGGCGCGTCGAGGTCGAGCGCACACTGGGCGACGTGGACGTCCGGCAGCGACGTCGACAGACCTGCCGAAGCGAGTCGCGCGCGGAGCGCTCCCACCCGCATCCAGTGCGCTCGGTCCGTGGAGCAGAGCGGGATGTTGCCGAGGAGGGCGGCCAGACGGGCGCGCTCGCCGCCGGCCATCCTGCCACTCATGAGCTCCGCCAGCACGATGGGTGGGAACCGAACCCGCCCCTCGCGTAGCGCCACCTCCACGCCGCGGTCCTCGCGCCGGAGGTAGGCGATGAAGCTCGATGTGTCAGTGACGAGCGCGACCACGCAACTCATCCACGTCGATATCGATGCGGATCTTGCCCCGGAGCTTCTCCAGCCCGTCGGCCACCCCCCGCTGCTGCAGAAGGTGGAGCCCCTCGACGAGGGTCTCCGTGATTCCCTTGCCGGTCACGCGCTGCGCGTCTGCGAGGACGCCGGCGGGCAGATTTGCCGTCACGCGGCGCAGGGCCTTCTTCAAGGACCGAGACATCGTCCGTTCATATCGCGGTATGAACGGCCTGACAACCCAGGCTACTCCCCCAGGTAAGCCCGCCGCACATCGGGGGACTCAAAAGAGCCCTTCCCGTTCTGGACGTGGCCACGGACCCCCGCACGCCCTCGAGGAGGGTGTGGATCCCATGCTGAGCAGGTGTCGGAGATTTCACTACTGAGCTGGCAGGAGGTTGAACACGGGGCAGAGCCGTGCCATCGGAGGGTTGTTCGGACTCTCTCGGTGGAGGATGCCCCGTGGCGGAGATGGTGATC
>JBBQEB010000021.1:0-33828 GCA_038320275.1 Myxococcales bacterium | reverse complement strand
GCATCCACCTCCACGGGCTGCCGATGCGCTGGCAGACGCGGATCGAGGCCTGGGAGCCGGGGCGGAGGTTCGTCGACGTCCAGCTCTCAGGGCCCTACCAGCTGTGGCGCCACACCCATTCGTTCGCGAGCGCGCCCGGAGGCACGGACGTGTTCGACACGGTGGAGTACGCCCTGCCGTTCGGCCGGCTGGGTGAACTTGCGCACCGGCTCTTCGTGCGGCGGCAGCTTCGGACCATCTTCGACCACCGGCGGCACCGCATCGAGCAGCTCCTCGGCGCGGCGCCGGCGGTTCGCGCGGCGCCTGTCAGTTCTGCGACAGGATGAGGTGCACGTACTGGGCGCGCTCGAAGGCTCCCGGGTCGCGGATCACGCGCTGCGAGAGCGTGCCGCGCACGTCGGACAGGTCGGAGAAACCGCGCTTGTCCATCCACTCGTCGAGGCCGTCCCGCAGCGTACCCAGGAACGGGACGCCGTTCTTGATGAGCGCGGAGGCGAGCTGGACCACCGTGGCGCCGGCGAGCAGCACCTTGCACACGCCAGCCAGGTCGACGACGCCGGTGGTGGCGGCGATGTCCATCTGGGTGCGCCCGTAGAGGAGCGCGATCCAGCGCAGCGGCAGCAGGCCCTCCATCGGGTGGCTGAGCGGCATCACGTTCTGCAGCGTCATGCGCTCGAGGGAGATGTCCGGCTGCAGGAAGCGGTTGAACAGGACGACGCCCTTCGCTCCCCGCGCCTCCAGGCGGTGCACCACGTTGGCGAGAGCCGTGAAGAACGGTGACAGCTTCACCGCGACCGGGATCTTCACCGTCTCCACGATCGAGGCGATGACCTCCTCGTACTGGGCCTCCACCTGCTGCGCGGTGACGCCGGGGTCTGCCTGTACGGCGTACATGTTGACCTCGAGCGCGTCGGCGCCCGTCTCGGCGATCTGCTTCGCGTACTCGCTCCAGCTTCCGGGAGCGACGCAGTTGAGGCTCGCGATGACCGGGATCGCGAGCGCACGCTTTGAGCGCGTGACGAGCTGCAGGTACTCCACCGGCCCGATGCGCTGCGACGGGAAGAAGCTGCGGGTCGCCTCCGCGGTCTCGTGCGCGCCGTAGGAGAGCGCCTCCTCGAGCTTCGTGTTCTCGGCCTCGATCTGCTCCTCGAAGAGCGAGCGGAGCACCACCGCGCCGGCGCCGTGCTCCTCCGCGAGCTGGAGGTTCTCGATGCGATTCGAGAGCGACGAGCTGGCGAGGATGAGGGGGGAGGAGAGCTTCAGCCCGAGGTAGCTTGTGGAGAGGTCGGCCATGGGGCCGAGGTTCTACCAGATTGAGCGGCCGTGGGAAGGGTCTCGCGTCTCTCCGGCGGGGCGGGCACCGCCGGCGGGGGAGGTCTTCAGCCCTCCCGCCAGGACGTCATGAGAAACTCCACGTCGATCGGGGAGAGGTCGAAGCGAGCGGCCGCCTCCTCGATCAGCTTCGAGCGAGGCGCCGCGGGGTCGTGCCCCCGGCGCTCGGCGAGCCAGCGCATCGCGTTCCGGATGGCGTCGCTCCCGGGCACGAACCCACCGCGCTTCTCCGCCATCGTCGTGATGTACCGGGGCGCATGGCGCCCGGCCAGGGTAGAAGCGCCGCGTGAAGCGATCCGCAGGCGCTCTCGGCGAGGCGACCTCCCCCGTGCCTCCGCCCGACCTCCGGGCACGGCGCGTGGGGCTCGCCTGCGCGCTCTCGGCCTACCTCGCCTGGGCTCTCTTCCCGGTCTACTTCAAGGCGCTGGGAGCGGTGGGGCCGCTTCAGATCCTCGCCCACCGGGTGGTCTGGTCCATGGCCTTCCTGGTGGGACTCGTGACGGTGCAGCGCAGATGGGGCGCGTTTCGAGGTGCGCTCACGCTCCGGCGGCTCGCCCCGTATCTCGCCTCGACCGCGCTCATCTCGGTGAACTGGGGGGTGTTCATCTGGGCGGTGCACGCCGGGCGGGTGCTGGAGTCGAGCCTCGGCTACTTCATCACGCCGCTCGTGAACGTTCTCCTGGGCTTCGCGCTCCTGGGCGAGCGGCTCCGGCGCGCGCAGTGGCTCGCGGTCTTCCTGGCGGCGCTAGGGGTGGTCGCTCTGGTGGCGAGGCTGGGCGCGCTCCCCTGGATCTCGCTCCTCCTCGCGGCGAGCTTCGGGCTGTACGGGCTCGTCCGGAAGCGCGCCGCAATCGACCCGGTGGTGGGGCTCCTGGTGGAGACGGCGCTGCTCGCACCGCTGGCGGCGGGCTACCTGGTGATCCTCGGCGTGCGGGGCGCGGGAGCCTTCGGGGGCGACGCGCGCACCAGCGCCCTCCTGGTGGGCGTCGGCATCCTCACCGCCGTGCCCCTCATCCTCTTCGCGGTGGGCGTTCGTTCGCTGCGGCTCGCCACCATGGGGCTCCTCCAGTACGTCACCCCCACGGGACAGTTCGCGCTGGCGGTAGCCCTTTACCGGGAGCCCTTCACCGCAGCGCACGCGGTGGCGTTCGGCCTCATCTGGGCCTCGCTCGCGCTCTACACCGCCGACGCGCTCCGGGCCGAGAGCGCGCGCGGTCGCGAGGTCACTCCTTCGGGCCGGCCGGCACCGGGCGCGGGACGGGCGGCTTGAAGGGCAGCCGCAGCTTCGAGGCGCGCCCGTCCAGGAACAGGTCGAGCCCACGGTCGTAGAACGAGGCGATCTCCTCCATCAGCGCGGCCACCACCGACCGGAAGCCCTCGGGCGTGGGCTCCTGCACGTCGAGCTCCACGCCATGGAAGAGCTCCATGATGTAGCCCGTGCCGGAGCGCTTGAAGCGGATGAGCACGCGCACGTTGTCGCCGGGGCCGCCGGCCTCCTGGATCCGGAGGTGGAGCCCGAGGTGCCAGAAGGTGTCGGCGTCGAGCACGAGCGCGTCCTCGACATGCGCGACCGGCCCGTGACCCGGCCGCTCCCAGGCCACCAGCTCGCGCGGCCAGCCAGACTGTTCGAGCAGCGCGCGCGAGAAGGCGCCGGCGAAGTAGGCCGACTGCGAGTAGTACCCGTCGAACCGCTTCTTGGCGGCGGCGAACGCCTTCGTCACGTCCTGGTAGCGCGACATCGGGGACCTCGCGACGGGGTGGATGGAGGCGCCGACGCTACCAGAAACGCGCGGTCAGGGCCTGTGTATCCAGGCGCTCAACGGCCGCCGCTCGCGAGGAGCTCGAGCAAGGCCCGCTCGGCGCCGTGGAGTCCCCGCTGGCGCGCCAGCTCCTCCACCGCCTCGAAGTAGGTGTCGATGACCCTGCCGCGCGAGAAGCCGTCCACGATGGCCGGGACGATGTACGACGAGCGGCAGACCGCGGGGGTGTTGCCGAGCCGGGCGGCGGTCGCCTTCACCGCGGCGACCACCAGCTTCTTGCGATCGGTCCGCCCGGGCACGGCCGACGCGTGGTGGCGGGCCAGCTCGCAGGCGCAGATGAGCGTGCCGGCCCAGGTGCGGAAGTCCTTGGCGGTGAACGGGCCGCCTGCCACCCGCCGGATGTACTCGTTGATGTGGCGCCGCCGGACATCGACGATGGCGCCGCCCTCCTCGACGAACTTGAGGAGGTCCGGGCCACGCACGGCGAGGAGGTGCTTCACCAGCCTCGCCACCCGGCGGTCGCGGAGCTGGCGCACCTGCCGCTGCCCCGACTTGCCTGGATAGTCGAAGCGGACGAGGTCGCCCTCCACCTTCACGTGCCGCGCCTTCACGGTGGCGATGCCGTAGCTCTTGTTCTTGTCCGCGTACACCTGCGAGCCGGCGCGCATGAAGCAGGTGGCGAGGACGTGCACCGCGAGCGCGAGCACCTTGTCGCGCGGGAGCCCGGGCCTGCGGAGGTCGCGGTCGACCGCCGCGCGCAGCTTGGGCAGCGCCTCGGCGAAGCGGAGCAGGCGCCGGTACTTGGCGTTCTCCTGCCGCTGACGGAAGTGCGGGTGGTAGCGGTACTGCCACCTCCCCGCCTTGTCCTTGCCGATGGCCTGCAGCTTCACCTTGGCCCGGGGCGCCACGAAGACGTCCGACCAGGCGGGGGGGAGCTTCAGCCCCTGGATGCGCTCGAGCTCGCCGTTCCGCAGCGCCCTGCCGTCGGGCGCCACGTAGCTGAACCCCGCCTTGGGCGTGCCGAGGCGGCGATATCCCTTGCGCTGGAGCTCGATGAGCAGCGTCACGCTCCATGGGTTGCGCACCGCGGCCGGAGCTTGCAAGGTGCCCACGGGTGCAGGTCTGCGCGCGAGGGAGGCCGAACCGTCCGCTTCGCCGCGCGGGCCCCCCCCTCTGCAGGGGAGCAGCCCGGGTGCAGGCGCGGAGGCCCGGCACCGCGCGGGGGGCCGGATTAGGAGCTTCACGATGCGGCTCGCCACACTCCGCGACGGCACGCGAGACGGGCTCCTCGCCGTGGTGGCGAGCGACGGGGCGCGGCTCGCCCCCGCGGGCACCGTGGCGCGCACGCTGCAAGCCGCGCTCGACGGCTGGGAGCGCTGCGAGCCGGGACTGCGCGCGCTCGCCGCCGAGCTCGATCGCGGCGCCGCGCCGTCCCGTCCGGTCGTTCCGGCGGAGCTGCACGCGCCCCTGCCGCGCGCCTACGAGTGGGTGGACGGATCCGCCTTCCTGAACCACGTGCGGCTCGTGCGCAGGGCCCGGGGCGCGGAGCCTCCGCCCACCCTCGAGACCGACCCACTCGTGTACCAGGGTGGCTCCGGGGTGCTGCTCGGTCCCACCGACCCGATCCCGCTCCTCGACGAGACCTTCGGGCTCGATTTCGAGGGGGAGGTCTGCGCGGTGCTCGGCGACGTTCCCCAGGGCGTCCGCACGGAGCACGCCGCCGAGCACGTGCGCCTGCTCCTCCTCGCCAACGACGTGACCTTCCGCGAGCTCGTGCCTGGCGAGCTCGCCAAGGGCTTCGGCTTCTTCCAGTCGAAGCCCGCCACCGCGTTCTCGCCCTTCGCGGCTACCCCCGACGAGCTGGGAGAAGCGTGGCGCGGCGGCCGCGTGCACCTGCGCCTCCGGGTGGAGCTCGACGGCGCGCTGGTGGGGGACCCCGACGCCGGCGAGATGCACTTCTCGTTCTTCCAGCTCCTGCAGCACCTGGCGCGCACGCGCGGGTTCACCGCGGGGACCATCCTGGGCTCCGGCACGGTGTCGAACGCCGACCGGGCGCGCGGCGTCTCCTGCCTCGCAGAGCGGCGCACCCTCGAGATCCTCGACGGCGGGCCGGGCGCGAGACCGAGGACGCCCTACCTGCGCCGCGGCGCACGGGTGGCGATCGAGATGCTGGACCCCCATGGCCGGAGCGTCTTCGGCCGCATCGAGCAGGAGGTCGTATGACCCGCTCCGGAGGCGAGCGCGGGACCGAGCTGGCCCTCCACGGCTACTGGCGCAGCTCGTCCACCTGGCGCGTGCGCATCGGGCTGCACCTCAAGGCGCTCGCCTTCGAGCACCGCACGGTCGATCTGCGCTCGGGCGTGCAGTGGTCGCCCAACCACGGCGTGCGAAGCCCGCTCCACCAGGTGCCGGTGCTGGAGGTGCGCGAGGGCGGCCAGGTCCGCTACCTGGTGCAGTCGATGGCCATCCTCGCCTGGCTGGACGAGCGCTTCCCCTCCCCTGCGCTCCTCCCTGCCGACCTGTGGGGCCGCGCCCGGGTGCGCGCGCTCGCCGAGCACGTGAACTCGGGCATCCAGCCGTACCAGAACCAGGCGCCGCTCAAGTGGCTGAAGGCGCGCGGCGGGCTGCAGGACGAGTGGGTGCGGCACTGGCTGGGCAAGGGGCTGGAAGGGCTGGAGCGCGCCGTGCGCGACGGAGCCGGGCGCTTCTGCCACGGGGACGAGGTCACCCTCGCCGACATCTACCTCGTGCCGCAGCTCTACGGGGCGCGCCGCTACGGCGTGGACGTCTCCAACTTCCCGACCCTGCTCCGGGTCGAGGCCGCCTGCGCCACCCTGGAGCCCTTCCTCCGGTCGCTGCCGGGCGTGCAGCCCGACGCGCCGCCCGAGGAGAGGAGCTGACGAACGATGCCCGCGCTCGAGCCCATCGGAATCGTCCGCCTGGAGGGGCTGCACGCGTACGTGCACGACCTGGAGCGTAGCCGCCGCTTCTACACGGGCAGGCTCGACTTCGCGGAGACGGCCGTCTCCTCCCCCGAGCTGCAGCGCGAGGGCCACCAGCGCTCCGCGGTGTTCGAGGCTGCGGGCGTGCGCGTGGTCTGCTCGGAGCCCGCGGGCGACGGGGGTCGAGCCTCGCGCTGGCTCCGGAAGCATCCGGACGGCGTCGGTTCGCTCATCTTCGAGGTGGAGGACATCGATCGCTGCTTCCGGCTCCTGGAGGAGCGCGGCGCGACGCCGGTCACCGACGTGGAGCGAGCGGAGGACGGCGGCGGCTCCCTCGCCACCTTCAACGTCACGACGCCGTTTGGCGACACCACCTTCCGCTTCGTGGAGCGGCGCGGCTTCGCCGGGCTCTACCCCGGCCTGCGGGTCCACCCGTCGCCGAAGGGCGGCGCGAACCGCTACCACTTCGGGCAGGTCGACCACATCACCGCCAACTTCGAGACCATGAAGCCGGCGCTCCTGTGGATGGAGCACGTGCTCGGGTTCGAGGAGTTCTGGGAGGTCGAGTTCCACACCGCCGAGGCCGCCAGCGACGCCCGCAGGAAGGCGATGCAGGCCAAGGGCTCGGGGCTGCGCTCCATCGTGATGCGCGACCCGACGAGCGGGGTGAAGTTCGCGAACAACGAGCCCTGGCGGCCGGCCTTCAAGAGCTCGCAGATCAACATCTTCCACGAGGACCAGCGCGGCGACGGGATCCAGCACGCGGCGCTGACGGTGGAGGACATCGTCTCGGCGGTGCGAGGTCTGCGGGAGGGCGGCGTCCACTTCATGCCGACGCCCGGCAGCTACTACGACATGCTGCCCCAGCGCCTGGAGGAGATCGGCGTGGGAGCGCTGCAGGAGGAGGTCGGGACGCTGCGCGAGCTCCAGATCCTGGTCGATGGCGGTGCGCCGGGCAGCTACCTGCTCCAGATCTTCCTGGAGGACTCCGCCGGGCTCTACGGCGACGCGCGGGCCGGGCCGTTCTTCTACGAGATCATCCAGCGCAAGGGGGACCAAGGTTTCGGGGCCGGGAACTTTCGCGCCCTGTTCGAGTCCATCGAGCGCGAGCAGCAGCGCTCCGGGAGGTCGTGAGCGGCCATGCTGGAGCGGGTCGTCCGGGGCGAGGTCCCCCCGAAGCACCACGTCGCGCTCCGCGGCCCGGGCGGCGAGCTGCGCCACGAGGAGTGCCTCACGCGCGCCGGCTTCGACGGCCCCTACACCATCGCCTACCACCTGAACCGGCCGCACGCGCAGCACCTCGCCCCGGCGGCCCACGGGTGGGCAGTGCCGGACGCGCGGCCACCCCGGCCCATCGCGAAGCGCCACTACCGCAGCCAGGCTCTGCCGGTGGCGGGCGGACCCCCGGTAGACGCCCGCGTCCCGCTCCTCTTCAACGGGGATGTGGTGGTGGGGCTCGTCACGCCCACCGCCGAGGACCCGGTGTACTTCGCCAACGGCGACGGCGACGAGCTCTTCTTCGTGGCGGAAGGCGGCGGGCTCCTTCGCACGCCCCTCGGTGATCTGCGCTTCGGGACGGACGACTACCTCTACGTCCCGCGCGGCCTCCTGCACCGCTTCGTCCCGGCAGCCGGAGCGCAGCGCTGGCTCTCGATCGAATGCCTGGGCGGCGCCAGCATCCCCCGCCAGTGGAAGAACGAGGCGGGGCAGCTCCGCATGGACGCCCCCTATTGCGAGCGCGATTTCCGACTGCCGGAGCACCAGGGCCCCATCGACGAGGGCCTGCGCGAGGGGCTGGTGAAGCGCAACGGCGCGTTCCACGGCTTCCGGCTCGACGCCTCGCCGCTCGACGTGGTGGGCTGGGACGGCGCGGTGTACCCGGTGGCCTTCCCCATCCTCGCGTTTCAGGCGCGCGCCGGGCTGGTGCACCTGCCGCCCACCTGGCACGGCACCTTCGCCGCGCGCGGCGCGCTCGTGTGCAGCTTCGTTCCGCGGCCGGTGGACTTCCACCCGGACGCCATCCCGTGCCCCTACCCCCACGCCAGCGTGGACGTGGACGAGCTCCTCTTCTACGTGCGGGGCGAGTTCACCAGCAGGCGAGGGGTGGGCCCGGGCTCGATCTCGCACCATCCCGCCGGCGTCGCGCACGGGCCACACCCGGGAGCGTACGAGGGCTCCATCGGGGCGAGGACCACGAACGAGCTCGCGGTGATGCTCGACTGTTACGCGCCGTTCTCTGCCACTCCCGCCGCGGAGGCGGTGGAGGACCCGGAGTACCAGGAGAGCTTCATCGAGGAGCGCCTACGGGAGCCGGTCCGGGCGCGGTAGCCTCCCGGCGAGCAAGGCCGGCAAGCCGCCGCCTGCGGTCGGGCGCCGCCGCGAGATGGCCCAGCGCGACGGCGAGGCCGAGCGCGAAGCAGCCGCCCCAGAGCGCTTCGCGCCCGAACCGGCCCAGGACCCACGCGCCCGCGAAGGGGCCGACCGCCGACGCGCTCGCCCATGAGAGCGAGTAGGCTCCTCCGTACCGGCCGCGCAGGTGGGCTGGCGCGAGCTCCGCCACCAGCGCCGCGCCAGTGGGGTTGTTGGCGATCTCACCCAGCGTCCACACCAGGATCCCAGCCGCCACGAGCGGCACCGAGCGCGCGAAGGCGTTCGCGCCCCAGCCCGCGCCGGCGAGGAGCCCCGCGGCGGCGAGCACGCGCGAGACGTCCCTCCGCCCGAGCGCCCGGGTGACGAACGGCTGCACCAGCACGATGACGACGCCGTTCAGCGCCATCAGCGCTCCGTAGACCGCCGGCGAGAAGCCCTTGGCCCGAAGGTCGATGGGGAAGGCCATGTGGCCCTGCCAGAGGAGGAGCGCGAAGAGGAAGTTGAGGCCGATGAACGCCGCCAGCGTCCGGTCGCCGAGCGCGAGGAGGAGCCCCGCGAGCGGGTTTCCCTCTCCGCGCCGGGCGCCTGCCGGCTGCGTCTCCGGCACCTTCAGAAGGATGAGACCGGCGAAGAGGAGCGTGGTGGCGCCGTCGAGGGCGAAGAGCAGCCGGTACGAGACGCTGGCCAGCGCGCCAGCGGCGACGAGCGCCACCGCAAAGCCGAGGTTCACTGCCCAGTAGACGAGGCCGAAGGCGCGGGCGCGCGCGGCGGGGTCCTCGACCAGGTCGGCGATCGACGCCTGCATGGCGGGGCGGAAGGTCTCGGTGGCGAAGCCCAGCAGGAGCATCCCGGCGCCGAGGGCCGGAAGCCGCTCCACGAAGCCCAGCGCGAGCATGCCGGCGCCCCCCACCGCGAGGCCGCCCGCCATCGTCACCCGGCGCCCGAAGCGATCGGCGAGCGTGCCGCCCACCGGGCCGGAAGCGATGGCTCCTAGCCCCCACAAGGAGCCGATGAGGCCCGCCTGCGCGGCCGACGCGCCTCGCCGCTCCGTCAGGTAGATGGCCAGGAACGGCACCACGAACCCGCCCAGGCGGTTCACCAGCATGCCGGTCCAGAGCCACCAGAACGCCGGCGGAAGGCCGCCTGCGAGGCTGGCCCAGGGAGAGGAGCGCTTCGACACTGCGTCGTTTTACCGCAGGCTGCGGGGAAGAGGAGCGGGAGCATCAGCCGTTTCGAAGATGGGCGCCCCCCCGGAAAACGCCTGTCCCTGCGGTCGTGACGGACGGCCGAACCCCTCGCCGCCCGCGCGCGTCGCGCCGGCGGTCCGCAGGGGGTGAGACCTGCTCCCACCTTTCCCGGGACCGGGCTTGAAAGGTAGAAGACCGCTCGTGTCCACGATGCCTCTCGTCACCCTCGGCGCACCCAAGCCGCCGCCCGCTTCGCCGGACCGCGGCCCGTCCTCGCCAGGGTCGATGCGCGCCGAGAAGTGGACCAACCCGTACCGGCGGCTGCCCCGCGTCCGGTGGGCGGTGCAGCTCGGCTACGCAGCGTTCCTCTCGCTGGTGGGCCTCGAGTTCTGGCGCTTCTACCAGCAGGCGGTCGGGGGCGGGCCGCTCACGGCGTCGCGCCCACCGGCGGTGGAGGCGTTCCTCCCCATCAGCGCGCTCGTCGGGCTGAAGCGCTTCCTCCTCCGGGGCACCTGGGACGACATCCACCCCGCCGGCCTCGCCATCCTGCTCGGCGCGATCGGCTGCTCCTTCGCCGCCCGGAAGGCGTTCTGCTCCTGGGTCTGCCCGGTGGGCACGCTCTCGCGCGCGCTGGAGTGGGTGGGGAAGAAGACGCTCTGGCGGCACGGGCGCGCGCTGCGCATCCCGCTCTGGCTCGACCTCCCGCTCCTCTCGCTCAAGTACATCCTGCTGGGCCTCTTTCTCTGGGCGGTCGTGATCCAGATGCCGGCCTTCGCGCTCGACGCCTTCATGCGGTCGCCGTTCAACCTGGCCGCCGACGCGAAGATGCTGCTCTTCTTCCAGGGCCTCACGCAGACCGGGGCGATCGTGCTCGGGACGCTGGTGGCCCTGTCGGTGGTGGTGAAGAACTTCTGGTGCCGCTACCTCTGCCCGTACGGCGCGCTCCTCGGGCTGGCGAGCCTCGCGTCACCGCAGAAGGTCGTCCGCGATCCCTCCACCTGCAACGATTGCCGGGCCTGCTCGCGCGCCTGCCCGGTCGACATCCCGGTGCACGCGCGAGACTCCGTCTGGACGGCCGAGTGCACCGGCTGCATGTCCTGCGTGGCGGCCTGCACGGTGGCCGACTGCCTCACCACCACCCGGCGGGGAAAGAAGGGCCTCACCCCCTGGCTCGTGCCCGCGACGGCGGTGGCGACGCTGCTTGCGGTCTGGCTCCTGGCGAAGGCGACCGGCCACTGGAACACGATGGTGCCTGACGAGGTGCTGAGCGAGGTGTACCGCGTGGCGCCGGAGCTGACGCACTAGCGCCGCGACACGAGTGCCCCGGCGGGCACCGGCCCGGATCGAGACGCGGGGCGCACTGCACCGTCCGGTGGCCTGAGTTACGCGAACGCGGGCCGAGGCGCGGCGCCGCGGGCGCGCGGCGAGCGGGCCAGACATGATGGCTCCCTCACCGCGCGGGGGGGATCATGCAGGGACGGCTGGAGTGGGTCGAGCTCGACGCACCTTCGCTGCGCGGCAATCCCCTCGGCGACCCCTCGCGGAGGGAGCTGCTGGCCTGGCTGCCTCCCGGGTACGACGGTGGGGGGGAGGCGCGCTACCCTGCCGTGTACTTCCTGCACGGCTTCACGGGGACGGTCCGCGGCTGGGTTCAGCGATCCGCCTTCTCGCCCACCGTGCCGGAGCGCATCGACGAGCTGGTGGTCGCGGGCGCCCTGCCCCCCTTCGTGGCGGTCTTCGTCGACGGGTGGAGCGCCCTCGGCGGCTCGCAGTGGGTGAACAGCGCCGCCATCGGGAGCTACCGCGACTACCTCGCCCGCGACGTGGTGGGCTTCGCGGGCTCCCGCTGGCGCACGCTGCCCTCGGCGAGCGCGCGCGCGGTGGTGGGCAAGAGCTCGGGCGGCTACGGCGCGCTGGTGATGGGCGCCCACCATCCCGAGGTGTTCGGGCACGTGGCCTCCCACGCCGGGGATGCTGCCTTCGAGTACTGCTACCTTCCCGACTTTCCGGAGGTGGCCGCGGCGCTGCAGGGCTCGAGCCCCGCCGCCTGGTTCGCGGACATGGCGATCCGCGGGCGTGAGACGCGGCTGCGCGGAAGCGACCACGAGGTCCTGAACGTCCTCGCCATGGCGGCTGCCTACTCTCCCCGCGCCGGCGAGGAGCTCGGCCTGGAGCTCCCCTTCGACCCGGCCACTGCGCGCCTGCGCGAAGGGGTCTGGGCCCGCTGGCTGGAGCACGACCCCGTTCGCTTCGTCCCGCGCCGGCTGGACGCCTTCCGGCGCCTGCGGAGCGCGTACCTCGACTGCGGCACGCGCGACGAGTTCCGCCTGCGCTGGGGCGCTCGCATGGTGGCCGAATCGCTCCGGCAGGGCGGCGTCGAGGTGGAGCACCAGGAGTTCGACGACGGCCACCGCGGGATCGACTACCGGTACGCAAGGTCGCTGGCGTACCTGCTTCCGAGAATGGGTTGAGGCCTTGCCTCCCCGAGGAGAACGGGGGGGCCCGGGCCCACCCGCCGAGAGGCGCTTTCCCCTCGCTTCGCGGCGGTCCTGGGCCGGACTCGTAGCGCTCCTCGCGCCCGCCCTGGCGCTCGGGCATCAGGTGGGCGTGAGCACGAGCGAGATCCACGTGAGCGGGCGGACCGTCCACCTGCGGCTCAGGCTCTCGGTCCGGGAGGTGACCGGAGCGCGCCTGGCGCTCGACCCGACGAGCCGGCAATTCCTGGAGGCTGCGCTCGGCTCCATCTCGATCCGGGGGGATGGGGCGCCTTGCGTCCTCGCCTCAGAGGGCACCTCGCCCGAGCCGCCCGACGGGATCGCGCTCTCGGGGGCCTGGACCTGCCCCTCCCCGGTGGAGCGCCTGGAGGTGAGCCTTGGATTCCTGCGCTCGACCTCCCGTGGCCACACCCACCTCGCCACCGTCGAGCTCGGCGGGCAGCGGCATGAACGCGTGGCCCGGGCGGACGCGCCCACCTTCGAGGTGGAGGGGCCGCCGAGCTCGCTGGCCCAAGCCCGGAAGTTCCTTGCCTTGGGCGTCGAGCACATCTTCACCGGCTACGACCACATCGCCTTCCTGCTCGGGCTGCTCCTGCTGGGCGGCACGCTGCGCGGGCTGGTGAAGGTGGTGACGAGCTTCACCGTCGCGCACTCGATCTCGCTCGCGCTCGCGGCGCTCGATCTCGTCGTGCCCCCGGCCCGGCTCGTCGAGCCGCTCATCGCCGGGAGCATCGTCTTCGTCGCGGCGGAGAACCTGTGGGCGCTGCGGCGCAGCGCGGGGCCCTCCGCCGAGGCGGTCGCGATCGAGCGGCGCTGGCGGATCACCTTTGCCTTCGGGCTCGTCCACGGGTTCGGGTTCGCGAGCGTCCTGCGCGACCTGCACCTGCCGCGCAGCGCGCTCGCCACGAGCCTCGTCACCTTCAACCTGGGCGTGGAGCTCGGACAGCTTGCCATCGTCGCGCTGGCCTTCCCGGTGCTCGCCTTCCTGCGGCGGAGGGAGTCGTTCGCGCGCGGCGGCGTGCGCGCGGCCTCGGCGGCCATCGGCGCGCTGGGGTGCTTCTGGCTCGTCCAGCGCGTCGGCTGGCCGGGCTGAGCCTCACCTCACAGCGTGGTCACACGGGAGGCTGAGCCAGGCGCTCGCGCAGCCGCTCGAGCGCGGCCTTATCCTCGTCGTAGAGCAGCCCGAGCCGCACCTCGCGGCTTTCCGCATCCAGATACCGCACGGAGAGCCGGTGGCGCTCCTCGCCGCACAGCTTCGCCACCTCGAACCGCAGCCCCCTCCCCTGCAGCCGCAGAGTGTCGAGAGCGCGGGCAGCGGAGTCGGGGAGATCCATCGGCGCATCCTAGCGCGACATCGACCTCTGCGCGGCGGGCGATGGCAGGGTACATTGCCGCTCCATGAGCGTCACCGTCGAGACGGGCACCACCCTCACCTTCGAGCGCTTCTGGAAGTGGCTCAAGACTCACGCGAGCTGCATCGTCCGCGCGGGCACCGTGGACACCTTCCTCCACGACCAGGACGCCTTCCACTGGAACATCGAGGAGGACCACGAGCGCAACCCGGTGGTCCAGCTCGTCTGGGCGAAGCAGCTCGTCGGAGAGCTCGTGCTCGACGCGCGCGACGTGCTCTACGTCGAGGCCACCCCGGACGAGGAAGATGGCCGGGGCGCTGCGGGCCAGTTCCTGTTCGACCTGGTCGGCGGCTCGCAGGAGGAGCCGTACTCCGTGTACCACTTCGTCCTCGCGCACGGGTTCGAGGAGGAGAAGGGTCATCCGAGCGGGCTGAAGCACTGAGAGGCGCCACGCATCTTGACGCTCGCGGATGCCAGCATCATGATGCCTGGGTGCGCACCACCGTCACCCTGGACCCCGACGTCGCCCAGAAGCTGACGCGCCTCGCCCACGCCCGGCGAGCCACGTTCAAGGAGACGCTCAACGACGTCCTCCGTCGCGGGCTTTCCCAGCGGAGCGCCGCCGCCCAGAGCGACTTCGCGGTGGAGCCCTTCGACACCGGCTTGCGGACTGGGGTGGACCCGCTGCGCCTGAACCAGCTCGCCGCGGAGCTGGACTCGGAGGACTTCGTCGTGGAGGCGGCGCGTGATCGTCCCTGACGTGAACCTGCTCGTTTACGCCTACGCGGCCCATGTCCCCCAGCACGAGCGCGCCCGGAGCTGGTGGGAAGGGCTCATCCGCGGGGGCGAGGGGGTCGGCCTGGCCTGGGCGGTGAGCCTGGCGTTCCTGCGTCTGATGACGAGCCCGTCCGTGCTGGTGAAGCCCCTGCGCCCGCGGGAGGCGCTGGACGCCGTCGAGACGTGGTACCGGCAGCCGCACATCCTCCCGCTCGATCCGGGACCCCGGCACCTGGCCATCCTGGGGACGCTGCTGGACGGCGCGGGTGTGGCCGGTGCCCTCACGCCCGACGCGCACCTCGCGGCCCTCGCCATCGAGCACGGCTGCGAGCTGCACTCGAACGACTCGGACTTCGGCCGCTTCCCGGGCCTACGTTGGACGAACCCGCTTCGCTGATCCGTCCGGCGCCTCCCGGCTCGCGCCGTAGGCTGCCCGCCGCAGGGCGTTGAGGAATCCCACCGGCTCGAGCCCCTTGCCCGCGCGGAACGGGTCGGCGCGCAAGGTCGGCAGCGCTTCTCCGGCGGGCGGAGCACCGACCTGGATCTCGGCCATCGGCTCCCAGGCGCCCCAGCGGCCCGCGGACAGATCCATGCGGAGCAGCGCCGACCCCTTCCGCACCGCCTGGTCGAGCCGTCCGAAGCGGCCGCGCGCCACCACCCGCGGGTGCGCGGCGACGAGGCGCAGCTCGACGCGGCGAAGCCCTGGAGCGCGGAATGGGGCGAGCGCGTAGTAGTCGTTGTCGAGGAAGTCGCGCCGGGTGGTGAAGAGCGCGCCCGCCAGGGTGAAGACGTGCCGAGCGGTGGAGAAGAGGAGATCCTGCTCGCCGGGCCCGCCGGCGCCGAGCCGCAGCGCGCAGCCGAGCAGGTCGGGCCACGGGCGCGTTCGCCACAGCGCCGTGGAAAAGCGGACCAGGGCCGGCCCGGCGAGACGGCCCGCCAGCTCACCGGCCGCCCCGGAGGCGGCGAGCGCCGTCACCTCGGCCGGATAGGTGGTGCCGCGCGCGTGGAGGAGCCTGTCCCCCTTCACCGCCGCCCCCGCCTTCACCATGGGCGTCAGCGCCCGCCCGGCCACCATCCCCAGCACCTCGACAGGTCCCATGGCGGGAAGGATGCGCCGCGTCGCGCCCGGATGCCAGGGGCCCGGGCGCGAGGTTCAGGACCGCTTTGCCTCCTCGGGGGGGCGCACGGAGCGGAAGGCCGCAAGGAGCGCGAGGTCGTAGGCGATCTTGAGCCCCCCGGCGATGAAGAAAGGCACGCTCGCCAGGGAGGCCACCGCGTAGAGGGGCCCGGCGACGAGCGGCGCCAGCGACGAGCCGACGGTGCGCGCGATCCCGGTGACGCCCGCGGCCGCGGAGCGCTCGTCCGGCGCCACGATGGCCATCGTGTACGATTGCCGGGTCGGCACGTCCATCTGCGAGATGGAGAAGCGCAGGAAGAGCACCGCCATCGCGAGCGGCAGGGTGGGCATGAGCGGGACGAGGAGGAGGAGCACGTTGGAGGGCAGGTGCGTCGCGACCATGGTGCGGACGAGGCCGATCCTGGAGGCCACCCAGGAGGCCGAGAGCGCGGAGAGTCCGGACAGCACGTTCGCGACGAAGAAGATGCCTCCCAGCGTGGCCGGATCCGCCCCGAACCGCTGGTGGAACCAGTAGGCGACGAAGCTCTGCATCACGAATCCGCCCGCGAAGGCGTCCACCGAGAACAGCCCCGCCAGCCTCAGCACCAGGCCGCGCGAGCGGTGGAGCCCGAGGTCGAGCGCCAGGAAGGCGGGTCGCGCCGGCGCCTCGCGCGCGGGCGCCTCGGCCGCGGGCGAGAGCCGGGTGAACGCGGCCGCCAGCGCGAGCCCGAGGAACGCATACGACCCCACCACCGCCTGGTAGCTCGCGAGCGCGCTCCATCCCCGCCGCTGCAGGAGGGACGCCGTCCCGCCGCCCACCAGCGCCCCCAGCGCCGTGGCGAAGGAGCCCGCCAGCGTGTACCAGGCGAAAGTCTGGGTGCGCCGGTCCCCGGGGACCGCCTGCGAGAGCGCGGCCTGCTCGATCGCGAGGAACGGTCCCACCTCGTTGCCGGCCGGGCTGATGACGCCGATCGTCGCGGCGAGCAGCAGGAGGGTGAAGCTGCGCGTGGATGCGAAGAGCGCGCCCGCCAGCACCATCAGCACGGCGCCCGCCATCAGCGTGCGCCTGCGCCCCAGCCGGTCGGCGCGCGTGGTGAGGAGGAGCGAGATGACCGTGTCGCCGAGCAGCGCCAGCGTGAGGAGGAGGCCGATGCGGGCCTCGGAGAGCCCGGCGGCGGAGAGGTGGAGCACCAGGACGACCGAGTAGAGGCCGTAGGCGAAGAGCCGCAGCGATCGGGTCGCGAACAGCAGCCGGACATCGGCGCTGACCGGCCTGGAGGCGGTGGAGGGCTGGCCCGGCGTCACCCGTTGCTCGCCGCGCCTCCCAGCGGGAGGGCCACGCGGTGGAGCAGCGCCTCGATGCGCGCCAGCTCGACCGGCTTCACCAGGTGCTCGTCGAAGCCAGCGTCCAGCGAGCGGGCTCGGTCGTGGTCCTGCCCGTAGCCAGTGAGCGCCACCAGCTTCACCGACGGGCCGAGCAGCTCGCGCAGCCTCCGCGCCAGCTCGTACCCGTCCATGACCGGCAGGCCGATGTCGAGGAAGGCCACCTGAGGCGGCTCCTTTGCCGCCGCGTCCAGCGCCCCCGGGCCGTCGAAGGCCGTCGCCGTCGAGTAGCCCAGCGCGGAGAGGGCCTCGCCGAGCGCCTCCGCGGCGTCCACGTTGTCGTCCACCCCGAGCACCCGCTGGGCCACCGCCAGTGACCCCCTCGGCGCGGTGGTGGGGGGAGGCGGCCTGGGGACGAGCGCCGATGCGTCCAGGGCCGGCAGCTCCACCGTGAACTCGCTGCCCTTCCCCTGCCCGGCGCTCGCCACGCGTACGACGCCGCCGTGCATCTGCACCAGCGTTCGGACGATGGTCAGCCCGAGGCCGAGGCCCCCTTGCGAGCGGTCGAGCGCGCTGTGGGCCTGCACGAACAGGTCGAAGACGCGGGGGAGCAGGTCGGGCGCGATACCCATCCCCGAGTCGCGCACGCGCAAGACCACCTGGCTCGCCTCCCTGTCGCCCCGGACCTCCACCGTGCCGCCGGGCTCGGTGTACTTGGCAGAGTTCATGAGCAGGTTCGCGAACACCTGGGCCAGCCGGTGGGGATCCGCCTCGACCAGGAGCCCGGCACGGGGGACGCTCGTCACGAGCCGGTGGCGGCGAGATTCGAGGAGCGGGCTCGCCATCTCCAGCGCGCTCGCGACCACCTCGTGAAGCTCCACCGGCCGCCGCTTCAGCGCGACCTTTCCCCGGGTGATGCGGGAGACGTCGAGCAGGTCGTCGACCAGCCGCACCAGGTGCTGCACCTGCCGCTCGACGATGGTGCGCTCGCGCTGATGGGCCTCGCCGCCGCGGAGCTTCATGAGCTCGAGCGCGGTGAGCATCGGCGAGAGGGGGTTGCGCAGCTCGTGGCCGAGCATCGCGAGGAACTCGTCCTTGGAGCGGTTGGCGGTCTCCGCCTCCTTGCGCGCCGCCTGCTCGCGGGCCAAGGTCTCCTCGAGCAGCCGGCCGTTGCGCCGGATCTCGTCGTACAGTCGCGCCTTCTGGATCACCGAGGCGGCGCGGCCGGAGAGGCCCTCCACCAGCAGGCGGTCCTCCTGCTCGTGCGGCTCGTGCGGTCGCGTGCGTGCGACCGACAGCGTGCCGAGCGCACGCCCTGCCACGTGCAGCGGGGCGAGGATCAGGCTGTGGACGCGCGCCTCGCCCAGCCATGCCCGGCGCTCCTCGTCCGACGCCTCCGCCAGGGAGGCTGGATCGACCGCTGGGATGGAGAGAGTCTCGAGCGAGCGGAGGGCGTGCCCGGCGAGCCCCTCGGCCGCCGGGATACGCCCGGCCTGTGCGGACGGGCTTTCCGCCGCCCCGGGGGGAGCCCAGGCGGCCCTCACGTCGAGCCAGACCCCGTCGTCGGAGAGGAGGCGCAGGACGCACCCGTCTCCCGTCGCCTCGGAAGTCCTCCTCGCGATGGCTTCCAGCACTCCCTTCAGCGACATGTCGGGGGCGCTGAACGCCTCGGCCGCGTCCGCCATGATCGCGAGGCGCCTGCGCGCCTCCTTCTCGGCGTCGAGCAGCCGCGCGCGCTCGAGGGCCTGCGCGCACTGCGAGGCGAGCGCCTGGGCGAAGGCGCGCGAGGTGCCGGGCAGCTCGGTCCAGGTGGCGAACCCGAGCCCCAGGACTCCCAGGAGCCGCCCTCCGCCGGCAAGCGGAAGCGCCATGCGGGTGCCCTCGCCCCAGGGCAGCCCACGAGCAGCGTCAGGGTAGCGGCGCGCGAGCTCCTCCGGGCTCTCGATGGTGACGGTCGCGCCTTCGCGCGCGGCGTCCGAGAGGAGGTCGTTCTCCTCGACCCCTCGCCGCGTCCGCGTCTCCGCTCCGCCGGGCAGGCTCGATCCCGCCACGAGGTACAGCTCCGCGCCGTCCCGGGAGACCAGCGCCAGCGCGCCAGCGACGGCACCGAGCGCCTCCACGCCCAACCCGACCGCCACCTCTCCCACCTCCTGGGTGGTGCGGGCTCGCGAGAATGCCGAGGTGACGTCCAGCAGCTTTTCGGTCCAGGTTGCGGGAAGTTCGCTCATCGTGGGTGGCCGCAGCGGCTAGACGTATGAAAAGCGCGCGAAATTGTCGATGCTCAGGAAGGGTCGGTGAGCGGTCGACCTCCTCCCGTCGATGTGGTTTGCTGTGCGTCCCTGAATCGAGCTCGAGGGACCGCTCCGGCGGATCCCAGCTTTCTTTTCCTCCGCGGATGGAGAGGCCCATGGCGACGCCAGCGTTCCAGTATCAGGACCCGTTCCCCCTCGCGAAGGATCCGACGAGGTTCCGCCCCCTCGGCAAGGAGGGCATCACGACGGGCATCTTCGAGGGCAAGGAGATGCTCCGGGTGGAGCCCTCCACGCTCGAATTTCTCGCGCGCGAGGCCATTCGCGAGTGCTCCTTCTTCCTGCGCGCGTCCCACAACGAGCAGGTGGCGAAGATCCTCGACGACCCCGAAGCATCGCAGAACGACAAGGGCGTCGCGCTCGCCTTCCTGAAGAACGCCGAGATCTCCGCGCGCGGGGAGCTGCCCATCTGCCAGGACACCGGCACCGCCACGGTCTACGCGAAGAAGGGGCAGCAGGTCTGGACGGGAGCGAACGACGAGGAGTGGCTCTCCAAGGGCATCTACGAGACGTACACCCAGGAGAACCTGCGCTACTCGCAGACGAGCGCGCTCAACCTGTACGAGGAGAAGAACACCGGCAACAATCTGCCGGCCCAGATCGACATCCTCGCGACGCCGGGCGCCGAGTACAAATTCCTCTTCGTCACGAAGGGTGGCGGCTCGGCCAACAAGACGATGCTCTTCCAGGAGACGAAGGCGACCCTGACGCCCGAGAAGCTGGAGAATTTCCTCGTCGAGAAGTTCAAGTACCTCGGCACCGCCGCCTGCCCGCCGTACCACATCGGCGTCGCCATCGGCGGCACCTCGGCCGACTCCTGCCTCAAGACGGTGAAGCTCGCCTCCACCCGCTACTACGACGGCCTGCCCACCACCGGTGGCGGCGAGGGCGTGGCGTTCCGCGACCTGGAGCTCGAGGAGAAACTGCTCCAGGCGGCCAACAAGCTCGGCATCGGCGCCCAGTTCGGCGGCAAGTACTTCGCCCACGACGTGCGGGTGGTCCGCCTGCCGCGCCACGGCGCCTCCCTCCCCATCGGCATCGCCGTCTCCTGCTCCGCCGATCGCAACGTGAAGGCGAAGATCGACAGGGATGGCATCTGGATCGAGGAGCTGGACCACGATCCGGGCCGCCTCATCCCGGCGCCGTACCGGACCGGCAAGCACGAGCACGGCGTGCGCGTGAACCTGAACCGGCCGATGAAGGAGATCCAGGCGGAGCTCTCCCAGCACCCCGTCTCCACCCCGCTGCTCCTCGACGGCACCATCGTCGTCGCCCGCGACATCGCGCACGCCAAGTTCAAGGAGCTCATCGACGCGGGCAAGGGCGTGCCGCAGTACCTGAAGGACCACCCGGTGTACTACGCCGGTCCGGCGAAGACGCCCAAGGGCAAGGCCTCTGGCTCGTTCGGGCCGACCACCGCCGGACGCATGGACTCCTACGTCGAACTGCTCCAGTCGCACGGCGCGTCGATGGTGATGATCGCGAAGGGCAACCGCAGCCAGCAGGTGACCGACGCCTGCAAGAAGTACGGGGGCTTCTACCTCGGCTCCATCGGCGGTCCGGCGGCGGTGCTGGCGGAGGAGAACATCAAGAAGGTGGAGTGCATCGACTTCCCCGAGCTCGGGATGGAAGCGGTGTGGCGGATCGAGGTCGAGAGCTTCCCGGCCTTCATCCTGGTGGACGACAAGGGGAACGACTTCTTCAAGAAGCTGGGGCTGTAGCGAGGTTTTCGAGATCCCGTTCGCCCTCGGCGGCGCCCGCCCGCGGCAGGCGGATCCCGAGGGTGGACGGGCAGGTCGAACCTGGTCCGAAGACGTGAGGCGAGGATCCCGATGCCAAGCGCACCCGCAGTGATGCCGGCCGTATCCGCCCTGGAGACCGCCACGCTCAAGAAGGTGACCTGGCGGCTCATCCCGTTCCTCATGCTCTGCTACTTCATCGCCTACGTCGACCGCGTGAACGTGGGCTTCGCCGCGCTGCAGATGAACAAGGACGTGGGGCTGTCCTCGTCCCAGTTCGGCTTCGGCGGCGCGGTCTTCTTCATCTCGTATTTTTTCCTCGAGGTGCCGAGCAACCTCATCATGCAGAAGGTGGGCGCGCGAGTCTGGATCGCGCGCATCATGATCACCTGGGGCATCATCGCGGGCTGTATGGCCTTGGTGGTGGGGCCGAAGTCCTTCTACGGGCTCCGCTTCCTGCTCGGCGCCGCCGAAGCGGGGTTCTTCCCGGGCGTCATCCTCTACCTGACCTACTGGTTCCCGGCGAAGCACCGCGCCCGCATCATCGCCATCTTCATGGTGGCCATCCCGGCGTCGAGCTTCATCGGCTCGCCGATCTCGGCCGCTCTGCTGGGGCTGCACGGCACCTCCGGGCTGCGCGGGTGGCAGTGGATGTTCATCGTGGAGGCAGTGCCCGCCGTGATCCTGGGCGTGCTGACGCTCGCAGTCCTGCGCAACGGACCCAACGACGCCAAGTGGCTCCTCCCGGAGGAGCGCGCCTGGCTCGTCCGGACGCTGGAGGGCGAGATGAAGGCGAAGACCACCGTGCCGCACAGTTCCCTCTGGCGCGTGCTCTCGAACCCCTACGTGCTCGTCGCCGCGATCGTGTACGCCGGAGGCACCGGCGCGAGCGTCTGCCTTTCCATCTGGCAGCCCCAGATCATCAAGTCGTTCGGCCTCACCAACATGCAGACCGGCCTCCTCAACTCGGTGCCGTTCGGCGTGGCCTCCGTGGCGATGGTGCTCTGGGGCCGCCACTCCGACCGGACCCGCGAGCGGGTGTGGCACACCGCGATCCCCTCCGCGCTGATCGCGGTGAGCCTCGTCGCGGCGGGCTTCGTGGGGGGCTCCCTCGCCGCAACGATCGTCATCCTCTGCGCGGCGGTCATCGGGACCTACTGCTTCAAGGGACCTTTCTGGGCGCTCTCCACAGGCTGGCTCGCCGCCTCCTCGGCCGCCGCGGGCATCGCGCAGATCAACGCCATCGGCAACCTGGGCGGCTTCGTGGGCACCTACCTGCTCGGGGTCATCAAGGACAGGACCCACAGCTACGCGCTCGGACTGCTTCCGCTCGCGTTCCTCACCGCGGCGGGAGCGATCGGGATCCTCGTCGCCAGCGCCGTGGCCCGTCGCGGCGCGGCGGCCGTCACGAGCCCTTCGCCGCACTGACGCATGATCCCGCGCATCCCACCACCTCCGGCGCCCCCGGGCATCGATCGAGCCTTCGCGGAGGCGCTCCGCGCCGGGGCCTTCGACGGAGAGGTCTCGCTGAGCCACGGCGACCGGACGGTCCTCGCCACCGACAACTCCATCTACCAGCTCCCGCCGGCGGCCATCCTCTACCCGCGCCATGCCGAGGACGTGCAGCGGGTGATGCGCCTCGCAGCCGAGCCTCGCTTCGCCGGGGTGCACCTCGCCGCCCGCGGCGGCGGCACCGGCACCAACGCCCAGTCGCTCACCACGGGCGTGGTCGTGGACCTATCCCGCCACATGAATCGCATCCTGGAGATCGATCCAGCGGGGCGCTGGGCTCGGGTCGAGGCGGGCGTCGTGAAGGACCAGCTCGACGCCGCGCTCGCGCCGCACGGGCTCCTGTTCGCCCCCGAGCTCTCCACCTCCAACCGCGCCACGCTGGGCGGGATGGTGAACACCGACGCCAGCGGCCAGGGCTCGTGCGTCCACGGCAAGACGCGCGACCACGTCCTCGAGCTCGCCACCGTGCTGGCGGACGGCACGCTCTGGCGCTCCTCGCCCATGGACGATGAGGAGCTGGCCCGCGTGAAGGCGCGCGGCGACCACGCCGGCGCGGTGCACCGGGCGCTCGACGCCATCCACCGCGACAACGAGGAGCTGGTCCGGCAGCACTTTCCGCGGCTCAACCGCTGCCTCACCGGCTACGACCTCGCGCACGTGCGGGACGCGCGGGGCCGGTTCGACCTCAACTCCGTCCTGTGCGGCTCGGAGGGGACGCTCGGCATCGTGGTGGAGGCGAAGCTGAACGCCGTCCCCCTGCCGCGACACACCGCGCTGGTGTGCCTGCGCTACGGGAATTTCGACGGCGCGCTGCGGGACGCGCCGGCGCTCATGGGCTTTGCTCCCTCGTCCATCGAGACGGTGGACGGCACCGTGCTCGACCTGGCGCGCAAGGACATCGTCTGGCACGAGGTGCGCGCCTTCTTCCCCGACGACCCGGAGGGCCCCGCTCAGGCGGTGAACCTCATCGAGCTCGTGGGGCAGACGCCGGAGGAGGTGGAGGAGCCCCTGACGCGGCTCCTCGCGGCGCTCGCGGCGGAGGGCGGGGCGCGCGGCCGGCGCGGACACACGGTCGCGCGCGGCGCCGACGTGAAGCGCGTCTGGTCGATGCGAAAGAAGGGCGTGGGGCTGCTCGGAAATCGCCCGGGGGAGGCTCGGCCCATCCCGTTCGTGGAGGATACGGCCGTTCCCCCCGCCCATCTCGCCGACTACATCGCCGAGCTGCGCGCAGCCCTCGACGCGCGCGGCCTCGCCTACGGCATGTTCGGGCACGTCGATGCGGGCGTGCTGCACGTCCGCCCGGCCGTGGACATGCGCGACCCCGCGCAGGAGCCGCTCATTCGCCTGGTGACGGACGAGGTGGCGCGGCTCACCAAGAAGTACGACGGGCTCCTCTGGGGCGAGCACGGCAAGGGCGTTCGATCCGAGTACGCGCCGGCGTTCTTCGGGCCGCTCTATCCGGCGCTCCAGGCGCTCAAGGTGGCCTTCGATCCGCGGAACCAGCTCAACCCGGGGAAGATCGCGACCCCGCCCGGTGGACAGCTCCTCACCATCGACGGCCTCCCCACCCGCGGGCAGGCCGAGCGCCCCATCCCCATCGAGACGCGCCACAGCTTCGAGGGCGCGCTCCAGTGCAACGGCAACGCGCTTTGCTACGACTTCGACGCGGACAGCGCCATGTGCCCGTCCTGGAAGGCGCTGCGCGACCGGCGTCACTCGCCCAAGGGCCGCGCGGTCCTGCTCCGCGAGTGGCTGCGGCTGCTCGTGGGGGCGGGGCGCGATCCTCTCGCGGAGGAGCGGCGCTCCCATTCGGCGATCTGGACCCTGCCGCTTCGGGCCGCGCACACCCTCGGCCGCGCGCTCGGCAGGCGCGACTTCTCGCACGAGGTGATGGAGGCCATGGACGGCTGCCTCTCGTGCAAGGCGTGCTCGGGCCAGTGCCCGATCAAGGTGGACGTCACCGAGCTGCGGTCCCGCTTCATCGGCCTGTACCACGGCCGTTTCCTGCGGCCGCTGCGCGATCACCTCATCGGACGGCTGGAGAGCGTGCTCCCGCTCCTGGCACGGCTCGCGCCGGTTTACAACGCCGTCGCCGGCAGCGCGGTGGGACGAGCGCTGGTGCGGCTCGTCGGGCTCACCTCCGTCCCGCTCCTATCGCGGGTGCGGTTTGGCCGGGAGCTCGCGGCCCGCGGGGTGGAGGTGGCGACGCCTGCCGCGCTGCGAGCGCTCTCGCCCCCCGAGCGCGCGCGGAGCGTCGTCATCGTGCAGGACGCCTTCACCCGCTACTTCGAGACTGGGCTCGTGCTCGACGTGCTCGATCTCCTGCGCGAGCTCGGCGTGCGGCCCTGGCTGGCGCCGCTGCGCCCGAACGGCAAGGCGCTCCACATCCACGGCTTCCGCTTCGCCTTCGGGCGCGCCGCGGCGAAGAACGCGGCGGTCCTGCAGGGCCTCGGCAGCACCGGCGTGCCGCTGGTGGGGATCGATCCCGCCATGTCGCTCACCTATCGCAGCGAGTACGCCGGAGCGCTGGGCAAGGAGCGCGCCCCGAACGTCCTGCTCCTCCAGGAGTGGCTCGCGAGCCACGTCTCCTCCTGGCCCCGCGCGCAGGTGCAGCGCACCTACCGGCTCCTCGGCCACTGCACCGAGCGCACCAACGCCCCTGCCTCGCTGGGGCAGTGGCAGGCGGTGTTCGAGCGGTTCGGGCTCGGGCTCCGCATCGAGGCGGTGGGCTGCTGCGGCATGGCGGGAACCTACGGGCACCTGGCACACCACCGCGACACGTCCACCGCCATCTACCGCATGAGCTGGGGCCGCCACCTGGCCGGGCCCGCGGGCGCGACCGACGCGCTCGCGACGGGCTACTCCTGCCGCTCGCAGGCCAAGATCGTGGACGGCATCCGCATCCCGCATCCGGCGCAGGCGCTGCTGCGGCAACTCCGGGCCCGCGGTGGGCAAGCCGTCCCGCGCGGCGATGCCATCGAGGCCCTCCCATGACCGCCCTCCCCCCGCTCTTCCACGTCCGCCAGACCTTTCCTCGCCCGCGGGTGGACGACGTGGGCCGGGCCGCCGAGGAGGAACTGGGGAAGCTCGGCCTTGGCCGGACGGTGCGCCCGGGACAGCGGGTTGGGATCCTGGTCGGCAGCCGCGGCATCGCCGGCTACGCCTCCCTCCTGCGGGCGGCCATCGCGCACGTGCGCGGCCTGGGAGCCGAGCCCTCTCTGCTCGCCGCCATGGGGAGCCACGGCGGCGGCACCGAGGCCGGACAGGCAGAGCTCCTCGCCTCCCTCGGCGTCACCGAGGCGGAGCTGGGCGCGCCGGTGCGCACCTGTGTCGACAGCGTCCTCATCGGCGAGGGCCCGAGCGGCCTCCCGCTCTACACGCTTCGCTCCGCGCTGGAGGTGGATGCCATCCTCCCGGTGAACCGGGTGAAGACCCACACCTCGTTCAAGGGTGAGCTCGAGAGCGGGATCGTGAAGATGGTGGTGGTGGGGCTGGGCGGCCCGCTCGGCGCACAGGGGTTCCACCAGCTCGGGCCGCGCGAGCTGCCGCGCCTCCTGGTGGATCTCGGCCGCGCCGTTTTGGCCGCCTTGCCGGTGGTCGGCGGGCTGGCGGTGGTCGAGAACGCCTACGAGGAGACCGCGGCGGTGCGCGGCCTCGCCACCGAAACGCTGGTGGCGGAGGAGGCGAAGCTCCTCGCCTGGTCGAAGACGCTCAGCCCCGCGCTGCCTGACGAGGAGCTCGACCTCCTCGTCATCGAGGAGATGGGAAAGAACTTCAGCGGGACCGGGATCGACACCAACGTGGTGGGCCGGCTGCGTATCCAGGGGCAACCCGAGCCGGAGGCCCCGCGGGTGAAGCGGCTGGCGGTGCTGGGGCTCTCGGAGGCCTCGCACGGCAACGCGACCGGGGTGGGGCTGGCCGACTTCGTCACGAAGGCGCTGGTCGATCGCGTCGACCGCGAGAAGACCTACCTCAACTGCCTCACCAGCACCTTCGTCGTGCGGGCGGCCATCCCCATGACCTTCGACACCGAGGGGGCGCTGGTGGCGGCCGCGCTGCGGAGCCTGGCGGGCGTGGCGCCCGAGCGGCTCCGGATCGTGGTCATCCCGAACACGCTCTTCCTCGAGGAGAGCCTCGTATCGGGACCCATCGCGCGCGAGCTGGAGGGGCGACCCGGCGTCACGGTAGACCCCGCGCCGCGCACGCTCGCCTTCGACGGCGACGGGAGGCTCCAGCCCCGGCTGTCGCGGGCGGCCGGATGAGCGCGCGGCCCGCGATCCTCAGCATGGGCGAGATGATGCCCGCCGTGGAGGATGCGCTCGCGGTCCACTTCGTCGTCCATCGCGCCGCGGACCACGGCGCTCGGCGCCTGGCCGAGGAGCACGGCGCGGACATCCGCGGCGTCGCCACCCGCGGGCGCGAGCCGCTCGACGCAGCGCTCCTGGAGCTCTTGCCACGCCTCGAGATCGTCGCGAACTTCGGCGTCGGCTACGACTCCATCGACCTCTCCGTCGCGGTCCGGCGCGGGATCGTGGTGACCAACACGCCGGACGTGCTCGACGACGAGGTGGCCGACTTCACGGTGGGCCTCCTCCTGGCGACGGTGCGGCGCCTGCCGCAGGCCGACCGCTTCGTGCGCGAGGGCCGCTGGCTGCGGGGAACCTTCCCGCTCAGCCCGACCTTGCGCGGCCGGACGGTGGGGCTCCTCGGGATGGGGCGCATCGGCCAGCGCATCGCGAAGCGCATCGCGGCCTTCGACGTGCCGGTCGTCTACCACGCCCGCAGGCCGCGGCCCGAGGTGCCCTACCGGCACTACCCGGAGCTCCTCGGGATGGCCCGCGAGGTGGACACCCTCGTCGCCATCGTCCCGGGCGGAGGAGCCACGCGCGGCCTGGTAGGCCGGGAGGTGCTCGCTGCGCTCGGGCCGCAGGGCATCCTGGTGAACGTCGCCCGCGGGTCGGTGGTGGACGAGGCTGCCCTGCTGGAGGCGCTCGGCTCGGGCGCGCTGCTCGGGGCTGGGCTCGACGTCTTCGCCGACGAGCCGCGCGTCCCCGCCGCCCTTCTCGCCAGCGAACGCGTCGTGCTCGTCCCGCACTCCGGTTCCGCCACGCAGCACACCCGCGCGATCATGGGAAAGCTCGTGGTCGACAACCTGGTCGCCTGGTTCGCGGGCGAGGGGCCACGCACCCCCGTGCCGGAAACGCCCTGGCACGGACGTGGCGGGCGCGAATAGAAGGGCGCGGGAGGGCGCGAACATGGACCTCGGGCTGCGTGGGAAGACGGCGCTGGTGCTGGGCGGAGGAGGCGGCCTCGGGCGCGCCATCGCGCGGGCGCTGGGAAGGGAAGGCGCCCGGGTGGCGGTGGGCGACATCTCGGCCGACGCGCTCGCCGCGACGATCACGGATGTCGAAGGGGAGGGATCCGAGGGGCTCGCGCTGACGTGGAACCTCGCGGACCTCGCGCTCGTCGAGCCCTCGGTCCGCAAGATCGAGGAGCGCTTCGGGCCGGTGGACATCCTCGTCAACAACACCGGCGGTCCGCCCCCCACGCCCGCCTTCGGGCAGGACCCGGCGCTGTGGACGCGCAGCTTCCAGGCGATGGTGCTCTCCGTCATCGCCATCACCGACCGCGTGCTGCCCGGAATGCGAGAGCGCCGGTGGGGCCGCATCGTGACCAGCACCTCCTCCGGCGTGGTCGCGCCCATCGCCAACCTCGCCATCTCGAACGCGCTCCGGCTCTCGCTCGTGGGCTGGTCGAAGTCGCTCGCCCGCGAGGTGGCCAAGGACGGCGTGACGGTCAACGTCATCCTGCCGGGACGCATCGCCACCGGGCGCACCCGCTTCCTCGACGAGGCGCGCGCCAAGCGGGAGGGGAAGACCGTGGAGGTGGTGGAGGCGGAGAGCACCGCCGGCATCCCCGCCGGCCGCTACGGCCGCCCCGACGAGTACGCCGACGCGGTCGCCTTCCTCACCAGCGAGCGCGCCGCCTTCATCACCGGCTCGACGCTGCGGGTCGATGGCGGGATGATCGCGAGCATCTGACGCGATCACCCGATCGCGATCGTTCAATCGAAGGAGAGTGCATGGAGCTCGACCGCAGTGCCGTGGAAACGCTCTCGAAGGTCACCACCGCCACCCTGACCACCCTGCTCCTCAAGAAGGGGCTGCGGAACGTGTGGATGCGCGGGACGAGGCCCATCCGCGAGGGCCAGGGACGGCGCGTCGGCCGCGCCTTCACGCTGCGCTTCGTGCCCGCGCGCGAAGACCTCGCCACGCCGGAATCGTGGTCCTCCCCGCGCTCCACCCGCGCCGCCATCGAGGCGATGCCCGAGGGCTGCATCGCGGTGGTGGACGCGATGGGCGTCACCGACGCGGGCATCTTTGGCGACATCCTCTCCTCCCGGATGGCGAAGCGGGGAGTGGCGGGGCTCGTCACGGACGGCGTGCTGCGCGACCTCGCGGGCGTGCTCACGAGCGGGCTCCCCGTCTGGTGCCAGGGCGCGGCGGCACCGCCTTCGGTGGCGGGGCTCACCTTCGCCAACTGGGGCGAGCCGATAGGCTGCGGCGGCGTTGCGGTCTTCCCGGACGACGTGGTCGTGGCGGACGACGACGGGGCGGTGGTGATCCCGGCGGCCTTCGTCTCCGATCTGCTCCAGACCGCGCCGGAACAGGAGCGCATGGAGGGCTGGATCATGGGCGAGGTGGAGCGCGGCGTGGCGCTCCCGGGCCTCTACCCCATGAACGCGGAGACGAAGGCGCGCTACGAGGCGTGGAAGGCGAAGGAGGCGCCGGAGCGTGCTGACCGCTGACGCGGGTGGCGTCTTCACCATCGCGGTCACGCCCTTCCACCCGGACGGACGCCTCGACCATGAGTCCGTCGCGCGAGTGACGGACTTCTACCTGGGCTGCGGCGTCGCCGGGCTCACCATCCTCGGCATCATGGGCGAGGCGCCCAAGCTCGAGCCGGAGGAGGCGCTGCGGCTCACCTCGGACGTCGTCACGCGCGCCGGGAAGGTGCCGGTGGTGGTGGGCGTCTCGTCTCCCGGCTTCGCGGCCATGCGCGCGCTCGCGCGGGGCGCGATGGAGCGCGGCGCGTCCGGGGTCATGATCGCGCCGCCCCCGCACCTGCGCACGGACGAGTCGATCCTGGCCTATTTCCGGGGGGCGGTGGAGGCGGTCGGCGCGGACGTCCCCTGGGTGCTGCAGGACTACCCCCTCACGCTCGGCGTGCAGATGACACCCAAGGTCATCCGCCAGCTCGTGCAGGACCATCCCTCCTGCAAGGTGCTGAAGCACGAGGACTGGCCGGGCCTGGAGAAGATCTCCGCGCTCCGCGGCTTCCAGCGGGAGGGCTCCCTGCGAAAGCTCTCCATCCTGTGCGGCAATGGCGGGCTCTTCCTCGATCTCGAGCTCCAGCGCGGCGCGGACGGCGCCATGACCGGGTATGCCTTCCCGGACATGCTGGTGGACGTCGTGCGGCTCGCCAAGGAGGGCCGGCGCGGCGAGGCGCACGACCTCTTCGACGCCCACCTGCCGCTCGTGCGCTACGAGCAGCAGCAGGGGGTCGGGCTCGCCGTGCGCAAGTACGTGCTCTGCCGCCGCGGGGCCATCGCCCACGAGACCCAGCGTGCGCCCTCCGCGGTCCTCACCCCGGCCGCGCGCGCCGAGGTAGACTTCCTCCTGGAGCGGCTCGCGCGCGTGGACCCGCGGGCGCGGCTGGGGTAGCAAGGCACTGCAAGGCGAACTGGAGGACGGACATGTCGAACGAACTTCGCAAGGGGCTCACGGACCGCGGCGAGGCCAACCCGGCCGCGAAAGCCCCGGCCGCCGAGGCCTCCCGGATCGTGTCGGTGGAGGCCCGCACCGTGCGCGTGCCGCTCGACACGCCCACCTCCTTCTCCACGCGGCACGTGCTCGCGCGCGACTACGCGCTCGTCCGCATCCGGACTGCCGACGGTGTGGAGGGCCAGGGCTTCTGCTACGGCGGCAGCCGGGCCGGCGAGCTCGTCTCGGCGGCGGTGCGCCTCCTCTTCGCGCCGGCGCTCCTGGGGAGGAGCGCGCTTCACGTGGAGGGCCTGTGGGCGGAGGGGTACCAGGATTCCATCCTCCACGGCCGCGCCGGCTCGGTCATGCGGGCGCTCTCGATCGTCGACATCGCCCTCTGGGATCGGAACGCGCGCGCGGCGGGGCTCCCGCTTTCCGACTACCTGGGATCGACCGGGGCAGCCACGGTCCCCGCCTACGCCAGCGGAGGCTACTACACGGAGGGTAAAGGCCCGCAGGGGCTCGCCGACGAGCTCGCCGGCTACGTGAAGATGGGCTTCAGGGCGGTGAAGATGAAGGTGGGCCGGCTCGACCCCAAGGGCGAGGAGGCGCGCATCCGCGCCGCCCGCGAGGCCGTCGGTCCGGACGTCCTCCTCGCGCTCGACGCCAACAACGCCTGGAAGGATCTGGCAACCGCGCTCGAGTACATGAAGCGATTGGAGCCCAGCGACCCCTGGTGGATCGAGGAGCCGTTCAGCCCCGACGACATCGAGAGCCACGCGCAGCTCGCCGGCAGGACCCCCGTGCCCGTCGCCACCGGCGAGATCGAGGCGGGCCGCTGGCGCCACCAGGAGCTGCTCGAGAAGCGCGCGGCCGCCATCCTCCAGACCGACGCGGCCGTGTGCGGGGGAATCAGCGAGTGGCGCAAGATCGCCGCCGCGGCGGCCGGCTTCGGGGTCGCCATGGCGCCGCACTGGTTCCACGATCTGCACGTGCACCTGGTGGCCTCCACCGCCAACGCCACCTGGGTCGAATACTTTCCCGACGCGCAGGTCCTGAACTTCCGGGAGCTCGTCGACACGCAGCTCGAGCTCCGCGGGGGGGAGCTGGTGGTCCCGCGCACGCCGGGGCTCGGCTTCCGGCTGCGCGAGGATGCGCTGGAGAGGTTCGCCGTGGAAGCGTGGGCGTGACGGGGAGCTTCACACCGCCTTCGTCCGCGATTCCCGCAGCCCCTTCAGCGCCCCCGCCCAGGCCACCACCTGGTCGAGCATGGCGTGCAGGCTTCCGACCTGGTGCGGCTCCGGCTTGAAGGTGGTGTACTTCTCGAAGTCGGTGCGGAGCGAGAGCGCTACCGCGACGCGCACGTCGGCCACCTGCAGCTCGCCCATCACCAGGCGCAGGTTTTCGACCGCGCGGACGCCGCCGGCGCTGCCGTACCCCACGAACCCGGCCGCCTTGTCGTTCCACTCCTTGTAGAGGAAGTCGATGGCGTTCTTGAGCGCGCCGGAGGTGGCGTGGTTGTACTCGGGCGTGACGAAGACGTAGCCGTCGAAAGAGGCGATCCGCTCCGACCAGGCCTTGGTGTGGGGCTTCGTGTACTTCCCCATCGACGGCGGCACCGGCTCGTCCAGCAGCGGGAGGTCGAACTCGGCGATGTCCACCAGCTCGTACGCCGCGCCGCTGCGTCCCGCCGCGTTGTCCAGCACCCAGCGTGCGACCGCCTCCGCCTTCCGCCCTGGCCGCGTGCTGCCGATGATGATGCCGATCCTGGTCTCGCTCATGCTACGTCCATAGGCCCGTGGCTCGCCTTGCGCCCGGGTTCGCTACGGGATGGCGCGCACCACCCCACCGTCGACGCGCAGCGCCGCGCCGTTCACCCCGGACGAGAGGGGGCTCGCCACGAAGGCGACCAGCGCCGCGATCTCCTCCGGCGTCTCGAACCGCTGCAGCAGCGAACTGGGCCGAGCGGTTGCGAAGAACTCGCGCTCCATCTCCGCCGGCGTCTTGCTGGACTGGCGCGCCATGGCGGCGACGAACTCGCTCACGCCTTCGCTCAGGGTTGGCCCAGGAAGGACGGCGTTCACGGTGACCGCCGTGCCGCGGGTCGTCTCGGCGAGGCCCCGTGCGACCGCGAGCTGAGCCGTCTTGGTCATGCCGTAATGGATCATCTCGGGCGGGATCTGCAGAGCGCTCTCGCTCGAGACGAAGAGGATCCGCCCCCAGTTCCGCGCCACCATGCCGGGCAGGTGCGCGCGCGCAAGCCGCACGCCGGAGAGCACGTTCACCTCGAAGAAGCGCAGCCAGTCGGCGTCCGGGATGTCCGCGAACGGCTTCGGCTCGAAGACGCCAACGTTGTTCACCAGCACGTCCACCTCCGGCGCCGCCGCCACCGCCGCCGCGCAGCCCTCCGCCGTGCCGAGGTCGGCCGCGACGCCGTACACCTCGGCGCCCTTCGTCGAGGAGCGCACCGCCGCGACTGCCGCGTCCACCCGCGCTGCCGTGCGGCCGTTCACCACCACAGCGGCGCCCTCCGCCGCCAGAGCCTTCGCGATGGCGAGCCCGATCCCCGCCGTGGAGCCCGTCACGAGCGCGCGCTTCCCCCGGAGCTGCAGGTCCATGTGTCCTCCCTTTGGCCCGTTCTTATGTTCACGAGCAGGCATCTTCGCGGCACCTTCGCCACCACGTCCGGAAAGGCAAGCGCATGAGAGCAGCGGTCGTGCACGCTTTCGACGGCCCGCCGTCGTACGGCGCCTTCGAGGAGCCTCGGCTCGCGCCGGGTGAGATCGTGGTGGAGGTGGCCGCGGCGGCGCTGAGCCCGCTCGCCAGGATCCAGGCGTCCGGCAAGCACTACAGTAGCCAGGCGGCGCTCCCTTTCGTCCCGGGCGTGGACGGGGTGGGAAGGCTGGCCGACGGCAGGCGGGTGTACTTCGCGTTCCCCGCCCGCCCCTGGGGTGCCCTGGCGGAGCGCGTCGCGGTGCGAAGTGAGTACACCGTGCCGGTCCCGCCGGGCCTGGACGACGTGACCGCCGCGGCCATCGCCAACCCCGGCATGTCCTCGTGGGTGGCGCTGAAGTCCCGGGCTCGCCTCCAGGCTGGCGAGGGCGTCCTCGTGAACGGCGCCACCGGCACCTCCGGCCGGCTCGCGGTGCGCATCGCGCGCCACCTGGGCGCGGGGCGCGTGGTGGTGACCGGGCGAAACGAGGCGCGCCTGGCGGAGCTCGCCGCGGAGGGTGCAGACGCGGTGATCTCGCTGAACGGGCCGGCGGACGAGCTCGTCCGCGCCTTTCGCCGCGGAGCTCGGCGGCGGCGAGGTCCAGGTCGTGCTCGACTATCTGTGGGGCCCGCCGGCTGAGAGCATCCTCGCTGCCGTCGGCGGCAGCGGCTCCGGCAAGGCCGAGCCGCGAATTCGCTTCGTCCAGATCGGCTCGATGGCCGGTCCGACCATCAGCTTCCCGGCAGGCCCGCTCCGCAGCTCGGGCCTGGAGCTCCTGGGAAGTGGGCTCGGCAGTGCTTCCCACGCCGCCATCGTCGCGAGCGTCGGCGAGGTGATGAACGCAGTCGAGCCGGGGAAGCTGACGGTGGACGCGGAGCCGGTCCCCCTTGCGGACGTCGCCGAGGCGTGGGGGCAGCGGACGGAGCGGAGGATCGTGTTCACCGTGCGCTAAACTGAAGTTCCGTATTGAGCCATGCAAGATTGGGCTGTGATGACGGGCGGTTGGTCAAGGTGGAGGTGCGGCTCGTCTGGCTACAGGGCGAGTCGCTCCAGGAGATCCATGGCGCGCTGCTGCGCGGGGTCGGGGGTCGTCACCACGGTGAAGCCCGGCGTATGGGTCGGCGATCCGGGCGCGCG
>JBBQEB010000020.1:0-34692 GCA_038320275.1 Myxococcales bacterium | reverse complement strand
CGCGCGGCGCAGGAACCCCTGGTACGGTCCTGTGCCCGATGCGTGCTCCAGGCCGGGAGGCGCTCGCCTTCCTCACCACCATGCTGGCGTTGCTTGCGGCCTTCGCCTTCAGCCAGGTCGCGCTGTACGCGGGGGTGGTGGCGCGCCTCGGGGCGGCGCGCCACATGCCGCCGTGGCTCTGGCTCATGACCTCCGCGCCGCCCCTGGGAGCCTGCGTCGCGGCCGGCTGGCGCCTCCGCTCTGCGCGGAGCGTGCTCGTCCACGCGGCGGGGGCGGCGGCGACCGGCACCGCCTTCTGCCTCGCGCTGGCGGAGGCGCGCGTGCCCGGCCACGCGAGGTCCTTCGGGGCGCCCAGGGTGGAGGTGCCGCTCAGCCTCGCGGGGGGCACGCTGCTGTTCGCGGTCGCCCTGGGGCTGCCATGGGCGGCGTCGAGCGCCTACGCGAGGTACGCCGACGGGCGCGGGGCGGCGACGGCGATGCGGCGTGGCCGGGGAGGGTCGCGCAAGGCGGGGGCGGGGCGGCGCAGGGCGGTGAAGCGAAAGGGGTGAGCGAGGGACGCGACGGGGACCGCGACTGCGACCCCGACCCCGACCTCGACCTTCGACCTTCGACCTCGACCTCGACCTTCGACCTCGACCTCGACCTCGACCTCGACCTCGACCTCGACCTTCGACCTCCGACCTCGACCCCGACCCCGCCCTTCCTCCCGGTCTACCGGTACTCCTCCCGCGACAGCCCGAGCTGCTTCAGCTTCTCGTACAGGTTCCGCTCCGCGATCCCGGCCGCGCGGGCCACCTCCCCCACCTTGCCGCGGTGCTTCTGGAGGAGGCGGACGAGGTACTCGCGCTCGAAGCGCTCCAGCAGCGCGGCCCGCGCGTCGAGGAGCGGGGCGTCGAAGTCGGCCAGGCCCGCGAGCGTCGAGGGCGGGCGGGGCGCCGCGGCCAGGATGGGCGCGACCGCCGGCCAGCCCATGAGCACGGCGCGCTCGCAGACGTTGCGCAGCTCCCGCACGTTGCCGGGCCACGGATAGTCGCGCGCCGCCGCCAGGAGCTCGGGCGGAGCCGGGCGGGGCTCCCTGGCGTACCGGTCGGCGAAGACGCGCAGGAAGTGCTCCATCAGGAGCGGCAGGTCCCCGGGGCGCTCCCGCAGCGTGGGCAGCCGGATCGGGATGACGTTGAGGCGGTAGTAGAGGTCCTCTCGAAACCGCCCTTCGCGCACCTGCGCCTCGAGATCCTGGTTGGTCGCCGCGACGATGCGCGTGTCGACGCGGATGGGCCGGGCGCCCCCCACCCGCGAGATCTCCTTCTCCTGCAAGACCCGGAGGAGCTTCGCCTGCGCGGAGAGGTCGAGCTCGCCCACCTCGTCGAGGAAGAGGGTCGACCCATCGGCCTGCTCGAAGCGCCCCACGCGACGCGAAGCCGCGCCGGTGAACGCCCCCTTCTCGTGGCCGAAGAGCTCGCTCTCCACCAGTTCGCGCGGGATGGCGGAGCAGTTGACGGCGACGAAGTCGCGCGCGCCGCGCGGGGAGCGCCGGTGGATGGCGCGTGCGACGAGCTCCTTTCCCGTGCCTGTCTCGCCCCGCACCAGCACCGTCGCGTCGGCGCCCGCGACGCTCTCCACCAGCGCGAAGACCTCGCGCATCCCCGGCGAGTCGCCCACCAGCTCGTCGAACCCGGCCGCGCGCTCCAGCTCGCCGCGGAGCCGCACCACGTCGCGGCGCGCCCGCTCGCCGGCGACCGCGTGGCGGAGCACCAGCGCCAGCTCGTCGTAGCGGACGGGCTTCGTCAGGTAGTGCAGCGCTCCGCGGCGCATGGCGGCGACAGCGGTCTCCACGGTGGCGTGGCCCGTCACCAGCACCACCGGCAGGAAGGGCCGGCGGGCATGAACCGCGTCCATGAGCGCGATGCCATCCCCGTCCGGCATCTTGAGGTCCGTGACCAGCGCCAGCGGGTCGGTCTCGTCGAGCCTCGCCAGGGCCTCCGCCGAAGAGCCGGCGGTCACCACCTCGAAGCCCTCCAGGCCGAGGTTCGCCTTGGCGACCTTGCGCGTCGCCGCGTCGTCGTCGACGAGGAGGACGGCCGCGCCGGCGTCCGTCATGCCTCGATCTCCGCGGCGGAGGGCGCCGCGCGCACGGTGCGCACCGGGAAGCGCAGGGTCGCGACCGTGCCCCCGCCCTCGCGCGGCGTGAGCGCGAAGGTAGCGCGGTGCTGGTCGACCGTCCGGCCCACGATGACGAGGCCGAGTCCGGTGCCGCGCGCCTTGGAGGTCACGAAGGGGCGCATGACCTCCTCGAGCTGCTCGGGCGGGATCCCGCAGCCGCGGTCGCTCACCTCGACGACCACCGAGCCCTCGCCTCCGGAGGCCTCGAATCCGGACGCGAGGACGGGCGGCTCCGCACCGCCGGCGTCGAGCGCGTTGTCGAGGAGGTTCACCACCGCCTCCATCACCAGGGTGGGGTCGAGGTCGAGCGGCGGGAGGCCTTTTGCGAGCTCCAGCCGGATCGCCTCGTCCGCGAGCCCGCGCGCGAGCGCAGCCCGGCGCGCCGCCTCCGCGAGGATCTTGTTCACGCGCGAGGGGACGAAGATCGGGTTGGCGGGGCTCGCCACCTTGAGCAGCTCGTCGATGAACCGGTTGACCCGCCGCACCTCGTCGTCGATGAGCTCGGCGTACTCGGTGACCTCCGCGTGCCCGGGCAGGATGCGGCGGAGGTACTGGGCCGCGCCGGTGATGGCGTTGAGCGGATTGCGCAGCTCGTGCGCCACCTGCGCGGACATCTGGCCCACCGCCGCCAGGCGCTCGGCGTCGAGGAGCCGGCGCTCCAGGCTGCGGCGGTCGGCGATGTCCCGGATCACCATCACCACGCCGAGGTAGGTCCCGTCCGGCGCTCGCACCGGCGCGTAGGTGGTCTCCCACCGCCCCTCCTTCTCCTTGATGATGGAGTGGGTCGGGCCGGGGTCCTTTCCCTCACGGAGCCAGCCCATCACGCGGTCGAGCATCCCGTGCGTCGCCTGAGGATGGCAGTCCTTCACCGGCCGCCCCGGATCTCCACCCAGGTTCCTGAGGGCCCGGCCGGCCTCGTTCACGAGGGCCACCCGATCGTCGGCGTCGACGAAGATGACCCCGTCGGCCATGGAATCGACGATGGATTGGAGGCGCACGAGCGTGGCCGTCGTCTCCCGCCGGGCTTCGGCCGCCTGCGCCCGTGCGCGGAGCACCAGGACGGCCGCCGCGACCGTGCCCAGCGCGGCGAGGAGGGCCAGGGACGCGGCGAGCCGGCGGGCGCGCGCCACCCGGGCGGCGCTGGGCGCCGCGTCGAGCGCCACGAACACCGCGCCGTTCACCAGGCCGTCGCCGTGGCATGTTCTGCAGCTCTCGCGGTTGGCGACCGGGCGGGAGAGCTCGAGCCGCCGCGGGCTCCAGGTGAACAGGGGAGCGGGGGGGATGGTCACCTGGTCGGGCGCGTCGCCCGCGAAGCGGCGCACGGCGCCATCCTCCCCGGCGATGGCGACGCCGGCCACGCCGGCGGAGCGCTCCAGGGTGGAGAGCACGGCCTGCATGCTCTCGGGTCGGTGGGCGCCCATCGCCTCCGCGAGCGAGCTCTCGATCGCCTCTCCGATGAGCTGCGCCCGCTCCTGGAGGAGGCGCCGCTCCTCGTTCGCCTCTTCGCGCACGAGGAAGGCGCCTGCCAGCGCGGCGACCACGCCGATCGCGAGCGCGCCAGCCACGATCGCCCCGGCGTTGACGGCGCCAGCGGGGCGTGAGACCGGGCTGGAGAGCGTTGGTGGAGTCGGCACCCGTGGAGACTAGCGCCCCTTGCTCATCCCCGCCTCCAGCCGCGGAGGGACCGCCGGGCGCAGAGCTCCAGCAGCGCGTCGGTCGCCTTGCCGAAGGCGGCGAAGAGGACGATCGAGGCGACGACCAGCTCGGGGCGGCTGGTGGTCTGACCGTCCACCAGCAGGAAGCCGAGCCCGCGACTCGCGCCCAGGATCTCCGCCGCGACGACGAACATCCAGGCGAGCCCGAGCCCGGAGCGGAGGCCGGTGACGTAGGCCGGCAGGGTGGCGGGCAGGATCACGCGCCGCACCAGGGCGACTCCCTCCAGCCGGAAGACGCGGCCGACCTCCACCAGCTTTGGGTCGATGGCGCGGATCCCGCATGCCAGGTTGAGGTAGACCGGGAAGAAGGCCCCCACCGCGATGAGGGCCACCTTCGAGCTCTCGTGGATTCCGAGCCAGAGCAGGAAGAGCGGCGCCCAGGCCATGGAAGGAATGGAGCGCAGGGCCTGCAGCGTCGGGTCGAGGAGGCGGTGCAGCCGCGCATCGTGACCCGTGGCCGCCCCGAGGAGCGTCGCCGCCGCGGCACCCAGCGCGAAGCCACAACCCACGCGCGCCAGCGTCACGCTCACGTGCCCCAGGAGCGCCCCGCCTGCCGAGAGCTCCAGCAAGGTGACCAGCACCACCGACGGTGCCGGCAGCCAGTGCGCCGGGACGAGGTCCAGCCGCGAGGCCGCTTCCCAGGCGGCGAGGAGGAGCGCCGGGACGAGGAGCACCGACCCGCGCGAATCGAGAAGGGCGTGGGCGAGGTCGCGGGCGCTGCGCCCCTGTGCAAGGTCCGCGTCGTCGGCAGGCTCGGAGGAGAGCCGGAGCGACCCTGCTGCTGCCCCGCCGGCCTGTCCCTCGCTCAGGCTCACCGCACCACCTTGCGCGCGAAGCCAGGGTCGATGAGCGCGGCCACCACGCCATCGACATCCGTCTGCGGCTTCACGATACCGCTCTTCTTCAGCACCGTCCCGGCCGCCACGATGGAGCTGCGCAGCGCCTCGCCCGGCACCGGGCTGCCCAGGTCCGTGCGCGCGAGCACCGCCTTCGTCACCTCCGGCGTGAGCTTCGCCTCGCGCTGCAGCACCGCCGCGAGATCCTCCGGGTGCGCCAGGGCGTGCTGGCGCGCCCGCTCGTAGGCGGCGAGCACCCGCTCCACGTACGCCGGGTACTGCTTCGCGAACTCGTCCCGGACGTCGAGGGTGCCGTAGGTGTTCCAGTCCGGCCGCCGGAAGAACAGCCGCGAGCCGTGCTGCAGCTCGCTCGTGGCCATGAGCGGGTCGAGGCCGGACCAGGCGGCCACGTCCCCGCGCTCCAGCGCGATCCGCCCGTCGGGATGCTGCAGCGGCACCACTTCCACGTCCTTCTCCGAAAGGCCCGCCTCGTCGAGCGCGCGGAGGAGGAAGATGTGCGGATCGGTGCCGCGCGTGACCGCGATGCGCTTGCCCTTCAGGTCCGCGACGCTCCGGATGGTGCTGTTCGGGCCCGTCACGAGCGCCGTCCACTCCGGCTTGGAGTAGACGTAGACGATCTTCACCGGGTTGCCGTTCGCGCGCGCGAGCAGCGCCGCGGCGCCGGCCGTCGATCCGAAATCGACCGAGCGGGAGGCGAGCAGCTCGAGCGCCTTGTTCGAGCCGAGGCTCTGGGCCCACTCCACCGGCACCCCGTCCCGGGCGAGGTCGTCCTCCAGGAAACGGCGCTCCTTCAGCAGGAGGGAGAGCGGGTTGTAGAGGGCGAAGTCGAGGCGTACCGCGTCGGGCTTGCCGGCCGGCTTGCTGCAGCCGAGCGCCGTGGCGGCGAGGAGAGCTGCGAGGGAGGAGGCGATCGCGGTGCGCGAGCGTCGAGAGGGCATGGGTGCTCCGGTGGAGGGTGGCTACAGCACGAAGTCTCCCGGCGCGTCGGGCCGGGGAAAGAGGGCGCGGTACACGGAGGTGCGCAGGCGGGAGAAGTCTGGGCTCACCCGGTCTCGCGGACGCGCCAGCGGCACGTCCACGACGGCGCGGATCGCCCCCGGGCGGGAGGAGAGCACCACCACCCGGTCGGCGAGGAAGACCGCCTCGTCGATGTCGTGGGTGACGAGCACCACCGTCGTGCGCTCGGCCGCCCAGACCCGCAGCAGCTCGTCCTGCAGGCCCATGCGCGTGAACGCGTCCAGCGCCCCGAACGGCTCGTCCATGAGGAGCACGCGGGGGCGGTTCACGAGCGCCCGGGCGATGGCGACGCGCTGGGACATGCCGCCGGAGAGCTGGTGCGGGAACGCGCGCTCGAAGCCGCGCAGTCCCACCAACTCGAGGTGCTCGTCCACCGCGCGGCGCCGCTCGCGAGGTTCGTGCGCGGCGAGGCCGAAGCCGACGTTCTCCTCCACCGTCAGCCAGGGGAAGAGGCGGTGCTCCTGGAAGACCACCCCGCGGTCGAGGCCGGGGCCGGCGACGGCGACGCCATCGACCGCCACGCGCCCCTCGTAGTCGGTCTCCAGGCCGGCGAGGATGCGCAGGAGCGTGCTCTTGCCGCAGCCGCTCGTGCCCACCACCGCCACGAACTCCCCTGCCGCGATCGCGAGGGACAGGCCGGCGAGCGCCGGAACGCGCCGCCCCTCCTGCCGGTAGCTCTTCGAGAGCCCATCGACGGCGACGCCGGGCCTGTGCGGGGGGCGCGAAGGGGTGGGAAGGGAAGCATCCATCATGACGGACGCGCATCCTGTTCAACGGACGTGGCCTCTGTCAAGGAAAGTGGGCCAAGAGGGCCTCCCTGGGGCGGAAACCATCTCGATCGCCTGCGCGAGCCGGCACCCGCCGCTATGACGGACGTCTCTCCAGCCCGCCCGCCCGGCTCGCCCGGACCGGCTCCAGGATCGGCATGCGCATCTACGAGGACATCACGAAGACCGTCGGCCGCACTCCGCTCGTGCGCCTCAACCGCGTCACCGCGGGAGCGAAGGCCCAGGTGGTGGCCAAGCTCGAGAGCTTCAATCCGCTCTCGTCGGTGAAGGACCGCATCGGCGTCGCGATGATCGAGGCGGCCGAGCGCGACGGGAAGATCAGGCCCGACACCATCCTGCTCGAGCCCACCAGCGGCAATACCGGCATCGGCCTCGCCTTCGCAGCCGCGGCCAAGGGCTACCCCATCAAGCTCCTCATGCCCGAGACGATGAGCATGGAGCGGCGCAAGCTCCTCAAGGCGCTGGGCGCCGATCTCATCCTCACCCCGGGCGCGGAGGGGATGAAGGGCGCCATCCAGCGCGCCAACGACCTCGCGGCCCAGGACGCGCGCTATCTCGTGCTGCAGCAGTTCGACAATCCCGCCAATCCGGAGATCCACCGCACCACCACGGCCGAGGAGATATGGGCCGACACGGACGGCAAGATCGACATCTTCGTGGCCGGGACCGGAACCGGCGGCACCATCACCGGGGTGGCCGAGGCGCTGAAGCCGCGCCGGCCTGGGCTGCGCATCGTGGCCGCCGAGCCCAAGGACTCGCCCGCCATCTCCGAGGGGAGGGGCGGCCCCCACAAGATCCAGGGCTGGGGCCCGGGTTTCGTGCCCAAGGTGCTCCGCAAGGACCTGCTCGACGAGGTGATCACGGTCACCAACGAGGCGGCGGGCGAGATGACGCGCCGGCTCTGCAGGGAGGAGGGCATCCTCGCCGGCATCTCCTGCGGGGGCGCGCTGGTGGCCGCGCTGGAGGTGGCGCGCCGCCCGGAGAGCGAGGGCAAGCTCATGGTGGTGGTGCTGCCCGACACGGGCGAGCGCTATCTCTCCACCTGGGTCTTCGAGGACGCGCCGGCGAAGTAGCGCCGCGCCGAGGCGGAGCCGCAGGTCCTCGCGGCTCCGCCCCTCCCGGCCCTACCCCTTCACCGCCGCGAAGGCCTCGGCGAAATCCTCCTGGATGTCGTCGATGTGCTCGATGCCCACCGAGACGCGCACCTGGTCGGGGGACACCCCGGCGCTGCGCTGCTCCGCCTCGCTGAGCTGCTGGTGGGTGGTGGAGGACGGGTGGATGACGAGCGTCTTGGCGTCGCCCACGTTGGCCACGTTGGAGGCGAGCTTGACGGAGTTGATGAACTTCTTGGCCGCCTCGAATCCGCCCTCGACCCCGAAGGTGAGGACCGCCCCGAAGCCGTTGCGGAGGAGCTTGCGCGCCCGCTGATGATGCGGATGCTCTTCCAGTCCGGTGTAGTTCACCCACGCCACCGACGGCTGCGCCTTCAGCCACTTCGCGAGCGCGAGCGTGTTGTCGACGTGACGCTGGCCGCGGAGCGAGAGCGTCTCGAGCCCTTGCAGGAGCTGGAAGGCGTTGAATGGGGAGAGCGACGGCCCGAGGTCGCGCAGCCCCTCCACCCGCGCCCGGATGATGAACTGGATGTTGCCGAACGGGCCCTTCGTCCCGAACACGTCGTTGAAGACGAGCCCGTGGTAGCCGGGGGAGGGCTCGGTGAAGAAGGGGAACTTGCCGGAGGCTGCCCAGTCGAACCTGCCGGAATCGACGATGACGCCGCCGATGGAGGTGCCGTGCCCCCCGATCCACTTCGTCGCCGACTGCACCACCACGTCGGCCCCGTGCTCGATGGGTCGGACGAGGAAGCCCGCCATCCCGAAGGTGTTGTCGACGATGAGCGGGATGCCGTTCTCGTGGGCCAGCGCCGCCAGGGCGGGGAGATCGGGAACGTTGCCGGCGGGGTTGCCGATCGACTCGACGTAGAGCGCCTTGGTCCGGGCGTCGATGGCCTTGCGCCAGGCGCCGAGGTCGTCGCTGTCCACGAAGCGGACCCCGATGCCGAGCCGCGGCAGCGTGACCTTGAACTGGTTGTACGTGCCGCCATAGAGCAGGCTGGTGGAGACGATGTTGTCCCCCGCCTGGGCGATGTTGGTGACGGCGAGAAACAGTGCCGCCTGCCCCGAGGCCGTCGCGAGCGCCGCTGCGCCGCCCTCGAGCGCCGCGACGCGCTTCTCGAAGACGTCGGTGGTGGGATTCATGATGCGCGTGTAGATGTTGCCGAACTCCTGGAGGGCGAAGAGCCTGGCGCCGTGCTCGGCCGAGTCGAAGGTGTACGAGGTGGTCTGGTAGATGGGGACGGCGCGCGCGTGGGTGCCGGGCGCGGGCTCCTGGCCGGCGTGGATCTGCAGGGTCTCGAAGCGCGGCTTGCGGTGCGGGGGAAGTGCCATCGTGCTCCTCTCGGGGGGAAGGTGAAGGGCGGGAATCCTTGATGGCGGACGGATGTCTTGTCAAGCGGATACGCTTCCGTCCCCGGTCGCTGCCCCGGGCCGTTACACTCCAGCCCCTTCCCCGGAGACACTCCACGTGAGCCCACACCACGAGCCCGACACGGTACCGGCGCTGTTCCTCGACCGGGTGGGAGCCACGCCGCATGCGGAGGCCTTCCGCTACCCTGCGGCCAGCGGCTGGAAGAGCCTCAGCTGGCGCGAGACGGAGGCCCGCGTGCGCGCGATCGCGTGCGGCCTCCTCGAGCTGGGGCTCGAGGCCGAGGAGCGCTGCGCCATCCTCGCCTCGACCCGCGTGGAGTGGATCCTGGCCGACCTCGGCATCCTGTGCGCGGGCGGGGCCACCACCACCATCTATCCCTCCAGCACCGCGGAGGAGTGCGCCTTCATCCTGGCCGATTCGGGCAGCGCTTTCGCCTTCGTGGAGGACGCCGGCCAGCTCGCGAAGCTGCGGGACCGGCGCGCCGAGCTGCCCCGCCTGCGCAAGGTGATCCTGCTGGAGGGCGACGTTCCGGCGGCGGACGGCGGCTGGGCGATCACCCTCGGCTCGCTGGAAGCGGCCGGTGCTGCCGGGGACGCCTCGCGACCGGGCGCGTTCGAGGAAGCCGCGGATGCGGTGCGCCCGGCCAGTCTCGCCACGCTCATCTACACCTCCGGCACCACCGGGCGGCCCAAGGGCGTCGAGCTCCTCCACGGCGGGTGGGTGGCCCAGGCCGCTTCCGTGGACGCGGCTGGCATCATCGACCACCCGCGGCCGCTGCAGCTCTTCTGGCTGCCGCTCTCGCACGTCTTCGGAAAGATGATCCTGACGCTGCAGCTCCGGATCGGTTTCCCCACCGCGGTGGACGGCCGGGTGGAGCGGCTCGTCGAGAACCTCGCTGCGATCAGGCCCACCTTCGTGTGCGCCGTGCCCCGCATCTTCGAGAAGGTTCACGCGCGGATCGTGGGCGGCGCGCGGGCGGGAGGCCCGGTCAAGGCGGCGATCTTCCGGTGGGCGCTCGCCATCGGCAAGCGGCGCGCCCGCGCCCGCGAGGAGCGCCGGCCTCCGGGGCCGCTCCTCGCCGCGCAGGCGGCCCTCGCCGATCGCCTGGTGCTGCGCAAGATCCGCGCGCTCTTCGGCGGCCGGCTGCGATTCCTCATCTCCGGGAGCGCGCCCCTCTCGCGACAGGTCGCCGAGGTCTTCGCGGCGGCCGGGGTCCTCATCCTCGAGGGGTACGGCCTCACCGAATCCTCCGCCGCCACCCACGTGAACCTCCCCCACGGCTGGAAGCTCGGCACCGTGGGGCCGGCGCTCCCCGGCGTGGAGGTCCGGCTCGCCGAGGACGGCGAGGTGCTGATGCGCGCGCCCTGGATCCTCCGCGGCTACCACGGCCTGCCGGAGGCGTCGGCCGAGGCGCTGCAGGGCGGCTGGTTGCACACCGGGGACGTGGGGGAGATCGACGGGGACGGGTATCTCCGCATCACCGACCGCAAGAAGGACCTCATCAAGACCTCGGGCGGGAAGTACGTGGCCCCGCAGGAGCTGGAGGGCCGGCTGAAGGCGCTCTCGCCGATGATCTCCCAGGTGCTGGTGCACGGAGAGCGGCGCAACTACGTGACCGCGCTCATCACCCTCGACCCGCAGGCCCGTGCCGTCTGGGCGTTGGCGAACGGGATCGGGGGGCGCCCGGCCGAGGAGGTGGCTCGCGAGCCGCGCCTGCGGGCGGTGGTGCAGCGCGCGGTCGAGGTCCTCAACGCCGGGCTGCCACGCTTCGCCGCGGTGAAGCGCTTCGCGGTGCTACCGGACGAATTCAGCGAGGCCGCCGGGGAAGTGACCCCGAGCCACAAGCTGAAGCGCAAGGCGATCGAGGCGCGCTACCGGGGGGTGCTCGACGGCATGTACGCGGACCCCGTGCGCGTCTGATCGGCCCTCCCGAGCACAAACTCGAGCGCGCTCGCGACCTCGCCGGCCGCGAAGGGCTTGCCGAGCCGCGGGTTGGGCACTCCGTCGAGGAACGCCCGCGCCTCGGCGGTGAAGGCGCCTCCGGTCATGAAGATCATGCGGGAGGCGAGCGGGGCGTCCACCTCGCACAGCGCGCGGTGGAGGTCCGGCCCCCCCAGGTCCGGCATCATGAGGTCGCACAGCACCACGTCGAAGTGCGCGCCGCCTCGGATGCGCTCCAGCGCGTCGCGGCCGCTGGTGGCCGTCTCCACGTCATGCGCACGCGCGAGCATCCGCCGGAGCGCCGAGAGCACCAGCGGCTCGTCGTCGACGAGGAGGACGCGCCGGCGAGGGGCGCTCGCAGGGGGCTCGCCCGCCTCGGCCACGGCGGGGAGCAGCACGCGGAAGGCGGTCCCCTCGCCGGGCCGGCTCGCGGCGGTGATCTCCCCGCCCAGCGCTTCCACGTGGGTGCGGCTGATGGCGAGCCCGAGGCCCGTTCCCTGGCCGGGGCGCCGGGTGGTGAAGAACGGGTCGAAGACGCGCGGGAGGATGTCCGGCCCGATGCCGACCCCGTTGTCGCTCACCTCGATGCCCACCCGCGCGTCCTCGCGCCAGGTGCGCACGCGCACCACGTTCTCCTCGACCGGGCGCGGCGGCATGGCCTGGGCGGCGTTCACGAGGAGGTTCACCAGCACCTGTGCCAGCTTCCCTTCGTCGGCGAACGCGTGTGGGGTGTCGGAGAGCTCCCTCACGAGCCGCGCGCGCGGCTCGAGCTCGCTCCGTGCCAGGCCGGCCGCGGCCTCGATCACATGGGGCAGCGACACCGGGATGCGCGGAGCATCCTCGCCCCGCGCGAGGAGCTTGAGGTCGCGCACGATGCAGCGCACCCGCTCGGCGCCGTCGCTGGCGTCCGCGAGTGCGCGCTGCACCTCGGCCACATCCTCCGTGCCTTCGGCCAGCGCATCGCGCGCGAAGTGCAGGTTGCTCGTGACGTACGCGAGCGGGTTCGAGATCTCGTGGGCGACTCCCACCGCCAGCGTGCGGACGGCGTCGAGCTCCCGCCCCTCGCCCATCTTGCGCGCGCCCGTTCGACGGCCTGTCACGTCGCGCAGCGTGCCGAGGGTGCCCGCAGGCGCTCCGTCGTTGCCGGGGCAGGCGGCCGCGTGCACCTCCACGAGCCGCGGCGGAGCGTCGCGCAGGAGCAGGCGCACCGGCCGGAGCCAGCGGTCGTCACCGCCACGGGCCAGAGTGGCGAAGAGCTCCCGCGCGGCCTCTCGGTCACCCTCGTGGAGGAGCTCGGGAAAGGGCCGGCCGAGCGCCTCGTCCACGCCAGCTCCGGCGACCGCCGCCCAGGCGGGGCTGAGGTACGTGAAGCGGCCCTGGACGTCGGTGCGGAAGACGACGTCCCGCAGCTCCCGGAGCAGCGCTTCCAGATCCGGCATCATGCTCGACCGCCCCCGTTCGACCGCGCGACCGCCACGCGCCTGACCCCACAGCATACGGCCTCGCCCGGCTCCATCACATTCCCGGTCCCGGTGCAGCCCGCTGCGGGGCGCTCTCCCCCTCTTCGCGGGAGAGCTCCGTGCGAAGGCGGGCGAGCCGCTCCTCGGCCTCCGAGACGAGCGCGCCGCTCGCCCCCGTCCGCCGGGCGAGGGAGACGGTCTCCTGGTACGCGAGCACCGCCTTCTCGAGCAGCACGCGCACCTCCTCCCGCACGGCAGCCCGGTACTCGAGGGTCGAGCGGGGGTCGAGGCTCGCGGGAGGGGCCGCGCCGACCAGCCCAGCGTGCAGCTCCTCGTAGAGCTCGCCGATGCGGCTGCTGGCCGCGACGGCCCACCCCGCGTCGCCCGCGCGGATGGCGGAGAGGAAGCGCTCCTGGGCGGCGAGCAGGAGGTCGGACTGCGCCTCCAGCGCCGCGCGCGTCGCCTGCGGATCCCCCGCGACGTCGGGCGTCGGAGCCGCCCGGAGCCGCGCCCGCGCCACCTCGCCGAGATAGAAGAGCGCCTTCGCGCGCGCGGCGCGGTCGAGCGGATCGTCCCCTGCGGCGGCGTCGTGGGTCGTGAGCGCTGCCTCGAGGGAGCGCTCTGCCTCCTCCGGGCGGCCGGCGCGGAGCTGGAGGACCGCGCGTTCGGTGAGCGCGCGCGCTCTCCGGCCCGGCTCGAGCCCGGGGCGCGCCAGCACTGCCTCGAGCGCAGCAGCCGCCTCCCGAGCCCGGCCCAGACGGTCGAGGCAGTCGGCAGCCGCCAGGGCGGCGTCGTCCGCCTCGGGGCCCGCGCTCGCGCGGGCCCGCTCCTCGAATCTCGCCAGAGCCTTCTCCCAGTGGCCGAGGGCGTGCTCTGCCCGGCCAGCCCGCTGCAGCGCCTCGAGGCGCCGGGGCGAGCTCGGGAAAGCGTCGACCAGCCGGCCCAGAGCCGCGGCGGCGGTGGCCTCATCCCCGGCGTCCTCTGCTGCCACGCCCAGCGCGAAGAGCTCCTCGTCGTTCTTCGCGTCGATGCCGGAGCCTTCGACCACCGACCCGTCGCGGAAGGCGATCTCGCCGCCCGCTCCGCGGCGCGCCGCCCCGCGTCCGGAGGCGCAGGCCGCCAGGACCGCGAGGACGAGTCCAGCCGCCGGTCGCAGGGCGGGGAGCACTACAGGCTGGCCCCCAGCCTCGCCAGCGCGGCGAGGTCGTGCACGTCGGTCTCCAGCCGCGGAACGACCACCTGTCCCGCTGTGACCCCGGCGAAGAGGCGGCCCACCTCCCGCGCGTCGGCGCGGGCCAGCACCTCGTGCTCCGCGAGGGTGGAGGCGAGCCGCTCCGCGAGCCCCGGGTCGGGTGGCCCACGCGCTGCCAGCGCCCGGTCGAGCGTTCCTGCGTCGGGCAGCGGCACGCCATCCCACAGCTCCGGAGTGACCCGGTTCGCGACCACGCCCGCCACCGGTATGCTCTCCGTCCGCAGGCGCTCGTGGAAGAAGAGCGCCTCGTCCACCGAGCGCGGGCTCGCGCTGGAGACGAGCACGAAGCCGACCTCGGGCCGGGCGAGGAGCGCGCGGACCGCCGCGGCGCGCTCCTTGAATCCCTCGTACATGCCCTGGAACCCGCTCATGAAGTCGCCGAGGTCGGCCAGGACCTGCGCGCCGGTGAAGCGCGCCAGCCCCTTCGCGACGTAGCTCCCGCCGAGCTGGAACAGCCGCAGGCCCATCTTGCCCGCACCGATGGCAGGGGCGAGGAGCGTGCGGGCGGTGTCGTTGCCCAGGAAATCGAGGATTCGATCGGGCGCGTCGAGGAAGTCGAGGGCGTGGGCGGTGGGCGGCGTGTCGAGGACGATGAGGTCGTAGTCGCGCTCGGTGGAGAGCTGGTACAGCTTCTCCATCGCCATGTACTCCTGCGAGCCGGCGAGCGCGGAGGAGAGCTGCTGGTAGAGCCGGTTGCCGTAGATGCGGTCGCGCTGGGCCTCGTCCCTCGCGTGGTGGGCCACCACGTCGTCCCAGGTGCGCTTCACGTCGAGCATCATCGCCCACAGCTCGCCGCGCGGCGCGAGCCCCGCCTCCGTGAACTTGGCCTCGGGCACCCGCGTCTCGAGGTTTCCCAGCGAGGCGAGGCCCAGGGAGGTGGCGAGCCGGCGGGCCGGGTCGATGGTGCACACGAGCACGCGCCCGCCCGAGAGGGCGCGGGTGAGGCCGAGCGCGGCCGCGACCGTCGTCTTGCCCACGCCGCCCGAGCCCACGCACACGGCGATGCGCTTCCCGGCGAGGGCCTCCACGACCGCGCCCATCAGACGGAGCCCTCCAGCCCGTCGGCCACCGCCTCGACGGCGGCCCGGTCCCACGCATCGCGGGCGAGGAGCGGCACCACCAGCGTGGGCAGATCGAGCGCCGCCCGCGCGTGCGCCAGGTGGCGCCCGGCCGCCTCGGCGCGCAGTGCCTGCAGGCGCCCGGCGCGCGCGGCGGGGCCGAGCGGGGCCGGCTCGCCGCCCAGGGCCGCGAGGCGTTCCCGCTGCGCGCGGGAGAACCGCTCGTCCGGCATCGCGTTCACGACGAGCGCCGCGCGGTGGATGCCCAGCACCCCCCGGACCGCGGCATCGAGGTCGATCACCTCCGCCACCGGCATCTCCTCCGGAAGCGTCACCATCGCCATGGCGGTGAGGGCGGGGTCCACGAGGAGGTCCCGCATCCACTGCGCGTCGCGGCGGAGCGGGCCCGGAGGCACCGTGTCGAGGAGCACCTGCGGAACGCGCAGGAGCTGGACCGCGTGCCCGGTGGCGGGCGCGTCGAGCACCACCAGGTCCCAGCGCGGTCGCCCCCGCTCCTCCCGGCGAACCTCGTAGAGGATCTTTCCGAGCATGACGAGCTCGGACAGCGAGGGAATGGCGCGGAGGAAGAAGCGCACCATCCGGTTCTCGAAGACGGCGTCGTAGATCGCCCGGAACTTGAGCGTCATGAGGCCGTACTCGCGCATGGACTCCCGCGGGGTCACGTCGATGGTAAAGACGCCCGGGCTGACCTGTCCCGGCTCGAAGCCGGAGGGCGGAGCGCCCAGGAGCGGCGCGATGCGCTCCTGGGTGTTCACCTCGGCCACCAGCACCCGCTTGCCGCGGCGTGCGGCGACGAGCGCGAGGGCGGCGGCCACGGTCGACTTGCCGACCCCGCCCTTGCCCGTCACGATGAGGAGACGCCGGTCGAGAAGGGCGGGCCCTGGCACGTCGCTTGACAAGCTAGCGACGGGGAGGCGAGAAGTCCACACATGAACCTGGACGAACTGCTTCGAAACCCCGCCGTGAAGCGCGCTCTACGGGCGGGCGAGGAGCGGGTGGGCAAGCTCGTCACGGGGCTTCTCTCGAGCGAGCGGGTGATGCACGGGGTGCAGGCGGTGATGACGTCCGCGCTGACCGCCAAGAGCACCTTCGATCGCGGGGTCAAGACGGCGCTCTCGGCGGTGAACCTTCCCACCACCGAGGATGTCGAGGAGCTCCGGCACAAGCTCGTGGAGCTGGAGGCGCTGCTCGACGGGATCGCCGACAAGGTGGAGCGGGGGGCGGAGGAAAAACCGCCCCAGTCGAAGAAGCACGCGCTGTGAGGTGAGTCGAGCCCGTCACCGCGAGGGTGGGGGGCTCACCGGACCTCGCGCCGCTCTCGGCGCCGTCGCCGGCTACTTCTTCTCCAGCGCCTCGAGCTTCTTCTCCAGCTCCGCGATCCGGTCGGAGAGCGCCACGAGCTCGCGCCGCGAGTCGCCCAGTGCCGTCATCCCCTCCGCGGCGGTGCGGACGCGCTCGTCGATGCGGCGCTGGAACTGCGCAACCGCCTCCTGCGAAGCGGTCACGAGCTCCTTGGCGCGGTCGCCCGTCTGCTGTCCCTTGCTGATGAGGGTCTGAACCTTCTGCTCGGCGGCCTGGCGGACCGCCTCCACGCGGCCCCGAAGCTCGGCCTGGGTGTCCTCGACGATCTGCGCCGCCCGTTCCCCACCGTGGCGGATGAGATCCTTCAAGGTACGAAGGCTCATCTTGGAGGTCTTCTTCTCCTCCTCGAAGATGATCTGAGCGAGCGTCACGCTCGTCAGATCCTCCTTGGTGCGGTTGTCGATGATCCGCACCTCGCCGCCCGCCTTCACCATCTGGGCGATCTCGTCGAGGGTGACGTACCGCGACTCCACGGTGTCGTAGAGCTTCCGGTTCGTGTAGCGCTTGATGATCTTGGCGTCGCGGGGCACCTCGCCCTGGGACTCCTCGCCCTGCGTCGGCTCTTCTGCTGCCATGTGGGGTTTCCTCGGGAGAGGCGGTACGGCGAGCCCGCCATTCTCACCTGCACCTTCATGGTGTCAAGGTGTTTCCCGTCGTACGCTCCTCGGCGGAGCGCTGCCACCATGATCGTCACCTGCACCTCCTGTGAGACCCGGGTCCGGGTCGCGGGCGAGAGACCCGGACCTGCCGGCCGAAGGATCCGCTGCCCTGCGTGCGGGGACATCTTCGAGGCCGCCGGCGTCCGAGGCGAGGCTCCGGGCGACCTCGCCCCGCCGTCTGCATCCGGAGCCCGCCGCGACCCCTTCGCCCCGGAGCGTCCCTTCCCGGTGCCGAGCCCAGGGGGAGGGGCAGCCCTGGCCTACGCACCGGCCATGCTGGAGCTGGAGGCGAGGACGCCGCTCCCGCTCGCGTTCGCGCGCTCGGCACCGGAACTGGTGCCGCTCTCCGCCGCCGCGCCGGATGGCGATCGGGTGACCCTGGATTCGCTTTCCGAACTGGACGCCCCAGCCGAGAGCGCTCCGCCGGACTGCGCGCCGGCCTCCGCGCCACCGTCCGCGCCGCCGGCTGCAGCCGCGGAGCCGACTCCCCAGCCGCGCGCGGCTCGCGCCGAGGCGCCCGTCCCTGCGCTCCCCTCGCCGCCCGCGCGGATGGCGGCAGGCCGCCGGGGCTCGAGGGCGGCCGCGGGCGCGAACGCGCTCCTCCTCGCGGCAGGGATCGGTTTCACCTTCGTGCTGCTGGGCGGGCTCGGTCCGCGCGTCCCGGGCGGCTTCCTGCCGCGCCTTGGTCATCGGGCCGTCTCGCCTCGCGACCCCTTCGTGCGCGAGCTGTCGAGCGGCCTGTACGACACCGCAGCCGGCCCCGTACTGGTGGTCCGCGGCGTGGTCCAGACGCCGGCCGGGGCGACCGGGCCGGTGCGGGTCCGGATCGACGTGCTGCGGGAGGGCCGGGTGGTGGCGGCGGGCGAGGCAGCGTCGGGGGCGGTCCCCACGCCGGAGGAGGTTTACGCTGCGGGGGACCCCGCCCTCGGGGCCAAGCTGAGGCGAGCCCTCGACGCGCGGGCGGCGAGACAGCTGCCCGCCGGCGGCTCTGCGCCGTTCTTCGTGCTCTTCAACCCACCCCAGGACCTCGGGGAGGTGGACGTCCGCGCGACCATCCTCACCGCCACGCCCGCGGGCCGGTTTCGTCCAGGCGGCGGCCCTGCGGCAACGCTCGACGCGCGCCGGAAGGGAAGCTAGAGCTTCTTTTCGGCGGGGGTGGTGGCGCGGGGCGCGGCGCTCGTGGCCGAGGTGGCCTGCGAGGAGGAGATCTGCGCCGGATCCTTGGGCGTCACGTCGATCGAGTCGTCCTCGGTGGACGACTTCTTGAAGTTCCGGATGCCCCTGCCGAGCGCATCTCCGAGCTGCGGAATCTTGTTCGCGCCGAACACCAGCAGGAGCACGACGAGGATGACGAGCAGTTCTGGAAGTCGAAGTCCACCCATGATGCATCGCATGGTACAGCGTCGAGCGACCCTCCGCCAGGGACGTGTCCCCCTTGCGCCGCGCTGAGCCCGCCCGCCGCGTCGCGGTGCTCGCCCACCGGGGCGCCAGCCAGGAGGCGCCGGAGAACACGCTTGCCGCCTTCCAGCTCGCCATGGAGGCGGGAGCCGACGGCTTCGAGCTGGACGTCCGGAGGTGTGGAACGGGCCAGGTGGTGGTGCACCACGACGCGACCACCGGAAGGGTGTCGGGGGAAGACCTCGCCCTCGCGACCTCGTCGCTGTCGAGGCTGCGCGCCCTCGACCTGGGGCAGGGGTGGGGCGGGCGGTTCAGGGGCGAGCGCATCCCGCTCCTGGACGAGGTGCTCGCCGGCTTTCCAGGTGCGAAGGTGAACGTGGAGCTGAAGTCGGCCGGCCTGCCGGATGTGGCGCTCGCCCGCGAGGTGGCGCGGCTGGTGCGCGCGCGAGGCCCGGAGCGGTGCCTCGTCTCCGCCTTCGATCCCTTCTCCCTGGCAGCGTTCGGGTTCTTCGCGCCCTCGGTGCGGACCGGGCTTCTGCTGGCCGACCAGCGCTGGCATCGGGCGAGGGAGCTCGCGGGACTCGCGGTCGCGCGGCCGGAAGCCCTTCACCCGGAGCGGACGCTCATCACCTCTGCGCGGGCGGTCCGCTGGCGCGGGCAGGGGCTCGAGGTGAACGCCTGGACGGTGGACGAGCCCGGCGAGGTGAAGCGCCTCGCCAGGTTCGGGGTTTCCACCATCATCACCAACCGCCCCGCTCTGGCGCTGGCCGCGCTGCGGGAAGGACCGATTTAGGAGACGCCCATGTCGTGCCGGGGCGCGGCGACCTCCTTCGCCACCTTGTTGTAGAGGCCGAGGATGAGGATGGAGGGCGCCCACTGCCCGATGAAGTTGCCGAGGTGCTTGCGGCCCGTCAGCACGAGCGCCGCGGAGGCGGCCATCGCGGTCAGCGCTGCGCCGAGGAACAGCAGGGAGGGGATCTTGGAGGTCTGCTCCTCCACCTTCACCGTCGCCAGATCTTCGTGTCCGTAGGCCATGAGCTTCCCTTTCGTGTGGGTTTGCTCCGGAGAATCTGCGCACGCTTGACGCAGCGCGCGTCCACGCCCGGTCGCAGGGGGTGGGCTCGCTTGCTCGGAAACGACCTTCCGGTCCGCCCGCAGCGCTCAGGCGGGGTAAGGCCGCACCGGCACGAGCTGCTCGGCGAGCTGCTCGGCGCTGATCACCGGAAGGCGGCACGCGCCTCCCTCACACACGTAACCGGTGCTCTTGCCGCCCACCGCGATGCGACCCTTCACCACCGGGGCGACCCTGGCCAGGCGAGCCAGCGACGCACCCTCCTCGCCGCCCGTGATGGCGCCGTTGGGGAGGAACGTCTCCCGGAGCACCTCGAGCAGGGCCGCAGGAGGCGCGGCGCCCGCCGGCCACACCAGCACCACCTCGCGGGGGGCGTCGGTGAACGCGTCGACCGCGAGCAGCAGCTCGGTGAGGCCCATGGGCAGTTCGGCGAGCGCGGGGGCGTACCAAAGGAGCGCGCCCTCCGCGACCCTGCGCCACCGGTCGTCCGTGGTGAAGGTGGAGAGCCGCAGCGCGACGTGAAGCGCCACCGACGCGCCGGAAGGCGTCGCGCCATCGTGGTTCGGCTTCTCCCGCGCGATGAGCCGCTCCTGGTCTTCGGCCGAGACGAACCAGCCCCCCCGTGGATCGGCGAAGCGCCGCTCGGTCTCCTCCGCCAGCGCGAGCGCCTCCTCCAGCCAGCGGGGGTCGAAGGTGGCTTCGTGCAGATCGAGGAGGCCCTGGGCCAGGAAGGCGTGGTCCTCCAGGAAGCCCGCTGGGCCCAGCACGCCGTCGCGCGAGGTGCGCGCCAGCCGCCCGCCGGGCCGCATCCGGGTGAGTAGGACGTCGGCGGCACCGGCTGCTGCGGCGATGTAGCGCGGCTCGTCGAGGAGGCGCCCCCCGAACGCGAGCGCCGAGATCATGAGGGCGTTCCAGGCCGTGAGGACCTTCTCGTCGCGGAGCGGCTTCTCGCGCCTGTCGCGGGCCTGATAGAGGGTCGCGCGATCCTCTGCCAGCGCTTCCCAGGTGTCCTCGTCCGGCGTCGGCACGTGGAGGATGTTGCGGCCCTCGAAGTTGCCGCCCTCCGTCACCCCGTGGAAGCGGATGAACCGCTCCGCCCGCGGGCCGAGCAGCTCGCGGAGCTCCCGCGCCTGCCAGACGAAGAAGCGGCCCTCCTCGCCCTCGGAATCGGCGTCGGTCGCGGAGTAGAACGCGCCCTCCGGGGAGGTCAGCTCCCGCAGCACGTAGTCGAGGGTGAAGCGGGCCACGCGGGCGAAGTCCCGGCGCCGCGTGACCTGCCAGCCTTCGAGATACGCCACCGCGAGCAGCGCGTTGTCGTACAGCATCTTCTCGAAGTGCGGGACCAGCCACCGGGCGTCGGTGGAGTAGCGGTGGAAACCCCCGCCGACCTGGTCCATGAGCCCGCCCGCCGCCATCTTCTCCAGCGTGACCTCGGCCATCTCCAGCGAGGTTGGCGAGCGGGTGCGCCGGTGATGGCGGAGGAGCAGCCGGACGGGCAGGCTGGACGGGAACTTGGGAGCGCGGCGGACGCCCCCGTGCACGGCGTCGAACGCGCGCCCGAACGAGCGGACCGCGCTCTCGATGGGCTCGGCGCTCGGGAGCGCCGGGTGGTTGGGCCCGCCCGCTGGCTCGCTCGCGAGGGCGGATCGCACCGCCTCGCGGAGGGAGCTCGCGGCCTCGCGCACGCGGGCAGGGTCTTCCTTCCAGACCGCGAGGAGCTGCCCGATGAGGGTGAGGAAGCCTCGCCCGGCTCCGCGGTCGCCATCGCGAGCCGGAAAGTAAGTGCCGCCGAAGAAGGGCTGGCGGTCGGCGTCCAGGAAAACGCTCATCGGCCACCCCCCCTGGCCCGTGAGCGCCTGGACGGCGGTCATGTAGACGGCATCCACGTCCGGCCGCTCCTCGCGATCGACCTTGATGCAGACGAAGGCCTCGTTCAGGGCGCGCGCGACCTCCTCGTCCTCGAAGGACTCCCGCTCCATCACGTGGCACCAGTGACAGGTGGCGTATCCGACGGAGAGGAACACGGGCTTTCCCTCCCTGCGCGCGACCTCGAACGCCTCGTCGCCCCAGGGCCGCCAGTCGACAGGGTTGTGCGCGTGCTGGAGGAGGTAAGGACTCGACTCGAGGATCAGGCGGTTGGTGAAGCGCGGCTGCGCTCCTACCCGATGGTGCGTCCGGGGCACGTACGCCGGGCCCTTGGCGCGATACGCCTCCGACAGGCGCTCCGCGAGGTCGGCGGGGCGGGGGGAAGCACCAGGGAGCGTGGTCTCGAGCACCTTGCACCCATAACGAAGGCCCCGCCCCCGCGTACTCGCGGAGGCGGGGCCCCGAAACAGTCTCGACCCGCGACCGACTACAGGTCGTTGATCTTGTTCTTGATGTCGCCCTTGGTGTCCTTGAGGCTCCCCTTCAACTTGTCCAGGGAGCCCTCCGTCTTTTTGCTGTCGTCGTTGGTGATCTCGCCGACGATCTTCTTGGCCTTGCCCTTGGCCGTGTCCCACGCGCCTTCGATCTTGTCGCCAGTTCCAGACATATGTTGTTCTCCCTTGCGTCCAAAAATGAGCATCCCCGCGCCGGACGTAACCCCCGGCGGCGCGATGCCTCACCCCGGAGCGTCGATGGTGGCGAGCGCCCGGGCGATCCGCCGCTCGATCTCGAGCCGCATCTGGTGGGCGTTGTCCACCGCGGCCGTCACGGCCCGCTCGAGCTCGGCGACGCTTTCATCAGGGCCATCGACGAGGCGGAGGCGGTTGTGACGCTGGACCGAGGGGGTAGGGGAAGGCTCGCCCCCTCCGGGAAGCACTCTGAATCTCGACGAGGACGGCATGCCGCTAGTGTAAGGACTGCACCCACCTGCTGGGAAGAACGATCGTACCTCCGCATCTGGGGCTACCCCGGGTGCGGTGGGTCGCGGTCGCCGTCGGGGTCGAGGTAGAAGGTCGAGTCGCGGTCGGTGGTCGAGGTCGAGGGCGGTCGCTCACCCTTCGCGACCTACCGCACCTCCCCCACCAGCGGCGCGATCGGCTGCGAGGACAGCCGCAGGAAGCGCACGAACAGCGCGATGGCCACCGCGGACAGTCCCGCGCAGAGCCCCCACCAGAGCCCCGCCACGCCGAGCGAACCGACGATGCCGAGCGCGAGGGCGACGGGGAAGCCGACGAGCCAGTGGCCCAGCATGTTGGCGGCGAAGGTGTAGCGGGTGTCCCCCGCGCCCCGGAGGACGCCCGCGCCGACCGCCTGCGCTCCATCGGAGACCTGGAAGACGGCCGCGATGAGGAGGAGGGGGGCGGCCGCAGCGAGCACCGCCGGATCATTGGTCATGAGCCGGGCCAGCGGACCCGGGAAGACGGCGAAGACGAGCGCCGAGATCGACATCACCGCGGCCCCAGCTCCGAAGGCGGTCAGCCCCGCCCTTCGCGCCGCGGCGCCATCGCCCGCGCCCACCGCCCATCCGACGCGCACGGAGCCGGCGCTGCCGATGCCCACCGCGAAGGTGAAGCTGATACTGGCGAGCGCCAGGGCGATCTGGTGCGCGGCGAGGGGTGCGCGCCCCAGCCGGCCGGCCAGGAAGCCCACCAGCGCGAAGAGCCCCACCTCCGCGCCCATGTGCAAGCCCACCGGCAGGCCCACGCGGGCCGCGCGCAGGATCTCGTTCCAGGCCGGGCGGCGGAGCCCTCGGGTGCCGCCGGGCAGCGCGATGCGCCCCACCCCGACCGCGAGGGCCAGCCCCTGCGCCACGGTGACGAGCGACGTCGCCAGCGCCGAGCCCCCCGACCCGAGTGGCGGCAGCGCCCGGACGGGCCCAGCCCAGGCCGGGAGCCCGGCGCCGCCGAAGACGAAGACGAGGTCGAGCGCAAGGTTGAGCGCGTTCGCGAGCGCTACCGAGACCACCACCGCCCGCGTGCGTCCGAGCCCCTGCAGGTAGCCCCTGGCCGCGGTGAAGAACAGGAGCGCGGGTAGGCTCGGGACGCGCACCCACAGGAAGTGGCTCGCCTGCGTCGCGACCTCGTCGTCGATCCCCAGGGGACGGAGGGCGAGCGGAAGCAAGGCGCAGGGGACCGCGAGGACCGCGCCCGCCAGGAGCGCGAGCCAGGAGCCCTGCCAGAGGAGGAGGCGCGCCCGTCGCGGCTCCCCGCTGCCGAACGCCTGGGCGATGAGGGGATCGAGCCCCATCATGAGCCCCATACCGAAGATGGCAGCGCCCAGGAAGAGCGCGTTGCCGAGGCCGGTGCCCGCCAGCACCGCGCTGCCCGCCCGTCCGCAGACGGCGGTGTCCACGAGCCCCATGGTGGCCTGGCCCGCGCTGGCCGCAGCGAGCGGGAGCGCCAGGCGAAGGAGGCCGCGCAGCTCGCTCGAGGCCGGAGAAGGGGGGTCCACGGCGCGCAGCATAATGGCGCGTGCGTTCCCGCGGCGGAACACGTGCGGCCCCGCGCCCGACGCAGTACGCCTTGAGCCCTCGGCCGCGATGCACCTCCCGTATGCCCTGCGCTCGCTGCGCCACCGGAACCTCCGCCTCTTCTTCGGAGGGCAGACGGTCTCGCTCGTCGGCACCTGGATGCAGGCCGTGGCGCAGGGGTGGCTCGTCTACCGGCTCACGCGCTCGGCGAGCCTGCTCGGCGTGGTGGGGTTCCTCTCGCAGGTGCCCATCTTCTTCTTCGGCGTCTACGCAGGCGCCCTCGCGGATCGCGTCCCGCGCCGGCGCATCGTGCTCGTCACGCAGATCAACGCGGTGGTGCAGGCCACCCTCCTGGCCGCGGTGACGCTCACGGGCGTGGTGCGGCCCTGGATGCTGCTCCCGCTGGCGCTCATGCTCGGCCTGTCGAACGCCTTCGAGGTGCCCGCGCGGCAATCCCTGCTGGGCGAGATCGCCGGTCCGGACATGCCCAACGCGCTGGCGCTCAACTCCAGCATCGTGAACGGCGCGCGCGCGGTGGGGCCCGCCCTGGCGGGATGGACGGTCGCGGCGGTGGGAGAGGGAGCCTGCTTCGCGATCAACGCGGTGAGCTTTGCCGGTACCCTCTGGGCGCTCGTGGTGATGGATCTCCCCGCGCGTCCCATGGCGCCGCCTTCCAGCCGCCGCGGCCACCTGCTGGAGGGCGTCGCGTACGCAGGCAAGACGCCCCACGTCCGCGCGCTCCTCGCGCTGCTCGGGACCACCAGCTTCTTCGCGATGCCGTACATCACGCTCCTGCCGGCCTTCACCAAGGAGGTGCTGGGCGGAGGCGCGAGGATGCTGGGCACGCTGCAGGGCGCGGCCGGGCTGGGCGCCCTCGTCGCGGGCGTGTCCCTGCTCGTGCGCACGGGGCTCACCGGCCTCGGCCGCCGGGTGGGCGTCGGCGCGACGGTGTTCGGCGTCGGGCTCGCCGGCCTCGCGCTCTCCCGGAACGCCACGGTGGCGGCGCTCTGCCTGGTGCTGGTGGGCTTCGGCTTCCTCTCCCAGTCGGCGGGCACGATGACGCTCTTGCAGGGGCTCGCGCCGGAGGGCATGCGCGGGCGGGTGATGGGCTTCTTTTCCACGCTCTTCCTCGGCACGACGCCCTTCGGCGCGCTGCTGGGCGGCTTCGCGGCCGAGCGGTTCGGCGTGGCCCGCGTCTTCCTCGCCGCCTCCGTGGTGGTGCTCCTCGCCAGCACCGCCTTCCACCTGGCCCTCCCCAGCCTGCGCAGGGTGGTGCTGTCGCAGTATCCGACCCTCTTCCCGCCGCAGGTGCCGCCCTGATGATCGGGCCACCGCCGCACCCCGCACCGCCGAACCACCCGTGGCGCGGCTTCGCCGCGGTCTCGGTGGGCTCGATCATGTCCACGCTGGACGGGAGCATCGTGAACGTCACGCTGCCCACGCTGCGCCAGGAGCTCGGCGCGAGCTTCGGCGGGGTGGAGTGGGTGGTCGCCACCTATCTCCTCGTCATCAGCGCGACGCTCCTCGCCGCCGGGCGACTGGGCGACCTCTTTGGCCACCGCAGGATGTACGTGGGCGGGCTCCTGCTGTTCACGGTCGGCTCCGGCGCCTGCGGTCTCGCGAGCTCCCTCGCCGCCTTGGTCGCCGCTCGCGCCCTCCAGGCGCTCGGCGCCACCGCCATGATGGCCATGGGCCCCGCCATCGTGACGGCGCTCTTCCCGCTGGAGCAGCGCGGCCGCGCGCTCGGTGCCGTCGCCACCGTCGTCGCGCTGGGGCTCACCATGGGGCCGCCGCTCGGCGGGCTCATCCTCCAGCACCTCTCCTGGCGCTGGGTCTTCTTGCCCAACCTCCCCATCGGCGTGGCGGGCGCGATCTGGGCCTCGCGCGTGCTCCCGCAGGGGCGGCCGCGGCCCGGCGCGCGCATGGACTGGTCCGGCGCCGCCATCCTCGCGTTCGCGCTCGTGTCGCTCGTCGCTGGCCTCCAGACGCTCCCGGGCGGCGGTGGGGGGCCGTGGGGCTTCTTCGCGGGGGCGCTCGCCGCGGGCGCCCTCCTCGTGAGGCACGTGCGCAGGGCCGCGAGCCCGGTGCTCGACCCGGGGCTCTTCCGGTCCGTCATCTTCTCGGCCGGGATCGCGGGTGGGCTCCTCTCCTACGCGGCCATGTTCGCGCTGAACCTCCTCACCCCGTTCTACCTGTCCGGCGTGCAGGGGCTCTCGGCGCGCGGCCTCGGGCTCATGCTCACCCCGGTCCCGCTGGCCCTCTCGGTGGCGTCGCCGCTCTCCGGCTGGCTCACCGATCGCTTCGGAGGGAGGTCGCTGTCGGCCGCCGGCATGGTGGTCCTCGCCGCCGGGCTCGCGGGGCTCTCCCGCGCCGGGGCGGGCGCCAGCCTCGCCGCCGTCGGCGCCCTGCTGGCGACCTGCGGCCTCGGCATGGGGCTCTTCCAGCCGCCCAACAACACCGCCGTCATGAGCGCGGTGCCGCGGGAGAAGCTCGGCTCCGGGGCCGGCATGCTCGCCACCGCGCGCAACCTCGGCATGGTGCTCGGCATCTCCAGCTCGAGCGCCATCTTCCGCTCTCGAGGGGGCGCGACCTCCCGCCCGGAGGAGCTCTTGCGCGGCTACGGGGCCGCGCTCCTGGGAGGCGCCGCGCTGGCGCTGCTCGCCGGGGCCACTTCGCTCCTGCGCGATCGGGGCGCGACCGCGGAGGCCACCCGTGAGGCACGACCCTGAAACGGTGTTCTCTGGACGTGCTTTCAGGCAGTGGTAGCATGCGGCGGATGGTGGTCCTCGGCATCGATCCCGGCTCCTGCCGCTGCGGCTTCGGCGTGGTGGGACGCTCCGGGTCGAAGCTCTCGGTGATGGCCTCCGGCGTGTTCGTGCCCGGCCGCATCCCCATGGCGGAGCGCCTCGCCGCCATCCTGCAGGGTCTCAGCGCGCTGCTCGCGAGGGGCGGGGTGGACGCGGTCGCGGTCGAGACCGCGTTCTGTGGCCTCTCGCCGCGCTCGGCGCTGGCGCTGGGGCAGGCGCGCGGCGTGGCGCTGGCGGCCGCCGCGGGCGCGGGGCTGCCGGTGTTCGAGTACGCGCCCGCGGAGGTGAAGCGGGCGTTCACGGGAAGTGGACGGGCCGAGAAGGCGCAGATGATCCGCACCGCCCGATCGATCTTCGGCCTGGAGGTGCGGCTCGCCGACGAGGCGGACGCCATCGCCATCGCCGTCTGTCACCTGGCCCGCGGCCGGGCCCGAGCGGCGGGGCGGGAGGGCGCGCCGCGCAAGCTCTCCACCGGCCAGCTCCGCCCCTCCGTCCGCCGGTTCGTCAAGGTGGCGTGAGGTGATCGCGCGCCTCACGGGCCTCGTGGCCGAGAAGGGCACCGACCACGCCATCCTCGACGTGAACGGCGTCGGTTACCGGGTGCAGCTCTCGGCGGTGGCCCTGGCCGCTCTGCCGCCGCCGGGTGAGCGCGCCTCGGTGCGCACGCACACGCATGTGCGGGAGGACGCCCTGCAGCTCTTCGGCTTCGCGAGCGAGGAGGAGGAGTCGGTCTTCCACGAGCTCACGGCCGTGAAGAACGTCGGGCCCCGGGCGGCCCAGAACATCCTGTCCGGCATCGAGGCGCGGGAGCTGGCGCGCGCGGTGGCCCAGGGCGATGTGGCCCGGCTCACCAAGATCCCCGGCGTGGGCAAGAAGACGGCGGAACGACTCGTCGTGGAGCTCAAGGACAAGCTCCTCGCGCTCGCGCGCGCGGCGTCGCCGCCCGGTACGAAGGGAGCCGCCGGAGGGCCGCTGGAGCAGCTCGAGGCGGCGCTGCTGGGGCTCGGCTTCAAGCCGGCGCAGGCGGAGGCGGCGGCGGGCGCGCTGCGCGGCGAGGCCGCCGGAAAGCCGCTCGACGAGCTCCTCCGGGAGGCCTTGAAGCGGCTGCGCGGGTAGCGCCGTCAGCCCCGCCTGCTAGGCTGCCCAGCGATGCCCAAGCCCGTCCGCGACATCTCCGCCGAGGCGCGCGAGGGAGAGGAGCGGCTCGAGCAGTCGCTGCGCCCGGCCACCTTCGAGGAGTACGTCGGGCAGGAAAAGCTCGTCTCCAACTTCCGCGTCTACGCCCAGGCGGCGCGCGGGCGCGGAGAGGCGCTCGACCACGTCCTGCTCTCCGGGCCGCCCGGGCTCGGCAAGACCTCGCTCGCGCACATCCTCGCCCGCGAGCTCGGGGTGGCGCTCCACGTGACGAGCGGTCCCGCCCTGGTGAAGAAGGGGGACCTCGCCGGACTGCTCACCGCCCTCGCGCCCCGCGACATCCTCTTCATCGACGAGATCCACCGGCTGGCGCCAGCGGTCGAGGAGGCGCTCTACCCCGCCATGGAGGATTTCCGCTTCGACGTGGTGCTCGGGGCGGGGCTGGGCGCGCAGACCATGGAGATGAAGCTCGAGCGCTTCACCCTGGTGGGCGCCACCACGCGCACGGGCCTCCTCGCGAGCCCGCTGCGCGACCGCTTCCCCATCCAGGAGCGGCTCGACTACTACGCGCCGACCGAGCTCAAGATCATCGTCGAGCGGGCGGGCCGGAAGCTCGGACTGAGCGTCGAGCCGTCCGGTGCGGAGGAGCTTGCGAAGCGGGCGCGCGGCACGCCCCGCATCGCCATCCGGCTCCTGCAGCGGGCGCGCGACTTCGCCCAGGTGGAGGGCAATGGCACCGTCGATCGCGCCATCGTGGAGCTCACGCTCATCCGGCTGGAGGTCGATGCGCGCGGCCTCGACGGCATGGACCGTCGCATCCTCGCCTGCGTGCTCGACACCTTTGGCGGAGGACCCGTCGGCATCGACGCCGTCGCGGCGGCGGTCGGCGAGGAGGGCCAGACCATCGAGGACGTGTACGAGCCCTTCCTCGTCCGGGAAGGCTACCTCGCCCGCACGCCGAGGGGGCGCATGGCGCTTCCGGCTGCGTACGAGCACCTGGGCCGGCAGCGGCCCGGCGGGAAGCAACCGGGGCTGTTCTAGGCGGCGGAGCCCGTCCGGCGACCGAAGGGAAGCCCGGCAGCAGGCCGCTCTCCTCGATCGCGGGCTGCGGACAGGGCCACCCGGAAAATGACGGCGAAGGTGCGCGGCGGGCGCTGGTCACCAGCCCGGGCGGCGCACCGGGAAGGTGGGGAGCGGCCGCGGCCTGGCCGCCTTGACGAGCAGGAGCCCTGCCAGGAACCCCCCCACGTGCGCCACGAAGGCGACTCCGCTCGCCGGGCCGCCGAAGAGCGCGTTGAGAAGCTGCAGCGCAAACCAGAGCCCGAGGAAGAACCTGGCCGGGATGTACATGAGCCGGATGAAGAAGAAGATGGGGACGACGGTGAGCACGCGGGCGCGGGGGAACAGGACCATGTATGCCGCCAGCACTCCGGCGATGGCCCCGCTGGCACCCACCATCGGGATCGAGAGGGCCGCCAGGTCGCCGGTCAGCACCGTGGCCGCCGTCTGCGCGAGCGCCGCCACCACCCCGCAGGCGAGATAGAAGAGCAGGAAGCGTCCTCGCCCCAGCGCGTCCTCCACGTTGTTGCCGAAGATCCAGAGGAACAGCATGTTTCCCGCGAGGTGCATGAGCCCGCCGTGCAGGAACAGACTCGTGAGGACGGTGAAGGGCGGGGGCACCAGGTCGAGCGGGGGCATGTCCCGCATGCGCAAGATCTCGTACGGGATCGCGCCGCCGATCTGCACGGAGAGGGGAAGGCCCACCACGTCCACCTGCCACAGGAAGGCGATCGCATTGGCCGCGATGAGCGTCCCCGTGAGCAAGGGGGCGCGGCCGACCGGGACGTCGTCCTTCAGCGGGATCACGCGGCAGGGCTCCCCAGGTCCTCTCGAGGGAAGCGTCTGACCGGGAGAGCCACGGACCTGTTCACGGAACGAAACTTTCCAAGGTGAGGGCGGGTGATATAACCCGCCGCGTCAGGCTTCCGCCCGCTCGTCACCCGCGACAGAAATGTCAGGGCATGACCTTCTTGCGCGGGGGTGTACGGCAGCGGTCACCAGGGTAGGTCGACGCAACGGGCCGTAGCTTCAACGCTTCTCGGCGGCGACGGCATCGACCCGCGGACGTGGGATGGCCCTGCGGGACGGCATGCCGTTTGCTGTTGGCAGCACCGGGGAGTTCACCGCGCCCGCGCGGGGACTCGGCGCAACGATCGGTGGCGAGCGGGGTTTCAGGAGCGGCGTCTCACATATGGAAAACTGGATCCAGCGAACGGTGGCGCGTCGGGTGAGCTGCACCGGGGTCGGACTTCACTCAGGCAAGCCGGCGAAGCTGACGCTCGCGCCTGCTCCGCCCGACGTCGGCATCACCTTTCTCCGCCGCGACCTCGGCATCGAGATCCCGGCCCGCGCCGAGAACGTGGTGGACACCACCCTCAGCACCTCGCTCGGGCTCGGCAAGGCGCGAGTGGCGACGGTCGAGCACGTCATGGCAGCGCTCACCGGCTGCGGTATCGACAACTGCCGGGTGGAGGTGGACGGTCCCGAGATCCCCATCCTCGACGGCTCCGCGGCGCCTTTCGTCTACCTCGTGCAGGAGGCGGGCGTCCGCGCCCAGCGGGCGGGCAAGCGGTTCCTCCTCGTCACCCACACCATCGAGGTGAAGGACGGCGACAAGCTCGCGCGCCTCGACCCGTCGGAGGAGCTGAGCATCCGCTTCACGGTGGACTTCAACCATCCGCTCATCACCGATCAGACCCACACCTTCGTCTTCTCCGACAAGCGCTTCGCGCGCGAGGTCGCGCCCGCCCGCACCTTCTGTTTCGTCCGGGACATCGCGCGCATGAAGGCGGCGGGGCTCGCGCTGGGCGGCAGCCTCGACAACGCCATCGTGGTGGACGAGTTCTCCATTCTCAATCCGGACGGGCTGCGCTTTCCGGACGAGTTCGCGCGCCACAAGGTGCTCGACGCGCTCGGCGACCTCTCCCTCCTGGGGATGCCGGTGATCGGCGCGCTGACCGCGAAGAAGAGCGGCCACGCCCTCAATCAGGCGCTCGTTCGCAAGGTGCTGGCCGAGCCGGGCAGCTACCGGATGGTGCGGGTCACCGCGGACGAGCAGGCAGAGGAGCTCCAGATCCGGCTGCCGGCGCTGGGCCTGCCCGAGATGGCCTGACCCCGAGGCGCCCGGGCGCCTGCTCCCGGGAAGCCTCGGGGCAGACCTTCGACTACCGCGGCTTGGTGTTGGGCGTGCTCTGCGCGGCCACCTCGCCTCGCCAGGCGCCCGTGGCGGCGCCGCGCTCCTCGATGAACTTCTTGAAGCGCTCGAGGTCGCCTTCCACGCGTCGGGTGACGAAGCCCAGCGCGTCGCCGATCTTCTCCAGCAAGCCCTGGGGCTCGTAGTCGAGGCGCAGCGAGAGGAGCGTGCCTCCGTTCTCGATCTGGAACGAGACGAGCCCTGCGTTGTACGGGCCGCTGGTGTTCTTCCAGGCGATGCCGTGGTCGGGCTTCTGGAGCGTGACCTCCGCGTTCCAGGACTCCTCCTTGCCGGCGATGTCGGCGCGCCAGGAGAGGTGCGTGGAGTCGACCTGCTTCACCTCCTTCACGCCCTCCATGAACTTCGGGAACTCCTCGAACTGCGTCCACTGGTCGTAGACGGTTCGGACGGGCCGGTCGATGTGGATCGACTTCTCGATGAATGCCATGTGTGATCGTCTCCCCTGATCTCGAGTGCCCTTACAGGATGGGCACGCTCCGTCCGCCTGCCCATCCGCCCGCCTTCACGGATGGACCCCGCGGCCCCATGTTCCTGGTGTCCCGCTGGCGGGGGGGGGAGGAGACGCATGGCCAAGCTCGACGTCTACCGGAGCAAGCGCGACTTCGCGAGGACGCCCGAGCCGCCCGCCGGCGCCGCGCGCCGCCGCAAGAACGCGCCCCTCACCTTCATGATCCACAAACACCACGCGCGGAGCCTTCACTACGACCTCCGCCTGGAGGTGGAGGGCGTCCTGGCGAGCTGGGCCGTGCCCAAGGGGCCGAGCTACGACCCCGCGGAGAAGCGGCTGGCCGTCGAGACGGAGGACCACCCCTTCGCGTACGGGAGCTTCGAAGGACGGATCCCCGATGGCCAGTACGGGGCGGGGGACTCCATCATCTGGGAGCGCGGCACCTGGGACACGGTGCCCCCGGGCCAGGCCGTCGCCCAGAGGAAGAAGGGCCACCTCCAGCTCGCGCTCGAGGGCGAGAAGCTTCGCGGCGTGTGGCACCTCGTGCGCACGCGGTCCGCGCGCGGGAAGCAGCAGTGGCTCCTCTTCAAGGCGAAGGACGAGACCGCTCGCACGGGCTACGACGTCACAGTGGAGCGGCCCGAGTCGGTCGCGAGCGGGCGAAAGGCCACCCGGGGGCCGGTGGCCGCGAAGGCGCTCCGGGAAACACATTCCACCCCCATCGATCTCCTCTTGCGGGTCTGGCCCCCGCAGCTCGCCACGCTCTCCACCGAGGAGGAGGTGAGGCCGGGAGATCGCCTGGAGGTGAAGTACGACGGGTTCCGTGCGCTGGCGGGCCTCGCGGGCGGCGCGGTGTCGCTGCAGAGCCGCAACGGCCTCGACCTCGCCCCCCGGTTCCCGTCGATCGCTGCCGCGCTCCGTGAGATCGTCGTCGGCGAGGCGGTGCTCGACGGAGAGATCGTCGCCGACAGGGGCGGGGAGGCAGCCGGGTTCCAGGCGCTGCAGAGGGGCGGAACGGTGGCCTACTACGTCTTCGACCTGCTCTGGCACGAGGGCGACGATCTGAGGCCGCGTCCGCTGGAGGAGCGGGTGGAACTGCTCGAGAGCCTGCTCGCGCCAGCGCCCGCCGGCGTGCACCTGGCCGAGGAGGTGTCCGGCTCCATCGCGGCGGCCATGGAGCGCGCACGAAGCTCCGGGTGGGAGGGCGTCATCGCGAAGCGCGCCGGGTCACCCTATCGCGGGGGGCGCGCTCGAGATTGGCTGAAAGTGAAGGTCTCGGGCGGACAGGAGCTCGCGGTGGTGGGCTACACCCCTCTCGAGAACGGCGTGAGGGGTGTCGGGGCGCTGCTGGTCGCGGTGAGGGAGGGCCAGGTTTTCCGGTTCGCCGGCAAGGTGGGCACCGGCTTCACCGACGCGATGCGGAAGGAGCTGCTGCGAAAACTGGAGCCGGACGTGGTGGATGGCCCCCAGGTCGAAGGCGCGCCACGGTTGCGCGACGCCCGGTGGGTGACGCCGGAGCTCGTGGCGCAGCTCGCGTTCATGGAGTGGACCGCCGACGGGAAGCTCCGTCACCCCTCGTTCAAGGGGCTGCGGAACGACAAGCGGCCCGAGGAGTGCGTGCGGGAGAAGAAAGGCGAGGGGTGAGGGCGGGCTTCCCGCGGGCCCCCCGTGCTCACCCCTTCTGCGCGCTGGTGCGGGCGTCGGCCTGGGCCTTCGCCTGGGTCTGCGCTTCGATGAAGGCCTTGCCCTTGGGCGTGGGCACGGCTCGATCGAGGGCGCGCTTCACCAGCAGCGAAGCAGCCGCCGTTCCGATCGCTGCCAGGATCTTCTCACCTGGAGGTGATTCGCCCCGAGCGACGCGCTCCGGGTGCTTCATCACGCGGTCGAAGGCGATGCGGAGCTGCTTCGCTCGATAGCTGGGCCGCCTCCTCCGCCGCGAGTTGAAGATGAGGAGGGCGATGGTGCCCCCCACCAGAGCGGCCAGCGCGATGCTCCCGACGGAGACGGCTTGGGGATGCCTGCGCATCTGCGACTTCACGTCGAAGACTTCGCGACGGCGGCGGTCGAGCTCGTCGACGAGGCCGCCGATCTCGCCCCGGAGCGTGGAGATGTCGTTCACGATGGACTCTGGATCCTTCTCTTTCGCCGGGCTCACGCCATCCGCTCTTTCACCCATCGGACGTTCTCCTCGACCGACTGGCGCGTCGCGGCGAGCGGCTTCTTCACCCGCTTGGCCCACCCGGTGAGCCCGACCGCCGTGCCGATGGCGAGGACGACGAAGGCGACGAGAAGGGCGGCGATCCAGCCGCGCATCACGCCCGCCTCCGCGAGGCCGAAGGCCAGGGCGACGAGCAGGGTCTGGACCGTGATGAGCGCGCAGACGCCGGCGATGCCGAGCCCGCTCGCCATCTTGATCTCGGCGCGAAGGTCGGCTTTGGCCTCCGTCTTGGCGAGCTCGATCTCCTTCTTCGCGAGGAGGCTCGCCTTGGCCGCGAGCTCCTTCACGAGCTCCGCGGTGGAGAGCGCCTGGACGGCCCCCCTGTCCTGGTCCCTTCGAGGCACGTCGGTGCGAGCTGGATTCATGGTTCCTCCGGGTGAAAGCTCGAGTCGGATGATTTCGACGAAAGGTAGCCATCCCTGCGAGACGTGCCCGCCCGGGAGCGGGTCTTTCTCGCCCGGGTGGGGGCCGACGCCCGAGCAGGTCGCTTCTTCTCTCTGGAAGGCGGGGGCCTGCCGGCATTGTAGGGGGGCGGCTCGGGCGGCGCCTGCGATCCTCCTGCCCAGGCAGGGCGGAGCGCGGAGACGGGCGGAAGCGCCTGCTCCAGCGTCAAGAGCGGCGCGAAGAGATCGCCCAGGCCCTGCACGCGCGCGAGCACCGCGCTGGATTCGAAGGCGACGGTGGCGGCGGCGCGGGTTCGGACGACCTCCTCCACCTCTTCCCATTGCAGCGGGGTGGAGACGGTCGGCCGTTCCTTTGCCCGGAGGGAGTAGACGCAGACGGTGGTCTTGTGGACGTCGTTCTGGCTCCAGTCGACGAGCACCTTGCCCGTGCGGAGCGCCTTCTTCATGGACGAGACCACCAGCTCGGGCCGCTCCGCTTCCAGCAGCTCGGCGACGGCGCGAGCGAAGAACTTCGTGTCGTCGTAGGTGACCTCCGTGTGCAGCGGCACGTACACCTGGAGTCCCTTGGACCCCGAGGTCTTGGGGAAGGCGCGCAGCCCGAGCCGATCGAAGAGCCCGCGCAGCAGGAGCGCGACCTCTGCGCACTGCACGGCGTCGGCGGGGGGGCCGGGATCGAGGTCGAACACCAGCATGTCCGGCCGCGAGATCTCGGGAACCCGGTGCATCGAGGTGTGCAGCTCGAGGTCGGCGAGGTTGGCGGCCCAGAC
>JBBQEB010000019.1:0-34718 GCA_038320275.1 Myxococcales bacterium | reverse complement strand
GGGGCTTGCGCTGCGCGGCCCCCATGCGCGCCGGAGGCTCGTGCCTCGACCCAGGCAAGGTGACGTGACGAGAGCGTCGAGACCGAAGCGAGGCTGGCGCCCGAGGAGAGAGCAGCGGAGTCGTAGCAGCGCTACGGCGAGCAGCGGAGCGACGAGGCCGCCTGCCGCTGCGAGAGGATCGGCGCTCGTAGGAGGCGCTATGCCTGGGTCGAGGCACTAAAGGCCCAGCGCGGCCCGCAGCTTGGCGAGGAAGCGCCTGCTGACTGGCAGGGTGTGGCCGGACTTCGTCTTGATCACCGCCACGGACCCTTCGGCGAGGCTGATCTCGTCGATGCGGTCGGCGTTCACGAGGTGCTGCTTGTGGCAGCGCAGCAGACCGGCCCGCTCCTCCAGCACCGCGAGCGTGAGCTCCGTGTAGTACTCGCCGCCGGCGGTGACGACGTGCACTCCAGCCTCCGACGAGCGCACAGACTCCACTTCCGCGAGCGCCACCAGCTTGATCGACCGGCCCGCGGCAACGCACGGGATACGGGTGATGTGAGGCGGCGCGAGGTTCGGCGACAGGGACTGTGCCCCGCGCGCCTGGAGCCGCTCCAGCGTCTTCGCGAGCCGCTCCTTCTCCACCGGTTTGAGCAGGTAGTCGACCGCGCTCTCCTCGAACGCCCGCACCGCGAACTCGTCGTGCGCCGTGACGAAGACGACGCGGCGGCGCGGGTCGTCGTCGAGCATGGCGAGCAGCTCGAACCCGCTCACGCCTGGCATGTGGACGTCGAGGAAGAGGACGTCGGGCGTCTCCCTGCGCACCGCCTGGAGGGCCTCCACCGCGTTCCCGCACTTCGCCACCACCGTGACGCTGCCGGCCTCCTGCAGGAGGCGATCGAGCTCGTCCCGGGCGAGCGGCTCGTCGTCCACGATGAGCGCGCGCATCGCTCTCCCAGCGTACCCTAGAAAAAACGTCCGTGCTTCAGCACGTCCCGCTTGGACACGGTGCCCACGAGATGTTGCGCCTCATCGACGACCGGCAGGCGCTCCATGTCCTCGCCCGAAAAGCGCAGCGCGACGTCGGCCAGCGACATGCTGCTCGTGATGGGTGTGATGCCCTCGCTCATCACGTCGGCGGCGACGATCATGGGGAGGAGCGCCTCGTCGAGCAGCGCGCTCTTGAGGGCGTCGAGGGCGATGACGCCGAGGAGCTTGCCTTGCCCGTCGGCGACGTACAGGTCGTGCCCGGCGGGGAGCGACAGCAGCTTGGGCAGGAGCGCCTGCAGCGCTGTCTCGGGTCCGACCACCTCGAAGCCGCCCGCGAGCAGCGACGACACCGGCGTGACCTGCAGCCACTCCGGGCGCGGCAGCTCCGGGAGCTTCACGCCCCGCCTCCGCAGGGGGGCCGTGTAGAGCGAGTCCGGCTCCAGCCTCCGGCTCACCGCGGCGGTGGCCACCGCGCAGAGCATGAGCGGGAGGATGACGCCGTAGTCGCCGGTGAGCTCGAAGATGATGAGCACCGCCGAGACGGCCGCGTGGGTGGTGCCCGCGAGGACGCCGGCCATGCCCATGAGCGCGAACGCGCCGGGCGGAGCCGCCATGCCGGGCGCGAGGTGGCGCGCCAGCTCGCCCAGCGCGCCGCCCACCAGGGCGCCGAAGAAGAGGGACGGAGTGAAGAGCCCGCCCGGGATGCCGGAGCCGGCGCAGATCGCGCTCGCGGCGAGCTTGAGGAAGGGCAGGCCGACGAGCAGCGCCAGCGGGATGTTCCCGAGGAGCGCCGACTTCACGGTGTCGTACCCGTTGCCGAGCAGCTCCGGAAAGCGGATGGAGCCCACCCCGAGGAGCGCCATGGCGACCGGCGGCAGGAAGCGGGCGAGGCCGCGCGGCACCCGGTAGAGCTGCACCTCGACCCAGCCGAGGACGCGGATGTAGAGCACCGAGGCGAGGGCGAGGAAGGGCGCCATGGCGAGCCCCACCAGCGCCTGCGTCGGCCGCATGAGCTCGTACTCGGGGATGGCGTAGCTGGGGTTGTTGCCGGCGACGACCCGCGCGATGAGGGTCGCGGTGACGCAGCTCACCACGATGGGACCGAAGAGCTCGAGCGCGAAGCTGCCCAGCAGGACCTCCAGCCCGAAGAGCGCCCCACCGATGGGCACGTTGTAGGCAGCCGCCATGCCGGACGCGGCCCCGCAGGCCACCAGGAGCCGCGCTTGCTGCCGGGTGACGTTGAAGCGGTCGGCGAGCCACGAGCCGGAGGCGGCGCCGGTCTGGAGGAGCGCGCCCTCGCGGCCCAGGGAGGCGCCAGTGGCGACCGCGACGATGGAGATGACGGCGCGGAGGATGGCGCGTCCGAGCTGCAGCCTCCCTTGCTGCACCCAGATGGCCTCGATGATCCCGGCCGTGCCGTGGCCGCCGAGGCGCTTCTTGGTTCCGAGCATGGCCGCGGTGACGAGCAGCCCGCCCAGCGCGGGGACCACGATGCGGCGCGCCGGCGACGCCGCCGCGAAGGATTGGAGCAGGGTGGGGGCGTCACCCCACGCGTACTCGCGCACCAGGGCGAGGAGGTCGAGGAGCACCACCGACCCGAGGCCCGAGATGACGCCGGTCGCGACCACCAGCACCCAGAACCGCTGCGAGACGCCGGGAAGGTGGGAGAGGAACTCGCGAAACGAGCGATAGAAGACGGGCGGCGGAACCGTCGTCTCGGCGCGCTCCGTGGGGCCCTGCGCTCGGGGAAGCACGTTTCCGTGGAGGGAGTGCGGGCAAAGGGCGCCGCGCTCCAGCGCACAAAGTAAACCACGCGGGGCTCTGGGGCACCTATCCCTTCGTCAGGGCTGGGTCGGCGTGGGGTGACGCTCCGTACGCGCGGAGCCCGGGCGCGAGGAGCGCCGCGAGCGCCACCGCCGCCACGCACAGGAGCCCGCCGGAGGCCACCGAGAGGCGAGGCCCGAAGGCGCGCGCCACCGCTCCCGCCTCCACCTCCCCGAGCTGGGGCCCCCCCATGAAGAAGATCATGTTGATGGACGTCATACGGCCGCGGAGCGCGTCGGGGGTGAGGAGCTGCCGCAACGTCTGCCGGATGACCATCGACACCGTATCGGAAGCACCGGACGCTGCCAGCGCCGCGAGCGAGAGCGCGAAGGAGCGCGAGGCCCCGAAGACTGCGATGGCGACCCCGTACGCCGCGACCGACCAGAGCACGGCCAGCCCCTGACGGCGGGGAATCCCGCGGGAGGACAGCACGAGCCCGGCCAGCGTGGCGCCCACTGGCTGGGCGGCGTAGAGGAGCCCCAGCCCGCGGGGTCCGACGTGCAGGAGCTGGTCGGCGAAGATGGGCATGAGCAGCATCGACCCGCCGAAGAAGGTGGCGATGAAGTCGAGCAGCATGGTGGTGCGGATGAGCGGCGCGCCCCGCAGGAAGCGGAGGCCCTCCAGCGCGGCGTGCACTCCCAGTGGCGTGCCGGTGCGGGCGGGGGCGCGGTGCGACATGCGAAGGAGCGCGCCGATGACGGCGAGGAACGAGAGCGCGTCGAGGACGTAGATGGGCACCACCCCGCCGAAGGCCAGGACGAGCCCGCCCAGGGCCGGACCGGCGATGGTGGCGAACTGGAAGACCGTGGCTCCGAGCCCCAGCGCGGCTGGCAGGTCCTCGCGCGGAACGAGGAGCGGGAGGAGCGCCTGGCGCGCGGGGGCGTCGAAGGCGCTGGCTGCGCCGGTGAGCGCGGCCGCCGCGTAGAGCGTCCAGGCGCTCGCGACGCCCGTGGCCGAGGTGACGGCGAGCCCGACGGAGACCAGCGCCAGCATCGCCTGCGTCACCATCATGAGCCGGCGCCGGTCGAAGGCGTCGGCCACCACGCCCCCTCCGAGCGCGAAAACGACGATGGGCACCACCCGGAACAGTCCGAGGAGCCCCAGCGCCCAGGGCGAATGTGTGAAGAGGTAGAGCTGCCAGACCACAGCCACCTGCTGCATGCCGGTGCCGGTCAGAGAGACGAGCTGGCCCGCGAGGAGCCAGGCGAGGTCCGGCGAGCGCAGCGCGGGGAGGTGGCGGGAGAGCCGCATCACGGGGCGGTGCTCCCGGCGGGCGCGGGCGCGGACGGCCGCGCTCGAGGGAGGGCCAGCATGGCGGCGAGCACCGCGATGCCGAGGAACGTCAGGGCCGCGTCGGTCGCGAGCGCGCCGCGCGCCTCGGTCCATCCCATCCAGCCCGGTACCTTGCCGTCGAGGACGGTGACGTAGCTGATGGCAGCGTTGGCTGCGGCGTTGAAGAGAGCGTACTTGGTCGCCACCGCCGCCCCCTGGCCCACCATCTCGAGCACCATGCCGGCCCAGGTGGCGAAGGCGATGCCGTTGGCGAAGCTGTAGGTGAGCGTGCCCCAGGCGTAGGTGGCGGGGGTGAGCGGCGAGGCGACCATGGCGAGCGCGGCGAGGGCGGTGAGCCCTCCCGACAGCGCATAGGCGACCCTGCGGTTCATGCGGTCGGCGAGCACGCCGCCCAGGAGCGAGCCGGCCGCGCCCGTGACCCCGCCGCCGAGCCCGTTCACGAGCTCCACCACGTGCGAGCCTGCGCGGTAGTGCACCGCCAGCCCGGAGAAGAGGTTGGTGAGCGCGCCGCAGCCCACCGGGGCGAGGCAGATGACGAGCCCGGTGAAGCCCTCCCGGCTGCGCACGGTGCTCCAGAGATCGCGCCCCAGGGCGCCCACGGTGCGGCCTGCGGCCCGCAGGAACGTCTCGGCCGAGCCGGAGACCCGCTGCGAGCGAGGCTCGACGATGGCGAGCGCGGCGGCACCGGTCGTCAGGACCACCGCCGCAAGGAGGACGCCGGAGGCGGCGGGGGAGACGTGATCGCCCAGCCAGAGCGCCAGCGCGCCCAGGAGGCCGGTACCCCCGACGTTGCTCGCCATGTAGTACCCGGCCGCCCTGCCCTTCTCGCGCTCCCGGGTGGTCGTGGCGATGAGCGCGTTCAGGGCGGCGTGGCCGGTGGTGGCCGCGACCTGCGAGGCGCCCAGGAGGGCGGCGAAGAGCGGCAGCCGGTGAAAGGGATCGGGCAGCAGGGACAGGAGGACGAGCAGGGCCGCGGTGCAGGCGACCGCGCCCAGGTACCAGAGCTTGCGCCGGGGGCCGAGGTCGAGGAGCGGTACCCAGAAGATCTTGAGCGCGTGCGGCATGAGTGCCGCCGCCGAGAGCGAGGCGATGTCCGCCAGCGGAACCCCCGCCCGCGACAGCCAGAACGGCGCCGCGATGGAGGCGTAGCCCACCGCCGCGCCGTAGGGCAGGTCGAGGAGGAGATAGAGGGCGGGCGGCGTCGGCCGCGCCGGATCGGCGGAGCTCATCCCCTGGCGTGAAGCCACGCGGCCATGCCGCTCGACGCGCGCTCCCAGAGGGCGACCTCCTGGCGCATGCGTTCCAGCGTCTGCGCCACCGCCTGCCGCGCGGTGGGAAGCGGCGTCGCCCCGAAGAAGGCGGTCGCCTCCTCCAGGTGGCGGCGCTCGGGGAGCTGCCCCACCGCCTCCACCACCCGCCGCAGGAGCATCGGCGCGCCGCCCACCCGCGCCTCGACTGCGCTCCACCGCTCGCGCAGCGTCGCCCAGAACGGCTCCCGGGCGGTGCGGTTCCCGAGGAGGGCGCCCAGGAAGGAGGCGGCGTCCTGCAATGGGACCTCGTCCGACAGGGCCAGCTCGCGCCCTCGGGCGGCGAGCTCCGGACGCTCGAAGTGGGCCAGCGCGACGAGGTAGCGCCTCTGGAACGCCGGGTCCTTCTCCGCGTGGAAGGCGGACCGCAGCCGGTCGAAGCGCGCCGCGTCTCCCGCGCGCGCCGTCATCGCCACCGCGGCTTCGTGCAGGTTGGCCTCCAGGGCTCCGCGATCCCCTGCGAGGAAGCGCTCCAGCCGCGCGCCGGCCTCCTGGACCGCAGCGGGCTCGCGGGCCACGAGGCCCAGCGCGCGGACGAGCGCCGCACGCCGGAGCCGCGCGCCGTCGTCCTCGCCCGGCGCGGCGTCCCAGCCCACCCGGGCGAGCGCGGGGCCGAGGAGGCGCGCCACGAACGTCTGGAAGCGGCCGCGCACGTCCGCGTCTCCCAGCCGCGACTCGATCGCGGCGAGGCGGCCCACCAGCTCGTCCAGCACGGCGTGGTCCTCCTCGCCTCCGAAGGCTGCCGCGAGGTCGAGGAAGGCGCCCACCTCGCGCACGCCCGAGCGCACCAGCGCCCACTCGTCGGCGAGGAGCCCGATGCGCTCGGCGGGCGCGAGGCGGGTGGTGCTGCGGGCGAGCCCGGCGCGCAGGCCAGCGTCGTAGGCCACCCGGTAGAAGCCGGTGGAGCCCGCGTTGGCGCAGAGCCAGGTCACCTCGTGCCAGCCCTCCAGCTCGAGCTCGGCGGAGGTGCCGGCGAGGAGGAAGCGCCGCTCGTGCGTCCCCGCCCCGTCCCCGTAGCGGATGACGAGCGGCACGGGCCAGGTCTCACCGTCCGAGGTCGCCTCCGGCTCGGAGAAGAAGCGCCGCTGCGAGAGCTTCAGGAGCCGCCCTTCCAGCTTCACCTCCACGAGCGGGTGGCCGGGCTGCCCGATCCAGGCATGGGCGAGCTCCACGACGGGCTGGCGGGTCGCCTGCGCCAGCGCTCTCCAGAGGTCGTCGGCCACCGCGTTGGCGGTCGCGTGCTCCCGCATGTAGCTCCGGATGCCCTCGCGGAAGCCCTCCTCGCCCAGGTACCCCTCCACCATGCGCAGCACTGCGCCGCCCTTCTCGTAGGTGATGAGGTCGAAGCTCTCCGTCATGTCGTCGGGGCTCCTCACCTCGGCGCGGATGGGATGGGTGGAGCGAAGCGCGTCGAGGTGGAGCGCGGCCGCCTTTCCGCCGTCGAAGTCGAGCCACACGCGCCAGCCCGGCCTCCAGGCGTCCACGATCTTGAAGGACATCCAGGTGGCGAAGGCCTCGTTGAGCCAGAGGTCGTCCCACCAGGCCATGGTCACCCAGTTGCCGAACCACTGGTGCGCGAGCTCGTGCGTGACCACCTCGGCGATGCGCTTCTTCACCGGGAGCGAGGCTGTGGCGACGTCGAGCAGCAGCGCCGCTTCGCGGAAGGTCACCAGGCCCGCGTTCTCCATGGCGCCCGCCTCGAAGTCGGGAACGCCCACCTGGTCGAGCTTGCCGAAGGCGTAGGGGAGCCCGAAGTAGTCCTCGAGCCTGGGCAGCACCGCCACCGCCACCTCCTGTCCATAGGCCGTCAGCGCCCTCTTCTCCGGCACCGACCAGGTGCGCACCGGCACGCCCCGGACGCTCTCGCCCTCCTCGGCGACGAGGCGGCCGCAGGCGAGCGCGACGAGGTAGGTGGGCAGGGGCGGCGTCTCGCGGAAGGTGACGGTCTGCCGCCCACCCTCCTCGCGGACGCGCTCCGCGGCGCCGTTCGACAGGAGCGTGAGCCCCGCCGGTGCCTCCACCGTGAGCGCCCAGGGCGCCTTGAAGGCGGGCTCGTCCCAGCAGGGAAAGACCCGGCGCGCGTCGGCGGCCTCGAACTGGGTGACGGCGACGTCTCCAGCGCGATAGAGGCCGCGCAGGCCGGTGCTCATCCGCCCGCTCCAGCGCAGCTCGAGGACGTGGTCCCCGGCCCGCGCCGGCTCCGAAAAGACGAGGCGCGCCGTCTCGCTCGTTCTGGAGACCTCGATTCTCCCGGCGCGCAGCTCCACCTTCCCGTCGCGCAGCACCGCATCGGCGATGTCGAGCTCCACCGCATGTAGCACGAGCTCGCCGGCCGGTGCGTCGAGCCGAACCGCGATGGACGCTCGCCCGGTGAAGGTCCGCCCCTCGAGGTCGAGCGAGAGGGAAGCCTGGTAACGCAGCGGGCGCGGGCTCGCGGGGAGCCGGTAGGCGCGGTCGTCGGTGGGGAGGGCCATGATGGCCCCGTGTCTAGCGGCGGCGCGCCGGTCGCGCCGCTCTTGCCGGGACGCTACCCGGTGGTGAGGTAGTGCACGCTGAACCACGCCCGCTCGTCGGTCCACACGCGCTCGGTGCGCCACCCGGCCAGGGCGGACAGCGCCGCGAACTCGGGCAGATCGTACTTGTACGAGCACTCGGTCCAGATGCTCTCGCCGGCCGCGAAGGCGATGCGGGCGCCGCCCACCAGGACGGTCTGGGCCCACTTCGCGACGAGATGCATCTCGACGCGGCCGTGGCGCTCGTCCCAGCGGGACTCGTGACGGAAGGCGTCGAGGTCGAAGCTCGTCCCCAGCTCGTGGTTGGCGCGCGCGAGCACGTTGAGGTCGAAGGCGGCCGTGACCCTGCGCCGGTCGTCGTAGGCGGCCTCCAGGATCGACCGCTCCTTGCGCAGATCGACGCCGATGAGGAGCCCGCCGCCGGGGCCAGCCTGGCGCGCCACCTCGCGCAGGAAAGAGACCATCTCCGGCTTGTGAAAGTTTCCGATCGTCGAGCCGGGGAAGAAGACGGCGCGGCGCTTGGCGCGGACGTGCTCGAGGGGAAGGCGGAGCGGCTGGGTGAAGTCGGCGCAGACCGGGCGCAGGTCGAGCCCGGGGAACGCAGCCGCGAGCCGGGCCGCCGCGCTGGCGAGGGCCGGCGCGGAGATGTCCACCGGCACGTAGGCCGCCGGGTCGCGCAGGTACTGGAGCAGAAGGCGCGTCTTGAGGCCCGACCCGGAACCGTACTCGATGAGCGCGCAGGCGGGCCCGAGGGCGGCCGCCATGGACATGACGTTCGCCTCCATGATCGCGAGCTCGGTCCGGGTGGGGTAGTACTCCTCGAGCTCGGTGATGCGCTCGAAGAGCTGCGAGCCGCGAGCGTCGTAGAGCCACTTGCACGGGATCTCCTTCTGAGGCTTCGCGAGCCCCTCCAGGAGATCGTGCAGGAAGTCGGTACCGGGTTCGGGAGGCGGAAGGGTAGCGACCGAAGAGGGCTTCACGGTGTCGAGCATCAGACCTCTCTCGCCAGCCGCACGCCGGTGAGCTGCCACCGGGCGTCGGGCTGGAAGAAGTTGCGGCAGGTTGCGCGCGCGTGGCCGGGATGCGTCCACCGGCTCGAGCCGCGCAGAACGAGCTGGTTGCACATGAACTTTCCGTTGTACTCCCCCAGCGCGCCGGGCGGTGGCCCGTAACCTGGGTACGGCGCGTAGGCGCTGGCGGTCCACTGCCAGGCGGCGCCGTGAAGGCGGTCGAAGGTTCCCACCGCGGGCGATCCGGCCGCCACCTCCCATTCTGCCTCGGTGGGGAGCCGCGCCCCCGACCAGCGCGCGAAGGCGTCCGCCTCGTAGAGACTGACGTGCGCGACCGGGGCTTCGAGCTCGAGCGGCTGGGGGCCCTGCAGCGTGAAGGCCGACCACTCCTCCCCTTCTCTCTCCCAGTACAGCGGCGCCTCCCAGCCGCGCGCCTGGACCGCCGCCCAGCCATCGCTGAGCCAGAGCTCCGGGCGCCGGTAGCCGCCGTCCTCCACGAAGGCGAGCCATTCGCTGACGGTGGACAGGCGCGAGGCCAGCGCGAACGGCTCGAGCCAGGCGCGGTGGCGCGGGCCCTCGTTGTCGAAGGCAAAGTTCGGGCCGGCATGCCCGAGCTCGTACAGACCGCTGGGCACCTCCAGGAAGGCCAGCGGGCCACCCCCTCCGCGGGCCCGCTGGGGACCGACGCGCGGCGGCTCGCCGTACGCGGGCCGCAGCGGGTTCTGGAAGAGCGCGTGCTTCATGTCCGTGAGCAGGAGCTCCTGGTGTTGACCCTCATGGTGAAGCCCGAGCTCGAGCACCGCCTCGCCCTCGGAATCGAGCCCGCGCCGGAGGAGCGCCTCGACGCGCGCGTCCACCGCGGCGCGGTAGGCGCGGATCTCCTCCACCGAGGGCCGCGTGAGGAGGCCGCGCTTCGGGCGCTCGTGACGGGGCCCTACCGCCTCGTAGTAGGAGTTGAAGAGATACCCGAATCGCGGGTGGAATGGGCGGAAGCCCGGCTCCCGGGCAGCGAGGAGGAACGTCTCGAAGAACCAGGTGGTGTGCGCGAGGTGCCACTTGGCCGGGCTCGCGTCCGGCATCGACTGGGCCTGCATGTCCTCGGGAGAAAGCGGGGCGCAGAGCCCGAGGGTCGAGTCACGCACCTCCCGGTAGCGTTCGGCCCAGGGCCGCACGTCCAGCCCCCCAGCCGGGCCAGGGCGCTGCGAATCCGGAGGTGGGCGGGCGAGCTGCATCCAGGGCAACCTGTTGCGGGGGCACCTCCCCCGCAACCGGCCGCGCGGACCCAGGCGTGACCCACGACCACGGGACACCTCGCGCGATCGATTCTCGTGCCGCGTGGACGGCCCGATGGCGAAGGCGGGCGCCGGCGAGCGGTTCGGGCGCGTCCGCACGCGGCGTGGGGCCGGCCCGGCGCATACAAAGAGTGCCATGCGCGTTCTCGTGACGGGGGCCACCGGCTACGTGGGAGGCCTCCTCGTGCCCCGCCTGCTGCAGGCAGGACACGAGGTGCACGTGCTCGCGCGCGATCCGGCCCGGGTGGCGGGGCGTTCCTGGGCGGCGTCCGCCCACGTCCTCCGCGGGGACGTGCTCGACCGCGCGAGCCTCGCCCCAGCCCTGGCAGGCATCGACGCTGCGTTCTACCTGGTGCACAGCATGAGCGGGCGCGCCGGCTTCCACGAGCGCGACCTGGCGGCGGCGGGGAACTTCGCAGGGGCTGCCGGCACGGCGGGCGTGAAGCGCATCATCTACCTGGGAGGCCTGGGGGACGCCGCCACCGGACTCTCGCACCACCTCGCCTCCCGCCACGCCACGGGCGCCCGGCTGCGCGCGGGCGGCGTCCCCGTGCTGGAGCTGCGCGCCGCCATCATCGTGGGAGCGGGCTCGCTCTCCTTCGAGATGATCCGCAATCTCGTGGAGCGGCTGCCGGTCATGATCGCGCCGCGCTGGGTGTACCAGCGGGTGCAGCCCATCGGCATCGGCGACGTGCTCGCCTACCTCACCGCCGCGCTCGACGGGCCGCCGCTCGACAGGGTGGTGGAGATCGGCGGCCCCGACGTGCTGACCTATCGCGCCATGATGCTGGGATACGCCAAGCTGCGGGGCCTTCGCCGCTGGCTCGTCCCGGTACCGGTGCTCACGCCCGCGCTGTCCTCTCACTGGGTGCACTGGACGACGCCGGTACCCAAGGCGCTGGCGCGCCCCCTCATCGAGGGGCTTCGCAGCGAGGTGGTGGTGCGCGATCCCGCGGCGCGGGTGCTTTTCCCCACGGTGAAGCCGGTCGGGTATCAGGAGGCGGTCGCCGCGGCGCTGGCGGAGCTCGATCGCGGCGAGCTGCAGGCGTCCTGGACGGATGCGCTCGCGGCGAGCCAGGGGGACACGGTGCCCTGCCTGCTGTCCTCGGAACGGGGGATGATCGTGGAGCGGCGGCAGGTCGCGGCGGGCGCCCCCGCAGCGGCGGTGTTCCGCGCCTTCACCGGGCTGGGCGGGCGGCGCGGCTGGCTCTATGCCGACTGGGCCTGGCGAGTTCGCGGAATCCTCGACCGGCTGGTGGGCGGGGTGGGCCTCCGCCGGGGGCGGCGCGACCCCGACGCCGTGCGGGCGGGGGATGCGCTGGACTTCTGGCGCGTGGAGGAGGTGGACCCGCCGCGGATGCTTCGGCTCCGGGCGGAGATGAAGGTGCCCGGCCGGGCCTGGCTGCAGTTCGAGACGCAGCCTCGGCCGGACGGAGGGGTGCAGCTCCTCCAGACCGCCACCTTCGCGCCGCACGGGCTGTGGGGGCTCGCCTACTGGTACCTCCTCTACCCCATCCACGGGCTCATCTTCTCCAACCTCATCCGCCGGGTGGCGGCGCGGGCGCGCACCCTCGCGGCGGCGGACGCGCGGCCGTGACCGGGCGGGCGGCGCGGCTCCGCGACGTCAACGGCGCGCCGCTGCGCCCGGGCGGGGAATACGTCCTCTACTGGATGGTCGCGGCGCGGCGCGCCTCGCACTCGCACGCGCTCGACCGCGCGGTGGCGCTGGCGCGCGAGCTCTCGAAGGGGCTCGTCGTCCTGGAGGCGCTGCGGGCAGGCTATCCCCATGCGAGCGATCGCCTGCATCGCTTCGTCATCGACGGCATGGCCGCCAACGCGGCCGCCTTCGAGGGCACGGGCGCCCACTACCATCCGTACGTGGAGCCGCGGGCCGGCGACGGGAGCGGGCTCCTCGCCGCGCTCGCGGAGCGCGCCTGCGCGGTGGTCACGGACGACTTCCCCTCCTTCTTCCTGCCGCGGATGATCGCCGCCGCCGGGGAGCGGCTGCCGGTGCGGCTGGAGGCGGTGGACGGCAACGGGCTGTTGCCCATGCGCGCCGCTGGGAAGGAGCTCAGGACGGCGTATGCGTTCCGCCGGTTCCTGCAGGGAGCGCTGCCCGGCGAGCTCGCAGGCCGGCCCAGCGCGACGCCCTTCCGCGGCCGCCACCTTCCGCCCGCCCCGGCGCTTCCGGCGGAGATCAAGAGGCGCTGGCCGCCCGCCTCGCCCGAGCTCCTGCGCGGCGACCCCGGGGCCCTGGCGAAGCTCCACATCGACCACGCCGTGCCACCCTCACCGGTGCGCGGGGGAACGCCGGCAGCCCGCGCCGCGCTGCACACGTTCGTCTCGGAGCGGCTGCGCGGCTACGCCGAGGCGCGCAACCATCCCGACCTCGACGCGGCGAGCGGCCTCTCGCCCTGGCTGCATTTCGGCCAGCTCTCGCCGCACGAGGTGTTCGGGGCGGTCGCCGAGGCGGAGGACTGGTCGGGCGAGCGGCTGGGCGGCGTGCGCAATGGCGCGCGGGACGGGTTCTGGGGGATGAGCGCGGACGCCGAGGCGTTCCTCGACCAGCTCGTCACCTGGCGCGAGCTCGGCCTGCACACGGCCTCCCACCGGCTCGACCACGCCGCCTACGCCTCCATCCCCGCCTGGGCGCAGTCGACGCTGGCCGCCCACGCGAGCGATCCCCGGCCCGTGATCTACGGCCGCGCGGCGCTGGAGAGCGCAGCCACCGCCGACCCGGTCTGGAACGCGGCGCAGCGCCAGCTTCTCGGAGACGGGCGCATCCACAACTACCTGCGCATGCTCTGGGGAAAGAAGGTGCTCGAGTGGTCGCGGACGCCGGAGGAGGCGGCCGAGACGCTCGTGCACCTCAACGACAGGTGGGCTCTCGACGGGCGCGACCCCAACTCGTACACCGGGATCTACTGGTGCTTCGGGCGGCACGACCGGCCCTGGGGCCCGGAGCGGCCGATCTTCGGGACCGTGCGCTACATGACCTCGGCGAACACCCTGCGGAAGCTCCGCATGAAGAGCTACCTGGAGCGGTGGGGCGAGGGCGCGCAACGGCAATTGTTCTGAACCGCAGCCCGAAGCCAGCGCGAAGCTCGAGGCCGCGGCAGCTCGACGTCGGTCCCGGCTGGTACGTTCTACGGAATGCTCGACTCCAAGGACATCGCCAGAACAGCGCTGGCGGAGCTCGTCTCGGAATTCGATGCGCTCGGGCTGCACGACTCGGCGTCGGCGCTCACCGCCGAGCAGTCCGAGGCGACCGCGCGCTCGTGGCTCGAGAAGCTGCTCGCGGTTTTCGGGTGGAACGCTGCCGACCCGGCCCAGGTGCGCCAGGAGTATCGCATCGCCGGGCGCGAGGCGCGCCGGCTGGAGCGCGAGGGGATCACGCACAACAGGCCCGATTACGCCCTGAAGGTGGCAGGCGAGCGCATCCTGTACATCGATGCGAAGCGGCTCGCGGCCTCGATCGAGGACGACGAGGCCATTGCGTACCAGGTGCGCTGTTATGGCTGGTCCGCTGGCTTTCGGGTGAGCTACGCGTGCGACTTCCGGGAGCTCGCGATCTGGGACTGCCGCCACAAGCCGCAGCCCTCGGATGAAGCCCGCGTCGCCCGGATCCAATTCGTTCGGTATACCCATTACCTCGAGAACTTCGATCTGCTGTGGGAGTACCTATCCCGGGAGGCGATCCTCGGGGGCTCGCTGCAGCGGCTCCATCCCGAGGGTGAACGTCCCCGGGGTGCCGAGCCGCTCGACGTCGCCTTCGAGGCGAACCTGTCGGAGTGGCGCGTCGAGCTGGCGAAGTCCATCCTCCGCTACGGGCACACGCGTGACCCCGAGATCATCTCCGGAGCGGCACAGCGCATCCTCGACCGCATCGTGTTCCTCAGGCTGTGTGAGGAACTGGGCCTCGAGGAATACGGGTCGCTGAACTACATGGCGAACCACGGGGACGGCTTCTGGCCCTTGTTCGTGGAGCGACACGAGCAGCGCTACCGCAAGCTGTACGACGGTCTCCTGTTCCCGCATCGGGAGGAAGACGATCCGACGCGGATCGAGACCCACCTGCGCCAGTGGTGGTTGAAGGGCCGCGTGTTCGTCCACATCGTTCGCGGCCTCTACCACCCGCAGCCGTACCGATTCGATGCGGTGCCGCTCGAGCTCCTGGGCGGCATTTACGAGCGCTTCCTGGGGAAGCGCCTCCGGGTCACGGGCAACGACGTCGAGGACGAGTTCAAGCCCGAGTACCAGCGCACGAACGGCGCCGTCTACACGCCGTCTTGGGTGGTTCGACGCGTGGTGAGCCTTACTCTCGGGCCTCTCACCCGGGGCGCGGACCCGGAAACCATCCTGGGGCTGCGGGTTCTCGACCCTGCGTGCGGCTCGGCGAGCTTTCTCCTTGGAGTTTACGACTATCTGGAGGAAGCGATCCTCGACTGGGCGCGCGCGTACCCGGGCGACCCCCGACGTGAAGGACTGGTGCTGGACGACGAGGAGGGGCTGCGCATCTCCGTCCAGGCTTCCCGTCGCATCATCGAAGGGTGCCTCTACGGCGTCGACATCGACCCGAACGCCGTCCAGGTCGCTCGCATGTCGCTGGCCCTTCGTCACCTGCGCCGGGCCGCGGGGGACCTGCCGGAGCACCCGAAAGATCTGCTGGCGGGGATCGGCCGGAACATTCGGCAGGGAAACTCACTCGTGGGCCCCGATATCGCCGGGCTCGGTATCGCTCCGGACCGCGTCACCGCCACGATGCCGTTCTCGTGGAAGGATCGCCTCTTCGGGTTCGGGAACGTGATGACGTCAGGTGGCTTCCACGCCGTCGTCGGAAACCCGCCCTACATCGAGGTGAAGCGATACCGCAAGTGGATGCCCGAGATGTACCGATATCTCGTGGAGACCGGCCGGTACGTCACCGTCGATCAGGGCAAGACCGACATCGCGATGCCCTTCATGGAACGAGGCGTGAGCTTGCTCAGGCCCGGCGGCCGCCTCGGGTTCATCATCCAGAACCGGTTTTTCAAGACCCAGTACGGCGAGTCCACCCGACGATGGCTGCGGAAGGGCAAGCTGCTCGAAGCCGTCGAGGATTTCCGTGACCTTCAGGTGTTCCCGAACCGGACGACCTACACCACCATTCTCGTCCTGCAGGCCCAGTCGCCAGCGTTCGAGTACCGGTCGTACGCGAACATCGCCGGCGCGGAGGCAGATCAACCCTCTGTGAAGGTGCGTATAGCGGCGGCCGACCTCGATGACGACCCCTGGTCCTTGGATCAGCCCGATCTACTCGAAGTGCACAGGGAGCTTGCGAAGAGGCACGGCACGATCGGCAGCCATCGGGCCTTGGACATCACCGTAGGCCTTCAGACCCTCTACGGAAAGCTGTACCAGATCCAGCCTCGCGAGGTGACGGCCCGCACCGTGCGTGGAGCCAACGGCCTCGGTGCGGACGTCGAGCTCGAGAGGAAGGCGCTACGGCCGCTCTGTCGGAACCGTGGCTTCTACCCGTTCCGACGAGATAACGCCGACGCCTGGGTGATCTTCCCGTACGACGTAGAAGGCGAGAGCTGGACGGAGATCCGCTGGCCGGAGCTCGAACGGCGCTTCCCGAAGACAGCGGCGTACTTAGAGCACAACCGCAGAACGCTTCGGGAGGCCGTCGAAACGGAGGAAGGGCGTGACCGCTGGCACCTGTACACACGGCCGCAGAATCTCGTGGCCCAGGCTCGGCCCAAGGTGCTCTTTCCCATGACCATCGAGGACACGATGGCCACCGTCGACCTGAAAGGAGACGTCTACCAGGACAACGTGAACGTCAACAGCCTCACCGTTCGGGGTGATGCCATCGATCTCGTGGCGCTAGCGGCGATGTGCAACTCGACCACGTTCAACGCGCTCGCGCGCCTCAAGGCTGGGCTGAACGACAGCGGGTGGAGGAAGCTCAACAAGCAGTTCGCTTCACTGGTGCCGCTGCCGTTCGAGGCACTGAAGACGAGCCCACTCGCGGAGCGGCTGGCGGAGCTCGGAACGCTCATCGAGCAGCATCAGGAGGGGCTACGCGAGGCGTCCAACGAGGGCCAGCGCTCGGGAGCTCGCGGGATACTTTCCGCTCTCTGGAAAGAGCTGGACGAGGTGACCGAACAACTCTACGAGCTCACCGCTCGGCAGAAAGCCGTCATCGCGCGCTACCCTCGCAAGGTCGATCGCCTCGAGTGGCCGCTACGGGCGGATGTCGATGCATCGGACGGGGAGGACGCGGAGGGCTAGTCTCCCGGCGGGATGGTCCGGTGTTCCCGCGCTCGCTCCGGGAGGCGTCGCGGCGTGCGGGCGACCAGCCTCGTCCCCCTGCTTGCACCGGGCGCATAGCCATCCACACCATGCTGCCATGCCCGACCCGAAGCCCCTCGCAGTGGTCACCGGCGCCTCCAGCGGCATCGGCTACGAGCTCGCCATGGTCTTCGCCCGCAACGGGCACGACCTCCTCGTCTGCGCGGAGGACGCGCGCATCGCGGACTGCGCGCGCGACTTCGGCGGGGCCGGGGCCCAGGTCGAGAGCCTCCAGGTGAACCTCGCGGCCGAGGGCGGGGTGGAGAAGCTCTACGACCGCATCCGGGCGCTCGGCAGGCCGGTGGACGCCATCGCCATCAACGCCGGGGTGGGGGTGGGCGGGTCCTTCCTGGAGACGGACCTCGAGGCGGAGCTGAACCTGGTCCGGCTGAACGTCGCCTCGACCGTGCACTTGGCGAAGCGGGTGGCGAAGGACATGGCGGCCCGGAGGAAGGGGCGCGTCCTCTTCACCTCCTCCGTCGCGTCGTGGATGCCGGCGCCCTTCGAGGCGGTGTACGGCGCGTCGAAGGCGTTCGTGCAGTCCTTCGCCCAGGCGCTCCGCAACGAGCTCGCCGACCACGGCGTCAGCGTCACCGCGCTCATGCCCGGCCCCACCGAGACGAACTTCTTCCACCGCGCCGGGATGGACGACACCAAGGTCGGCACCGACAAGAAGGACGACGCCGCGCAGGTGGCGCAAGAGGGGTACGACGCCCTCATGGCGGGCAAGGACCACGTCATCGCGGGCTCGTTCAAGAACGCGGTCCAGGCCACCGCCGCCAAGAAAGTGCTCTCGGAGCCGGCCGCCTCCGCCGAGCACCGCAAGCTGACGGAGCCGGGCTCGGGAAAGAAGTAGCCCGGGCACCTCGCCGGCGACCGTCCTCACGGGTGATTGCGCAGCATGAGCTCCTTGGGATGCGGCTCCAGGTATCTCTGGCCGGCGAGGTAGGCGATGCCGTTCCTTCGCACGTGGTGGCGCACCAGCGTGACCGGCACCACCAGCGGCACGAGCCCTCGCCGGTACTCCGCGACTGACTCCTCCAGCTCGCGGCGCTCGTCCGCCGTGGCGAGCTTCTTGAAATAGCCCGCCATGTGCTGCAGCACGTTCACGTGCCGTCCGCGGGTGGCGAGCTTCGCCAGCGCGCCCATGTAGATGGCCGCGTACGCCTGCGCGAGCTGCGCACGCGACGCCCCCTTGGCGCCGGCCACGAGCTTTCCCAGGCGCGCGTAGGCCGCGGGCTCGTGCGCGAGGACGAGCAGCTTCTCGGCGGTGTGGAACGCGACCAGCGCCCCCACCGTCCACCGCGAGAGGAAGAGGGTCCGCACGCGCCGGTAGGCGAACACCCGCTCTACCCAGTTCTCCCGCAAGGGCGCGTCGTGGAGCCGCCCTTCCTCCTCCACGGGAAGGAGCGGCATGCGCGCGAGCAGCACCTCTGCGAACGCGCCGACGCCGTCCTTGGTCGACATCTTGGCGCCCCAGACCTTCACCCGCTCCATGCCGCAGGAGGGCGAGTCCTTCTTGAGCACGTAGCCGGAGAGGTCGGCCCCCTCCAGCGCCCGCACCCGCTTCTCCGAGAGAGCGCGCATGCCGTCGGTGAGGTCGAGGCGGCTCGGCTGGGTGACGAGCCGCACCAGCCCGTCCTCCCCCGGGCGCGCCAGACGGATCGCCTCGCGCGGGGTGCCGAGCCCCAGCTCCACCTCCGGGCAGACCGGCATGAAGGTGACGAACCTGGCGAGGAGGCCGGTGAGGAAGGCGTCCTTCTTGTGACCGCCGTCGTAGCGGACGTTCCGACCGAGGAGGCACGAGGAGATGCCGATCGCAGCTCGAGCTTCTCGCCGTGGTCCACCGGGGCTGGTCTTGTCGGCGCTGCGGACGCTCCGGCCGGCCTCATCGCCTGCGCCCGCCGCCCCCGAACAGCGAGCCCAGCACACCGCGCATGATCTCGCGGCCGAACTGGGTGCCCGCCGCGCGCGCGGCGCTCTTGGCGACGGAGGCCACGATGTCCCCGGCGCCGCCCGTGCTTCCGCGCCCGCGGCCCCGGCCGCCGGACGAGGTGCCGAAGATGTCGGGAAGGCTCCACCCGCTGCCGGATGGCGCGCCGCCGTCTCCGCGCTGCGCGGCCGCCTGGCCGTCCCCTGCCCTCCCCTTCAGCTTCTCGTAGGCGGACTCGCGGTCGATGACCGCCTCGTAGTGACCGGCCAGCGGCGAGGCGCGGACCACCGCCTCCCTCTCGGCAGGGGAGAGCGGGGCGAGGCGGCTGCGCGGAGGGAAGACCCTGGCCCGCTCCACCACCGCCGGCGTGCCCTTCTCGTCGAGGAAGGACACCAGCGCCTCGCCCACCTCGAGCTGGGTGATGACCTCGGCGACGTCGAGCTTTGGATTGACGCGGAACGTCTCGGCCGCCGCACGGACCGCCTTCTGGTCGCGGGGCGTGAACGCGCGCAGCGCGTGCTGCACCCGGTTTCCGAGCTGCCCCAGCACGGTGTCCGGAAGGTCGAGCGGGTTCTGCGTGACGAAGTAGACGCCGACGCCCTTGGAACGGACGAGCCGGACCACCTGCTCGATGCGCTCGAGCAGCGCCCTCGGCGCTGCGTCGAAGAGGAGGTGGGCCTCGTCGAAGAAGAAGACGAGCCGCGGCTTCTCGGGATCGCCCACCTCCGGGAGCCGCTCGAAGAGCTCCGAGAGCATCCAGAGGAGGAGCGTGGCGTAGAGCTGCGGCGCGCGGATGAGCTCGTCGGCGGCGAGGACGTTCACCACTCCCCGGCCGCCCTCCCCCGTCTGCATGAGGTCCTCGAGATCGAGCGCCGGCTCTCCGAAGAGCTTGTCCCCGCCCTGCGACTCGAGCGCGAGGAGCGCCCGCTGGATCGCGCCCACGCTGGCGGCCGACACGTTGCCGTAGTCGGTGCGCAGGTCGGCGGCGCGCTCGCCGACGTGGCCCACCATGGCGCGCAGGTCCTTCATGTCGAGCAGGAGGAGCCCCTGGTCGTCGGCCACCTTGAACACGAGCTGCAGCACCCCCTCCTGCACGTCGTTGAGCTGGAGGATGCGGGCGAGGAGCAGCGGCCCGATGTCGGAGGGCGTGGCGCGCACCGGGTGCCCCGCCTTGCCGAACACGTCCCAGAAGACGACCGGGCTGGCCTCGTAGGTGAAGCCGTCGGGCGCGAGCTCCTTCACGCGCTGCGAAATGGGCGGAGCGTCGAGGCCCGGAACCGCGAGGCCAGAGAGATCGCCCTTCACGTCGGCCATGAAGACCGGGACGCCGAGGCGCGAGAAGCCCTCCGCCAGGACCCGCAGGGTGACGGTCTTGCCGGTGCCGGTCGCGCCAGCGACGAGGCCGTGGCGGTTGGCCATGCCTGCGAGCAGCGCGAGGTCGTCGCCGCCCGAGCGCGCGACGGAGACCGAAAGCGGGGTGCGTGCCATGCAGCGGTTCCTCCTCGCCCTTCTTTAGCGTGGCCCGGAGAGTGACGCGCGGTAGCTTCCCCGGCCATGCACGACCCGAGGGCCATTCTCACCGAGCGTCGAGCGGCGCGCGCCGCGGCGGTGGCCGGGCTGGAGCGGCGCGACGCGCGCATCGCCATGGCGAGGCTCCTCGCCTTCGGGGTGATGGTGGCGCTGGCCTTCTTGTCCTGGGGCCTTCACCGGGTCTCCGGCTGGTCCCTCGTCGTCCCGCTCGCGGCCTTCGCGGTGCTGGTGGTGCTGCACGATAAGGCCCTGGCCGCCCTCGGCCGCGCGCGCCGGGCGGTGGCGTTCCACGACGCGGGGCTCTCGCGGCTCGACGAATGCTGGGCGGGGACGGGCGACGCCGGCGAACGGCACGCGCAGCCGGACCACCCGTTCGCCCTCGACCTCGACCTCTTCGGGAAGGGCTCGCTGTTCGAGCTCCTCTCCACCGCGCGCACCCGTCCCGGCGCGGACGCGCTGGCGGGGTGGCTCCTCGCTCCGGCGCCCGCCGGCGAGGTGCGCGAGAGGCAGCGCGCGGTGGCGGAGCTCGAGCCCAAGCTCGACCTCCGCGAGGATCTCGCGGTGCTGGGCGAGGACGTGCGGGCCGAGGTGCACCCGGAGCGGCTGGCGCGGTGGGCGGAAGGCGAGCGGCGGCTCCCGCCCGGGCTCGCGCTGGCGGCCGGACTGGGTGCGCTCACGGCCGCCGCCGCGCTGGTGCTCTGGTTCGCCGAGGTGCTGCCGGGGTGGTGGTTCGTGGGAGCGGTGGCGGCTCTCTACGCGCTCGGGCGGGGCGTCCGCGACCGGCTGGCCGAGGTCCTCCACGGCGTGGAGCGCCCGGGCGCGGAGCTGCGCGTCCTGGGCGAGCTGCTGGGCCGCCTGGAGCGGGAGAGCCTCGCGGATCCGCGGCTTCGCGCGCTTCAGGCCGCGCTCGGGACGGGGGGCGACCTGGCCTCGCGGCGCATCGGCGCGCTGGGGCGGGTGGTGGAGCTCGCGGGCTGGGCGGAGAACCAGGCTTTCACTCCAGTTGCCTTTCTCCTGGGGTGGCGGTTGCAGGCTGGGGTCGCGGTGGAGCGCTGGCGCGGGGCGCACGGCCGCAAGGTCCGCGCCTGGCTGGCCGCGGTGGGCGAGCTGGAAGCGCTGTCCTCGTTGGCGGCGCACGCCTTCCTCCACCCGGCCGACGCGTTCCCGGAGGTGGAGGACGGGGGCGCGACGTTCGACGCGGAGGCCCTGGCGCACCCGCTCCTTGCGGCCGGCAAGGGCGTGGCGAACGACGTGAGGTTGGGAGGCGACGGCGCCCGCCTGCTCCTCGTCTCGGGCTCCAACATGTCCGGGAAGAGCACCTTGCTTCGCACGGTGGGCACCAACGCGGTGCTCGCGCTGGCGGGGGCTCCCGTCCGCGCCCGCCGCCTGCGCATCGCGCCCCTGCGCCTCGGAGCGACGCTGCGGATCCAGGACTCGCTCGCCGAGGGGCGCTCGCGCTTCTACGCCGAGATCACCCGCCTCAAGGTGATCCTCGACCTCGCGGGCGCAGGCGCTCCCCCTGTGCTGTTCCTGCTCGACGAGCTCCTGGCCGGCACCAACTCGCGCGACCGCCGCATCGGGGCGGAGGCCCTGCTGCGAACGCTGCTCCGCCGCGGAGCGATCGGGCTCGTCACGACGCACGACCTGGCGCTCGCGGAGCTGGCCAAGACCCTGGAAGGCACCTCGAACGCGCACTTCACCGACGAGGTGCACGGGGACGAGGTGGTGTTCGACTACCATCTCCGCCCCGGCGTGGTGGAGGGCTCGAACGCGCTCGCCCTCATGCGGGCGGTGGGACTGGAGGTGTGAAGCTCGGCAGCCTTCGCACGCGCGGCGCTCACGGTGCTACGCCGACGCCTTTGCCAGGGTATGATCCCGGGATGACGCGCAGGGAAGAGCGCCAGGCCGGGTCGAGCCGGGTGGTCCAGCTCGGAGACGATGACGGCTCGTTCGACCGCGCCCTGTGGTCGGCCGCGACGCCATCCGAGCGGCTCGAGGCCACCTGGGGGCTCGTTCTCGATTACCTTGCGCTCACGGACCCGGATGCCAGCGAACCCCGACTTCAGAGATCTGTTTGCCGAACTGAACGCGGCGGGCGGTGAATACCTGCTCGTCGGCGGCTATGCGCTCGCGATCCACGCTGCGCCACGGTTCACGGCCGACCTCGACGTCTGGATCCGCCGCACCCCCGAAAACGCCTTGCGGGTACACGGGGCCCTCGCTCGGTTCGGAGCCCCTCTGGGAGACCTGACGGCAGGCGATCTCGCAACGCCGAAGATTGTGTTCCAGATGGGCGTCCGACCGAACCGCATCGACGTCCTGACGTCCATCGACGGCGTCCAGTTCGAGGAGGCGTGGCCCGACCGCGTCGAGGCTACCTTTGGCGGCGAGCGCGTCCCCGTCATCGGACGCGCGCACCTCATCCTGAACAAGCGCGCGGCGGGACGTCCCCAGGATCTCCTCGATGTCGATACCCTGGAGCGCCTGGTCAAGCCGTGACGGCGCGGGGAGCGCGGATGGCGTTTCCGAGCAGCCGCTGCGCGGTCTCTCGGGAGCGCGCGAAGGCGGTCCTCCAGGTACGGGGCGCCCCCACCTCGGTCGTCCCGGTGCCCTCCGCGGGTCGATCACCGCCTGCTCGTTGCGCCTACCTCGCCCCGTGCCCCGCCGCGACGCTCAGGATCTCGGCCAGCACTCCGCCGGCGGTGAGCGCTCCGCCCACCCCCGCGCCCTGGACCACCAGTGGGAACTCCTGGTGCCGGTCGGTGGTGAAGGCGACGTAGGCCTCCACGCCCTGGAGCTGGGCGGCCCGGTGCGAGGCCTCCACCTCCACCGGCCCCACCCGCAGGCGCGCCCCGGCCTCCGAGACGTCGATGCGCGCCAGGAACCGGAGCGCGCGGCCCTGGGCTCTCAGCCGTTCGCAACGCGCCGCCAGGACGGCGTCCTGGCCCCGGAGCCGCTGGTACAGCTCCTGGAGCGAGCCGGGCGCGAGGACCTCGGCAGGGACCAGCCCCTCCGTCGCGACGTCCTCCACCGAGACTGGGAGCCCCAGCTCGCGCGCCAGGATGACTGCCTTCCGCGCGGCGTCCAGGCCGGAGAGGTCGTCGCGCGGATCGGCCTCGGTGTAGCCCAGCTCGCGCGCCCAGCGCACCGCCAGCGAGAGGGCCGCGCCCTTCATCAGCTCGCCCGTGACGAAGCCGATCGTTCCCGACAGCGACCCTTCGATGCGGTGCACCCGGTCGCCCATGCGGGCGAGCCCCTTCAGCGTGTCGAGCACCGGCAGGCTCGCCCCCACGGTGGTCCCGTAGTGGTAGTGGCGGTGGTGCTCGCGCCGCTCCGCCATGAGCCGCTCGCGCGCCGGCCAGGGCACCGCCAGCGGGCGCTTGTTGGCCGCGATCACGTGCACGCCGCGGCGGAAGGCCTCCACGTACAGCTCCTCCATGCCGTCGGCCGCGGTGAGGTCCACCAGCACCGGCGCTGCGTGGCGGGCCAGCCCGTCGAGCAGCGCGACCGCTTCCGGGAGCCGGACCGGTCCCGTCTCCGGGGCCGCCGCCAGCCGCTCTCGCCACCGCTCGAGCCCCACCCCGGCCTGGTCGAGCACGGTGCGCCGGCTGTCGGCCACGCCGATGAGCCGCAGCACCACGTCGTAGTCGCGCTCCAGCGCGGCGCGCTGACGGGCCATGCCGTCGAGGAGCTCGCCGCCCACCTTCCCCTTCCCCAGCACGAGCAGCGCGACCTCCGTCCGGTCGAGCGCGCGCGCCGCCGCGGCCGTCGGCCTCGCGATGGAGGCGGGCCGCGAGAGCGCTCGCCCGCGGAACTCGGCCACGCGGTCGGAGAGCCAGTCCACGTCGATGAGGAAGGCGTCGTGGCCGTCCTTCGAGGCGAGCCTCACCAGCCGGGCGCCCGGGATGCCGCGCGCCAGCTCCGCCTGCTCGTCCGGCGGGTAGAGCACGTCCGAGTCGATGGAGACGACGAGGGCCGGGGCGCGCACCGAGCGCAGCACCTCCTGATAGTCTCCCCGCCCCCGCGCCACGTCGTGCGCGTCCATGGCGCGCGTCAGCGCCACGTAGGTGGCGGCGTCGAAGCGCTCCACGAGCTGCTGCCCCTGGTAGCGGAGGTAGCTCTCCATGGCGAAGAGCTCGGCGGTCTGGAGGCGGCGGCCGAACCGCTCGTCGAAGCTCGACTTGTGGCGGTACATGCACATCGCCATCATCCTGGCGGCGGCGAGTCCCGCGGCCGGCGGATCGGCCGGGTCGTAGCGCCCTCCTCTCCAGCGCGGGTCGGCCGCGATCGCCTGCCGCTGTCCTTCGGAGAGCCCGATGGCCCAGGCCGAGTGACGCCCGCTGGTGGCGATGGGGGCGATCGCCTCCACCAGCTCCGGGTAGGAGAGCGCCCACTCCAGCACCTGCATGCCCCCCAGGGAACCGCCCACGGCCAGCGCCACGCGCTCGACGCCCAGCGCCCGCAGGAGCTCGCGCTGGGCGCGAACCATGTCGCGCACCGTCACGGGCGGAAAGTCGCCCAGCCACGGTCCGCTGCCGTCCGGCCGCTGCGAGGCGGGACCGGTCGTGCCGTAGCAGCTGCCCAGGATGTTGGAGCAGACGATGAAGTCGCGCTCGGGATCGAGGGCGCGTCCCGGCCCGAACATGCGCGTCCACCAGCGATCCGCGTCGGCCGAACCGGTCAGCGCGTGGCAGACCACCACCGCGTTCGAGCGCGAGGCGTCGAGCGTCCCCCAGGTGCGATAGGCGACCCGGACCTCGCGCAGCGCGCCGCCGAGCTCGAGCGGCAGCTCGCCCGGGAGCGTGAGAGAGCGCGTCTCTGGCGCCAGGAAGGCGGCGCGCGCCGGAGCGCCCAGATCCAGGGCATTCGGAGGGGAGGACATCGTGGGGAGCGGAGGAGGTAATGACGCGGCTCCGCGGGTGTCAAGGCAGCGGCGCCTCGCGGCCGTCGCGCGCTTCCTTCCCCGGCGCGGGCGGGATGGGATGCCCACCTGCCCCGCGGCGCGGCAAGCCGTGTGATCCACGGTGGGTGACGGTACGGCTGCCAGCGAAGCCGAGGTTCCGCGGGCGAAATCGCCTGGGACCCGGCGCCCGACCCCGGGGTTCTGGAAACTCCCCTGTGCGTCCATCTCCGCACGTCACGGAAACCCGCGTTTCACCGTTGGCGCCATGCGTCTGACGTCCTGGCCTCCCGCTTGCTCATGTCCGTCGCGAACCTGACGGGGAGGTCACATGGCGGTGACGGCAGCTTGGAACGAGGCGAGCACGACGGCGCTGGTGCACGGGCCGGACTCACCTCTCCTGGACCTCGTCCGGACGTGTGCCCGCATCGCCACCAGCGAGGCGACCGTCCTCATCACCGGTGAGACGGGCGTGGGCAAGGAGGTGTTCGCCCGCCTCATCCACGCGCGCAGCCCGCGCGCCGGCCGCGCCCTCGTCCCGGTGAACTGCGGGGCCATCCCGGAGGCGTTGCTGGAGAGCGAGCTGTTCGGCCACGTGAAGGGAGCTTTCACGGGGGCGGTCGCCGCTCGCCGCGGCCGCATCGCCGCCGCCGAAGGCGGCACTCTCTTCCTCGACGAGATCGGCGAGCTGCCGCTGAGCCTTCAGGTGAAGCTCCTGCGCGTCCTCCAGGAGCGCACCTACGAGCCGGTCGGCTCCACCGAGTCGGTGCCCTCCAACTTCCGGCTGGTCGCGGCGACGAACAAGGACCTGGAGGCCGAGGTGGCCGCCGGCCGCTTCCGCCGCGACCTCTACTACCGGCTCCTCGTCTGCCCGGTGGAGGTCCCGCCGCTGCGCCGCCGCCGCGGCGACATCGCACACCTCTTCTCGCACTTCTGGCTCTCGCGCGGCGAGTCCCGGCCCATCGAGCCGGCGGTGCTGTCTCTCCTCGAGGAGCACGCCTGGCCCGGCAACGTGCGCGAGCTGGAGAACCTGGTCGAGCGCGTCTCGGTCTGCACCGAGGGGGCGGTCATCCGGGTGGTGGATCTGCCGGAGCACCTTCGTCCGGCGAGCGGGCGGGCGGAAATGTTCGAGGAGCGCCGGCTCGAGCTCGCGCCGCCCGTCGACGAGTGCGCCGAGGTGCGCCAGCTCTTCCGGACCCCCGAGCCGCAGCCCAGCGCGGGCCCCGTGGACCTCGACGACAGGCCGGTCGACCTGCCCGGCATGCTCCGGCGGCTGGAGGACGCCTACATCGACGCCGCCCTCCTCCGCACCCGAGGCAACAAGAAGGCCGCGGCCGACCTCCTCGGCCTCCAGCGCACGACGCTCGTCGAGAAGCTCCGCCGCCGGAACCGCGATCTCGTCGCCACCGCTTGACCGGCCCCGCTCCCTTGCGCGCGCTCGCCCTGCTCCTGCTGTCGCTCGCGGCCCCGGCCGCCGCCGCCTCCACCCTGGGGGACGGCGAGGCCATCGAGCACGCGCTCCTCCCCGCCGTCACGGGCAAGGTCGGGCTGCGGGTGGAGTCGCTCGGGGCGACGGTGGTGATCGAGGTGCCCGGCCGCGGAGCCGCCACGGTGGCCCGCGCCCTGCGGCGGGCGCCGCTCGCGATCTGCCCCACGGTCGCCGAGGGCGCGGGCGAGGTGAGGCTGGGATGCCGCTCGCGCAGGATCGTGGCGCGCCTGCTCCACCCGTCCGACGGCACTCTCCTCCAGCTTCGCGAGGTGAAGGGTCTCCCGTGGGCGGGCGAGGACGCGCCGCCGCTCGTGGAGCACTCGCCTGTCGCGGGTGCCGAGGCGAGCCTCGACGCGCTGGTGCGCGGGGATTTCGCGGCCGCCGAGGGCGATCTGCGCGCGGCCGGAGCCGCCTGGGCGCAGGTGCGCGGCGGCCCGTATGGCCGGCTCGCCAGCGCGCGGCTGTGCGAGCTGTCCTGGGAATGCCTGGAGACGAGCGGCCTCGACACGGTGTACGAGCCCGGCGATGCCAACCCGGACGCCGCCCGGGAGCTGACCCTCCGCCGCGCCAGGGCCCTCGCCTTCATGGACCGTCCGCTGGAGGGCGCCCGTGAGCTTCTCGCCGGCCCCGCCGGCAGGCGGGCCTGCTCCGGCGCGCCAGCCACCTGCCGGAGGGTCCTGCTCGCGGCGCTGCGCTCCCCCCGCGCGGAGGAGCGCACCGAGGCGCTGGCGTACTGGATGGCGCTGCCGGATCGCGGCGGTGGCTCGCGTGCATACGAGCTCGACGTGGCAGCGGCGGACGCGGCCCAGGCCGCTGGAGCGCCCGCGTTCGCCGCGAACGTCCTCGCCGCGGCCGCGGGGCGGGTGCCCCACGCGGCCCTCCCGGAGCACCTGCTGCGAACGGCCGAGCTGTACCTCGAAGCCGACGACCGCGTCCGGGCGGGCGTGGTGCTCGAGTTCGCCCGAGCCCGCTCTTCCCGCACCGCCCTCGCCTCGCCACGCTGGGTGAAGGTGACCCGCGCGGTGGGCCGGAGGCCCGCCCAGGGGGGCGGCTCCATCGGCGCGCCCCCGGCGGCGCTCGACACCCGCGAGGCGGAGGCACTCCTCGCTGACGCTCGCCGCGCGCTCTCCGCGCCGAAAGACCCGACCTCAGGAGGCCGGCCATGAACCTCTCCGCAACCGCGACCGCAGTCTCCACCCCCGCACCGCTCTCAGGGCCGGAGCCCATCGCGGTGAGCGCCGCCATGCGCGAGGTCGTCGAGGCGGCCCTCGACGTGGCGCCCACGCGGACGACCGTCCTGCTCCTCGGCGAGAGCGGCACCGGCAAGGAGCTCATCGCCCGGCTCCTGCACGCGCGCTCGGGCCGGCCGGGCCCCTATGTCGCGGTGAACTGCGCGGCGCTCCCGGCGGAATTGCTGGAGAGCGAGCTCTTCGGCCACGAGCGGGGAGCCTTCACCGGCGCCTCGGAGCGCCGCACCGGCCGCTTCGAGCAGGCGCAGCGCGGCACCATCCTCCTCGACGAGATCTCCGAGCTGCCGCTCGCGCTGCAGGCGAAGCTCCTGCGGGTCCTGCAGGAGCGGGAGGTCGATCGCGTGGGCGGTCGGGGCGCGGTGGCGCTCGACGTCCGGGTGGTGGCGACCACCAACCGCGACCTCGCCGAGATGGTGCGCCAGGGAGGGTTCCGCTCCGACCTCTACTACCGGCTGGACGTGTTCCCCATCGTGCTGCCGCCCCTCCGCGCCCGAGCCGAGGACCTGCCCGCGCTCACCCAGGCGCTCCTCGCCGACGCCGCGCGCGGGCTCGGGCGCGCACCCCCGCTGCTCGACCCCGCCGCGGCGGCGCTCCTCCGCGACCACGCCTTTCCCGGCAACGTGCGCGAGCTGCGCAACGTCCTCGAGCGCGCCATGGTGCGCTGTCCGGGGCCGCTCCTCACCGCGGCCCACCTCCGACTCGGGCGCGGCCCCTCGCTGGTCGCGATGGGCGGGCCTACGGGAGAGGTGAGTCGGCTGCCCACCCCGGCGCTCCCCGCGACGCCCGCAGGCGGGTTCCCCTCCTCGCTCCCTCTCGACCTCGGTGCGCTGGAGCGGCTCGCCGTCGCGGAGGCCCTGCGGCGGGTGAGCGGCAATCGCACCCACGCCGCGCGCCTGCTCGGCATCGGCCTGCGCACCTTGCGCAACAAGCTGCGCGCATGGCGGGAGAGCGGCGCGGATGTGGAAGCGGCCGATCCTGCAGCCGGGCAACCTTCGCCCGGCGCGCTCGCCCAGGGTGCTGGAAGTGCCCTGGCGATCTCGGCCGCGTTGCCGCGGGCATGGACCTCGCAAGAGGAGGGCTCGTGAAGATCTTCGATTCCACCCTGGGCACGCTGGAGCACGCGCTCGACGCGCGGCTGCTTCGCCACAACGTGCTGGCCGGGAACCTCGCCAACGCCAACACGCCCGGCTTCGTGCCGCGCGAGGTGGACTTCGCCGCCGCCATGCGGGCGAGCGCGGCCGCCTCGGAGGCGCGCTCGCCGGCCTCTCCGGTGTTCCTCTCCTCGGCGGGGCACGGCGCGGGCGAGCTCTCCCGCGACATCCCGCTGGGGACGCCGGGCGATCTCCCGGGCGCGCCGGGCTCGCCGGTGATCACCCAGTCCGCCGACGGCGCCGGGCTCGACGGCAACGCGGTGGACGTCGACCGCGCCCTCACCGCGGTGGCGGAGAACGCCATCCAGTACGGGGCCGCGGCCCGCTCCGCCCAGAAGAAGCTCGCCATCCTCCGCTACGCCGCCTCCGACGGCACCGCCTAGCACTTGAGGTCGACATGGACTTCCTCTCCGCCCTCCGCATCAGCTCCTCCGGCCTCTCCGCCGAGCGCACGCGAGTGAACCTCGCCTCCTCCAACCTCGCCAACGCGGAGTCGACGCGCGGCCCCGACGGCAAGCCCTACAAGCGGCTCGACCCGGTGATGGAGGCGGTGCCCTTCGGCGACCAGCTCGCCCAGGCGGGCGGGGCCTCGCCCATGAGCGTGCGCGTGTCCCGGGTGGCCCAGGACGCGACGCCTGGGCGCCGCGTTTACGACCCATCGCATCCGGACGCCGACGGCTCGGGATTCGTGACGTTACCCAACGTGAACCCCATCCACGAGGTCGTGAACCTCATGTCGGCCTCCCGCGCGTACGACGCCAACGCCACCGCGGTCGACACTCTCAAGACGATGGCCCAGCGGGCCCTCGACATCACGAGGTAGCGATGGCCCCCATCACCATTCCCGCCGCGCTCACCCGTCCCACCACCGGCCTCGACCGCGCCGGCCCGTCCGCCATCGGCGAGGAGGGCGCCGGCGGGTCCTTTGCCGACGCGCTCGGGAAGGCCATCGGACAGGTCGACCGGCTGCAGACCGACGCCGACAAGCAGGTGGAGGACGTCGCCATGGGCAAGGGCAATTTGCACGAGACTGCCCTCGCTCTCGAGAAGGCCGACGTGGCGATGAAGCTGTCGGTGAAGGTCCGCAACAAGCTCGTCGAGGCGTACCAGGACGTCATGCGGATGGGCATCTGATGACGCGGCCGGGGCGCGAGGCCTGATCCATGGAACCTCTCCTGAAGCAGCTCCGCGAGCTCCCCTCCCGCCTCGGCGCCTTGCCGGCCGCGGTGAAGGCGCTCCTCCTGGTGGTGGTGCTGGGCGCCATCGCGGGCGGCGCCGCCCTCTCCATGCAGTCCTCCGACGGCTGGCAGTACGCCTTCACGAACCTCACCGCCGAGGACTCCGGCGAGGCCGCCGCGCAGCTCAAGGCGGCGGGGGTGCCGTTCCGGGTCGAGGCCAACGGCTCCGCCCTGGCCGTGCCGGCAGCCAAGGTTTACGACGCGCGGCTCCTGCTGGCGGCAGCCGGCCTGCCCCGCGGCGCTGGCGTGGGCTTCGAGCTGTTCGACCGTGGCGATCTCGGCGTCTCCGAGTTCACCCAGAAGGTGAACCTCCGGCGCGCCACCGAGGGCGAGCTCGCACGCACCATCTCGCGGCTCGGCCCGGTCCGCTCGGCTCGCGTCCACCTCACGATGTCGGAGAAGGGGCTCTTCCGCGACGACGACAAGAAGGCTTCGGCGGCGGTGGTGGTGAACCTTCAGCCCGGCCGCGCGCTGGAGGACCGCGAGGTGGCCGGCATCCGCCACCTGGTCGCCTCGGCCGTCCCGGGGCTCTCGGCCAGCAACGTCACCCTGGTCGATGGCAAGGGGAGCGTGCTCTCCACCGACACGCCTTGGGGCGAGGCGAGCGCCTGGCAGCGAAAGCTGGAGCACGATCTCGAGCGGCGCGTGGTGGACCTCCTCGAGCAGGCGGTTGGCCCGGGCGCGGTGGTGGCCCGCATCACCGCCAACGTCGACTCGTCCGAGGTCAGCACCGCGGCCGAGAGCGTCGATCCCGACGCGACCGCCGTCCGCAGCGAGCGCCGGGTCTCCCAGTCGCAGAGCCAGGACGCGACCGCCGCGGGCGGCATCGCCGGGGCCGCCGCGAACCAGCCGCTGCAGCCGCAGGTCGCCTCGCAGGGCACACAGAACCGCGGGTCCTCGAACATGCAGGACGAGACGCGCAACTACGACGTCTCGCGCACCACCACCACCACCGTGCAGCGCATGCCGCGCCTGAAGCGGCTCTCGGTGGCGGTGCTCCTCGACGGCGCAAGCGGCAAGCCTCGCCCCGAGGCCGAGGTGGCGCGGCTGGGTGAGCTCGCCAAGCGAGCCGTCGGCTTCGACGCCGCCCGCGGCGACGAGCTCGACATCTCCAGCGCTCCGTTCGTGCACGCGGAGGACCCCGGGGCCGGAACGCCCGCGGCAGCCGCCGCCGGGAAGCTCCCGCCCAAGGCCTGGCTCATCGCGGGCGGTGTCGGCGTGATCCTGCTGCTCGCGCTGGTGGCGCTCGCGCTGGGCCGCCGCCGCGCGGCGCCCAGCGGCGGGCCCACGCTCGTCCCGGGAGCCCGCGTCTCGGAGATCGAGGCGGGCACCGCCGGAGGAGCCCCTGGGCTCCCAGGCGTCCACCAGCCGGCCTTCGCCGACCCGCGTGAGGAGCTGCGCGAGCGGGCCAAAGCTCTCGCGGCGAAGGACCCCGCCCGCGCAGCCCACGTCCTCAAAGCCTGGATGAACGAGGGAAGCCCCCATGCCTGAGCTCGCCGCACCGACCGCCTCGCCCGCCGGACCCGGCTCCACCCGCGCGGCCGCCCTGCTCCTCGGCCTCGGGCCGGAGGCCGCCGGCGCCCTGTTCAAGCAGCTCGGCGAGCCCGAGCTCCGGCTGGTGGCGCAGGGCGCGAAGGTCCTGCGGAAGGGGCCGCCCAACACCGTCCCCGACGCGCTGCAGCTCTTCGTGGACGCCATGGAAGGCTCCGACCCCATCCTCTCCGACCGGGTGTTGCGCGAGGCCGCGGTGAAGGCGCTTGGCTCCGACATGGCCGCCCGGGCTTTCGGCCACGACGGGAACGCGCCCGAAGCGGACGAAACGCTCGGACCGGTGGCCCAGGCGGAGCCGGAGGCCCTCGCCATGGTGCTCGCCCACGAGTCGCCGCAGACGGTCGCGCTGGTCCTCTCCTCGGTGGACGCCGCGCGCGCCGCCGCCGTCATCGACCACATGCCCGAGAGGGCGCGCCCGGACATTCTGCGCCGCATGGCGGTCATCGACTCGGTGGCGCCGGAGGTGCTCCGGGAGATCTGCTCGGCGCTCAACACCGAGCTGAAGTCGCTGGTGGCCGGGGGCATGAAGAAGGTGAATGGCAAGGCGGTCGCCCTCGAGATCCTCCGCCGCTGCACCGCCGCCCAGCAGGGCGAGGTCATCTCCGAGATCGAGAAGGACAGCGCGGCGCTCGCGGGCGAGCTGCGCGGCAGGCTCTTCACCTTCGACGACCTGCGCCGGCTGGGCGACCGCGACCTGCAGACGCTCCTGCGGGAGATCGACACGAGCAAGCTCGCGGTGGCGCTGAAGGGCGCCACGCCGGAGCTCAAGACGAAGCTGCTCGCCAACCTGTCGAGCCGCGCGGCCGAGATGCTGGAGGACGACCTGCTCGCGATGGGGCCGGTGAAGCTCTCCACCGTCGAGACCGCACAGAGCGACATCGCCAAGCTCACGCTGGAGATCGCGCAGGCCGGCCGCATCACCATCGCCGGAACCGGCGAGGCGATGGTGTAGCCATGGCGCCCTCCCCAGCCCGCAAGCCCCACTTCCTCTCCGGGGTCCCCGACGTGCCCGTGGCGGTCCCGGCCCGCTTCGCGCCCGCCTCGCAGCGCGGGGTGCTGCCGGGCCCGGTCCCGCGCTCCCTCGCCCACGCTGCCGCTCCCGAGGCGCCCAGCGCGCCCTCGGTGTCCGCTGCCGATCTGGAGGCCATCCGCCGGGACGCGCTCGACCGGGTGGACGCTGCGGTCGAGATGCTGCGCGCGCAGGCCGACCGCCTGGCGGAGGGCGCCCGCGCCGACGCCATCGAGATCGCGTTCCAGGTGGCGCGCAAGATCCTGGAGATCGAGATCCGCCAGAGCCCGGAGGCCCTCTTCGCGCTGGTGCGCTCGGCGGTGCGCCGGGCGGGCGACTCCCGGCGCGTGGCGATCCGGCTCGCCCCGGACGACGCTGCGGCCCTGCAGTCGGAGGTGGGCAAGGCCGCGCTGGAGGGCGTCACCGCGGCGCGGATCGAGATCGTGGCCGACCCGGGGCTGAGCAGCGGCGACTGCGTGGTGGATACCGACTTCGGCCAGGTGGATGGCAGGCTTTCCACCCGCCTCTCCGAGATCCGCCGCGCCGTCGATGGAGTCTCCGGCGAGGAGGAAGCCGCGTGAGCGTCCTCCCCCTCGAGGCCGTGGCGCGCGCCATCGCAGAGGCCGACCCGCTTCCGCTCACCGGAACGGTGGTCCGCGCCACCGGCCTGGTGGTCGAGGCCGCGCTGCCTCGGGTCGCGGTGGGGACCACCTGTGAGATCCGGGCGCCGGACGGAGTCTCGGTCATGGCGGAAGTGGTGGGCTTCTTCGGGCAGACCGCGCGGCTGATGCCGCTCGGGGACATCCAGGGCATCGGCGAGGGCTGCCGGGTGATCCCGCGCGCCAGTGCGGACCGCATCGCGGTGGGCGACGCTCTCCTGGGCAGGGTGGTGGACGCGGCGCTCAAGCCCATGGACGGGGGCCCTTTGCCCCTGCTGCGCGGCAGGGCCCGGCTCCACGCGACGCCTCCCCTCGCCATGGAGCGGAGGCGGGTGACTCGCCCCATCGCGGTGGGCATCCGCTCCATCGACGCCTGCCTCACCGTCGGCGAGGGGCAGAGGCTCGCGGTGATGGCGGGCCCGGGCGTGGGAAAGAGCGTTCTGCTGGGCATGCTGGCCCGCTCCGCGGACGCGGACGTGGTGGTGGTCGGGTTGGTCGGCGAGCGCGGCCGCGAGGTGCGCGACTTCATCGAGCGCGACCTCGGGCCTGGGCTCGCGCGCGCGGTAGTGGTCATCGCCACCAGCGACGAGTCGCCCCTGAAGCGCGTGCGCGCCGCCATGGCGGCGACCTCCATCGCCGAGTACTTCCGCGGGGAGGGAAAGCGCGTGCTCCTGCTCGTCGACTCGCTCTCGCGCGTCGCGCAGGCGCAGCGGGAGATCGGGCTCGCCGCGGGCGAGCCGCCCACCACCAAGGGCTACCCGCCCTCGGCCTTCGCGCTGCTGCCCCGCCTGGTGGAGCGCGCGGGAAACGACTCCGGGCCCGGGAGCATCACAGCCTTCTACACCGTCCTGGCGGAGGGCGACGACCAGACGGACCCCATCGTGGACGCCGCCAAGGCCACCCTGGACGGCCACATCGTGCTCTCGCGCAAGCTCGCCGAGGCGGGCCATTTCCCCGCGGTGGACGTCCTCGCCAGCATCTCGCGCGTCATGAGCGACGTGGTGGGGAGCGCCCACCTCGAGGTGGCGCGCAGCGCGCGCGAGGTCCTCGCCACCTACCGGGAGGCCGCCGACCTGGTGGAAGTGGGCGCGTACGCCGCCGGCTCCAACGCCCGCATCGACCGTGCCCTGCTCTGCATCGAGGGGCTTCAGCGGGTGTTCCGCCAGGAACCCAACGAGCGCTCGCCCCTCCCCGACACGCTCGCCGCCCTGCGCCGCGCGCTCCACCTCCCCGAGGCACAGCATGGTTAGCGGCCTCCTCGCAGCCCTCCTCCTCGCCACGGCCGCTCCAGCCGCGCCGCTCGCGCCCGAACCGCCGAAGGTGGAGGTGCCGGTACTCCCCGCACCGGGAGAGCACGGGAGCCCGCACGGGGTGGCGACATCGACCTCGACTTCGACACCGATTTCCACCTCGACCTCGACCCCGATCCCGACCTCGACCTCGATCCCGACCGCGACCCCGACC
>JBBQEB010000018.1:0-35263 GCA_038320275.1 Myxococcales bacterium | reverse complement strand
CCCCGCCTTCGAGCGGCTGGCGCCGGGTGGCAAGGCGGCCGGGCTCTCGCCGCTCGAGATCGTCCGCTCGCCGGAGCTGGCGGAGGCGGTGCGCAGGGCGGTCGAGGGGACGGGCCGGCAGCTCGAGCTCACGCTCCAGGCGCCTCGCCGGATCCTCGACGCGCGCGCCGCGCCGCTCCTGCGGGGGGAGGTGCTCCTCGTCCTTCGCGACGTGACCTCGGCCCGGCGCGCCGCCGCCACCCGGCGCGACTTCGTCGCGAACGCCAGCCACGAGCTGCGCACCCCCATCTCGGCGGTGCGGGCGGCCGCGGAGACGCTGCTCGGGCCCGTGCTGGAGGACCCTCCCACCGCGCGCCGCTTCGTGGAGATGATCGCGCGGCACGCCGACAGGCTCTCGCGGCTCACCTCCGATCTCCTCGATCTCTCGCGGATCGAGTCGGGCCAGTGGGCCATGCAGCTCGGGCGCGTGGAGCTGGCGCCACTCGCCCGCGGCGTGCTGGAGCTGCACGCCGAGCGCGCGGCGGCCAAGGGCTTGCGGCTCTTCGCCAGCGTGCCGCAGGAGCTCGCCGTCACCGCGGATGTGCGCGCGCTGGAACAGGTGCTGGTGAACCTCGTCGACAACGCGGTGAAGTACACGCCCACCGGCGAGGTCGAGCTCTCGGCTGCGGCCTCGCCGGAAGGGGTCGTCCTCGCGGTCCGCGACACGGGGCCCGGCATCGAGGCTCACCACCTGTCCCGCATCTTCGAGCGCTTCTACCGGGCAGACCCGGGGCGCTCGCGTGAGCAGGGAGGGACCGGGCTCGGACTCGCAATCGTGAAGCACCTCGCCCAGGCCCAGGGCGGAGAGGTGGGCGTGGAGAGCGGAACGGCCGGCACCCGCTTCTGGGTGCGACTGACTGAAGGGTGAGGGCACGTGGGGGGTAGCCGGAAGACGTCACCCCTCCGTCACGGGACCGTCACGCGCCGCGGTTACACCGTCCCGCATGAAAAGGACCTTTGCAGCGGCAGTCCTCCTGGCGGCCTTCGCCGCGCAGGCCGGCGACCTGCTCATCACCGGCGCCGGCGCCACCTTCCCGTTTCCCATCTACTCGAAGTGGTTCAGCGACTATGCGAAGAAGAACCCTGGGCAGCACTTCAACTACCAGTCGATCGGCTCAGGGGGCGGCATCAAGCAGATCACCGAGCGCACGGTGGAGTTCGGCGCCTCGGACGCGCCGCTCACCGACGAGGAGCTCTCGAAGGCCCCCGGCCTCTTGCACATCCCGACCGTGCTCGGGGCGGTGGTCGTGACCTACAACGTGCCGTTGCAGGGGCTGAAGCTCACTCCCGAGACGCTGGCTGGGCTCTTCATGGGCAAGATCCTGAAGTGGAACGACCCCGCCATCGCGAAGGACAACGCCGGCTTGATCCTTCCGGACACCGCGGTGACGGTGGTGCACCGCTCGGACGGCTCGGGGACGACCAGCATCTTCACCGACTACCTGGCCAAGGTCTCGCCGGAGTGGAAGAGCGCGGTGGGCGCGGGCAAGAGCGTCAAGTGGCCGGCCGGGCTCGGCGCGAAGGGCAACGAGGGCGTCACCGGCCTCGTGAAGAGCACGCCCGGCGCGGTGGGCTACGTGGAGCTCGCCTACGCAGACCAGAACAAGCTCCCCATGGCCGCGCTGAAGAATCGCGAGGGCGCCTTCGTCTCGCCCTCCATCGAGAGCACCTCCTCCGCGGCGGCGGGCGCCAAGCTTCCGGACGACTTCCGGGTGTCGATCACCGACCCGGCCGGCAAGGCGTCGTACCCCATCGCCGCCTTCACCTACCTGCTCGTGTACGCCGAGCAGAAGGACGCCGTGAAGGGCGAGTCCCTCGTCCGGTTCCTCTGGTGGGCGGTGCACGACGGTCAGGCGGCGGCCGCCCCGCTGGATTACGCGCCGCTCCCCGCGCCGGTGGTGGAGGCGGTCTCTCGCAAGCTGAAGACCATCACCGTCCAGGGAAAGCCGGTCTCCTTTGCCTCCTCCCACTGACCTCGCCGCAACGGCGCCGCTGCTCCCACCTCGGGTGGAGCGGCGCCCGCTCGGCGGGGGCGGCAAGGGCGACAAGGTCTGGGCCGCCGCGCTCGCGATCCTGGGCGGCGGCGTCCTGGCCGTGGTGGGCGTCGTCGTGATCGAGCTCGCCCAGGCTGCACGTCCCGCCCTCGCCGGCGGGGTGTTTCACTTCCTGGGCGACTCGAGCTGGGATCCCGTCGCCGGCTCCTTCGGCGCGCTGCCGTTCGTGTACGGCACGCTCGTGACGAGCGCCATCGCCCTCGCGGTCGCGCTTCCGGTCTCGGTGGGACTCGCCCTGTTCCTCTCCGAAATGGGGCCGGCGAGGCTCCGGCCGCTGGTGTCGTTTGCCATCGAGACGCTCGCCGCCATCCCCAGCGTGGTTTACGGGCTGTGGGGGCTCTTCGTCCTGGTGCCGCTCCTGCGCGACCACGTCGAGCCGGCGCTCGCGAGGACGCTCGGCTTCCTCCCCATCTTCCGGGGAGCGCCCATCGGCCTCGGCTATCTCGCCGCGGGGATGATCCTGGCGGTCATGATCCTGCCCACCATCACCTCGGTGACGGGCGAGGTGCTGAAGACGGTGCCGTCCGCGCTGCGGGAGGGGGCCCTCGCGCTCGGCGCGACGCGCTGGGAGGCCATCCGGATGGCGGTGCTCCCCTACGCGAAGCCAGGCATCCTGGGCGCTGCGCTGCTCGGCCTCGGCCGCGCCCTGGGCGAGACGATGGCCGTCACCATGGTGATCGGGAACTCGCCCGAGATCCACGCCTCGCTCTTCGCCGCTGGCTACACGCTCCCCGCCGTCATCGCGAACGAGTTCGCCGAGGCCACCGGCGCCGTGCACGTGGGCGCGCTGGCCGGGCTGGCCCTCGTCCTCTTCGGCCTCTCCCTGCTCCTCAACACCTTGGCGCGGCTGCTCGTCCGCGTGGTCGCCCGCGGGCCGGCCCGGGGCTCCTGAACCATGCGCTCCCTCCGCCTCCGGCGGGCCGTGAACGCGATCGTCACCTGCCTGTGCGGCGCGATGGTGCTCGTGGCCCTCATCCCGCTCGGCTCCCTGCTCTGGCTCGTCGTCTCCCGCGGCGCGCCTGGCCTGGGGCTCACCTTCTTCACCGCGCTGCCCACGCCGGTGGGCGAGCCAGGCGGCGGGGTGGGGAACGCCATCCTGGGCACCGCCATGCTGGTGGGGCTCGGCTCGCTGGTGGGCCTGCCCTTCGGGATCGGCGCGGGGATCTTCCTGGCCGAACGGGGGGATGGCCCCTTCGGGCGCACGGTGCGCTTCACCGCCGAGGTCTTCTCCGGCGTGCCTTCCATCGTCATCGGCATCGTCGCCTATAGCCTGGTGGTCATCCCCATGCGCCGCTTCTCCGCCATCGCCGGCGCGCTGGCGCTGGCGCTCCTCATGATCCCCGCGCTGGCGCGCTCCACCGAGGAGCTGGTGCGCCTCGTCCCTTCCAGCCTGCGCGAGGCCTCGCTGGCGCTCGGCATTCCGGGATGGAAGACGAGCCTCCGCATCGTGCTGCGCACCGCGGCGGGCGGAATCCTCACCGCGGTGCTCCTCGCGGTGGCTCGGGCAGCGGGGGAGACGGCGCCCCTCCTCTTCACCTCGCTCAACAACCAGTACTGGAACTTCCGGCCCGACCAGCCGACGGCCTCCCTCACCGTGCAGATCTTCAATTACGCCATCAGTCCGTACGAGGACTGGCACCAGAAAGCCTGGAGCGCCGCGCTGGCGCTCCTGCTCCTCGTCGGCTTCCTCAACCTCAGCGCCCGCTGGATCCTGCGGCGCACCACCCCCGGAGCCCGCGCGTGAACGCACCGGTCCCCGCCCTCACCAGCGGCCAGGCCGGCCCCCTGGCAGCCGCGGCGCCCAAGGTCTCCGTGCGCCGGCTCAAGGCCTTCTTCGGCGCCAACGAGGTGCTGCACGGGGTCGATCTCGACGTGCCTGCGCTCTCGGTGATGGCCGTCATCGGCCCATCCGGTTGCGGGAAATCCACGTTCTTGCGCTGCCTCAACCGCATGCACGAGCTGGTGCCTGGGGCGCGCTCCGAGGGCGAGGTCTCGCTCGATGGCGAGGACCTGTACGCCGGCGGTGTGGATCCGGTGCGCCTGCGCCGGCGGGTGGGCATGGTCTTCCAGCGGCCCAACCCGTTCCCCACCATGTCGATCCACGGCAACGTCGCCTCCGGGCTCCACCTCAACGGCTGGAAGGGCGATCTCGACGCCGTGGTCGAGCGCTGCCTGCGCCAGGCCGCGCTGTGGGACGAGGTGAAGGATCGCCTGAAGGCGCCGGCCGTCTCGCTCTCGGGCGGCCAGCAGCAGCGGCTTTGCATCGCGCGCGCGCTGGCGGTGGAGCCGGAGGTGCTGCTGATGGACGAGCCGGCGAGCGCGCTCGACCCTATTGCCTCCGCCCGCATCGAGGAGCTGATGCACGAGCTCCAGTCGAGCTACACCATCGTCATCGTGACGCACAACATGCAGCAGGCCGCGCGTGTCTCCGATCACACCGCCTTTTTCTACATGGGCCAGCTCGTCGAGGCGGGGCCCACCGAGGGGATCTTCACCAACCCCCAGGAGCAGCGCACCGAGGACTACGTGACCGGAAAGTTCGGCTAGAGATGGCAGCGACCCACACCGACAGGACGTACGAGAGCGAGCTGGAGGGGTTGCGTCAGAAGCTCCTCTTCATGGGCGGCAAGGTGGAGAGCGCCATCGCCGACAGTGTCCGCGCCATCACCGAGCGCGCCTCCGACCTCGCCGCCACCGTGAAGGCGAACGACGTCGAGGTGAACCGGCTCGAGGTGGAGATCGACGGCGCGTGCCTCCGGCTGCTGGCGCTCCGGCAGCCCGCCGCGAGCGACCTGCGCTTCATCACCACCGCCCTCAAGATCGTGACCGACCTCGAGCGCATGGGCGACATGGCGGTGAACATCGCCGGGCGCGCCCTGGAGCTCTCCCAGGCACCGCCGCTGCGCCCCATCCACGATATCTCCAGCCTCGCCGAGATGGCGCAGGCGCAGCTCCGCAAGGCGCTCGACGCCTTCGTGGAGCGCGACGTGGCCAAGGCCGAGGAGGTCATGCGCGGAGACGACCTGCTCGACGCGCTCTACCTCAAGCTCTTCAACCAGCTCCTGGCGCTCATGATGGAGGATCCGCGCGCCATCCGGCGCGCCACGGCGCTCCTGTTCGCGGCGAAGTACCTGGAGCGGTTCGGCGACCACGCCATCAACCTCGCCGAGATGGTCGTGTACATGGTGCGCGGCACCGACGTGCGGCATCCCCACAGCCGCGCCCTCACGCCGGGGGCGCCTCCCGCCAAAGCGGAGGGGTGATCGCCCGCGAAGCGCTGCGGACCCGGCGCTACGGGACCACCAGCCGCGCCAGCGTGCCCGAGCCGGCGCCGATCACCGCGCCCACCGCCACGTCGAGCGGGTAGTGCGCGCCGAGGTAGATGCGCGAGAGCGCGATGCCCGTGGCGAGGAGGAGCGCGATGGACCCGGCGCCGTAGCCCTCGCCCGCGACCGCCGCCGCCACTCCGAAAGCTCCCGCCGAGTGGCCGGAGGGAAAGGAGAAGGCGTCGGGATCGTCGGCGAGCGCGGTGAAGCCGGCGATGGCGGAGGTGGGGCGGGCGCGCGTCAGCGTGCGCTTGAGCGCCTGGGCCGCCAGAGCCCCGAACGTCGATCCCGCTGCAAGGCGGAGGCCCAGATGCGCTCCGCGGCGTCGCCCACTCGCCAGGCAGACCACCCCCAGGATGGCCCAGCTCCGGGCGTCCCCGGCGCCGGTGAGGAGGCGCGCGGCGGTGGTGCGCCAGGGGCGCCGGTGACGGCCCACCGCGACCAGCAGCCGCTCGTCCAGGCCGAGCAGGCGCGCCAGGCGAGCGGGCTCGAGCGCGGACGCCGGCGCCCCGGAGAGCGCGCCCTCCACCACCAGCTTCTCGAGATCGCGCGGATCGGCCGTCATGGGAGTTGGATGCGAGGGCACACGCGGGAATTCACGGGCGTCTCTCGCGCTGTGTCAGCGCGGCCGGCGCGCCTCCTCCAGCAAGGACGGATCGACGATACCCTCGAGCGAGCCCGGGGGGGCGAATTTGAGCGCCTGCGCGTGCTTCGCGCCGGTCACGAGCTGCTCTCCCAGAGGCTCGGCGGTGGGCTCCATGCGCGAGAAGGCATCCTGCAGCAGGGCGTCCGAGAGGGGATGGCCGGTGAGCTTCCCGTACTGTGCGTTGGCGGCTCGCGCGAAACCCGGAGGGTCGGCCTTCCAGCGCGCGGTGAGCGCCAGGTGGGCGCGCAGGATCGCCACCACGTCGGCCCGGCGCGCGCGCAGCGCCCGCTGCGTCGCGACCACGACCGTCGTCGGGAAGGCCCCCCCCGGCCACAGGTCGCGCTCGTCCACCAGGATGCGCGCCTTGGCCTCGCCGACGAGCCTGGCAGTCCACGGCTCGGGCACCCACGCCGCGGCGAGCTCCCCGCGCGCGAAGAGACCCAGGATGTCAGGGTTGGCGAGCGGAACGATCCTCACCTCCCCCTTGCCCTCGCCGATGCGCAGCCCCTGAGCGCGGACCCAGGATCGCAGCGCGATGTCCTGCGTGTTGCCGAGCTGGGGTGAGGCGACGCGCTTGCCGACGAGGTCCTTGGGCCCGTTCACTCCGGGCCGGGCCACGAGCGCGGCGCCGCCGGAGACGGCCCCCGCCACGACCGCGAGCGCGGCGCCGCCGGAGCGCAGGAAGGCGATGGAGGCCGGGCCGGGCCCCACGTACGCCACGTCCACGTCGCCGGCCAGGAGCGCCTCCATGGCGGCCGGACCGGCGTTGAACTGGCGGGTGGTGACCCCCTTGCCCAGCTCCTTCTGGAAGGCGCCTTCTGCCGTCCCGACCAGCGCCTGCGCCTGGGTGAGGTTGGGGAAGAAGGCGAGCCGGAAGGGCTCCCCGCCGTTTGCCTTGCTGGCCCTGGCCGAGCCCGGCGCGGGCGCTCCCGCAGGCGCGCCGTCACCCGACCTGGAACAGCCAGCGGCGGCGAGCAGCGCGGCCAGCGCGGCGGAAGCTGTCAGGCTCCGGGTCATGGACAGTCGAACCTCGGGGGTCCGCGGGTTCAGGTAGGGTCGGCCTCGAGGCCCCAGCGGCGTCGAACGCGGACCTCGATCATGCGGAAGAGGATCTGGTCGACCGCTGCGCCCACCGCCACGATCGCGATCATGACGGCCATCACCTGCGCCACGTCGAGCAGCTCGCGGCCTTGCTGGAGGAGCTGCCCCAGGCCTCCCGCCACGAAGAGCAGCTCCCCGGCCATGAGCGCGCGCCAGGCGAAGCTCCAGCCGAGCTTCAAGCCGGTGACGATCCCGGGCATGGCGCCGGGGACGAGCACGCCGAGGTAAAAGCGGGGGCCCCGGATGCCGAGCACCCCCGAGGCGCGCAGCAGCATCGGATCGACCGAGGCAACGCCGTCCTCGGTCGAGATGGCGATGGCGAGGAGCGAGCCCATCACCACCACGAAGACGATGGCCCGGTCCGAGAGGCCGAACCACAGGAGCGCCAGCGGCAACCAGCAGATGGAGGGCAGCGCCTGGAGCCCGAGGACGAGCGGCTTCACGGTGGACTGGGCGAGCGGCACGCGGGCGAGGAAGACGCCGAGCGGCACCCCGAGCGCCGCGGAGAGGGCATAGCCCTGGCCGAGCCGCCCGAGCGACCTGAGGACGGCCTCGCCCAGCCTGCCGTCCACGATCATGCCGCCGAGGCTCGCGCCAACCTGGGCGGGCCCGGGAAACAGGTAGTGGGGCCAGGGGCCGATCCTAGAGACGAGCGCCCACAGGAGGAGGAGTCCTGTCAGGAACCCGGCGCGCTGGAGAAGCGGCCTCATCATCCGTCGTGTCCTTGGATCTTCGCGCGAGCGTGGGGGAAAGGGCGCCGTCGGGGGACCGCTCGACGCGCGTGAGCAGCGTCCGGATGTGGCGCGAGAGCTCCACGATCGCCTCCTCGTCCGGATCGCGGGGGCGCGGCAGCCGCACCTCGAGGTCCTGCAGGACGCGGCCGGGCTGACCCGCCATCACCACCACCCGGTCGCCGAGCACGAGCGCCTCGCGGATGTTGTGGGTGACGAAGACCACCGTCTTCTTGTCCCGCATCCAGATCCCCTGCAAGAGCTCGTGCATGTCGGAGCGCGTCTGCGCGTCGAGGGCGCCGAAAGGCTCGTCCATGAGCAGCACCGCAGGGTCCATGGCGAGCGCGCGCGCCAGCGAGACGCGCATGCGCATCCCGCCCGAGAGGTGATGAGGAAGGGTGTCGCCGAAACCGGTGAGCCCTACCCGATCGATGAACTCGCGGGAGCGGACCTCGGCAGGTTTGCGCTTCAACCCCTGCGCGCGGAGCACGAAGACGATGTTCTGGCGCACGGTGAGCCACGGGAAGAGCGCCGGTTCCTGGAACATCAGCACGCGCTCCGGTCCCGGGCCTGTGACCTCCTGGCCGTCGAGCGAGATGTGCCCACCCGAGGGCCGGACCAGGCCCGCCAGCGCGTAGAGGAGAGTGGACTTCCCGCAGCCGGACGGGCCCAGCAGGCAGACGAACTCGCCCGTGTGCACGTCGATGTCGACGTTGCGGAGCGCCGCGACCTTGTTGAAGGTGTGATCGACGCGGCGAACGGCGAGCTTGGCGCGCCCTTCCCGGGCTTGCGAGGGCACGAGCAAGTGCATTGCCGAGCGGAGCGGCTTTCGCCGCAGGAAACGCCGGAGGCGATGTCGAAGTCCCTTGAGCACGCGACCACATGGTGGGTCGGGTGGCCCGGGTTGGCTCGCCAGGACCCTATCCCTCTTGGGGGGGCAAATCCGATCTCCTCAGAGAACCAGGATCCGGCAGGGGAGTCCCCCGTTGCGCACCCGCAACTCCTGAGCGGGTGCCCGGCCCAGCCATCGTTCGGGCTCGTCTCCCGGGGATATCACCACCGCCCGCCACCCGGGAATCCGCTGCAGCAGCTCACCCAGCGCCCGCCATGCGCCCTCCACGCCGTCGTCGAGACGGAGCCCGTAGGGCGGGTTCACGGCGAGGAGCCCGGGGCCGGGTGGGGGTGAAAGACGGGCCACATCGGCGCGCGCGAACGCGATGAGCTCGGCAGCGCCGGCCGCGACGGCGTTCTTCTCGGCGAGCCGGAGCGCTCCCCCGTTGCGGTCCGAAGCATGGATCGAACAGGGCGGCCGCCGCTCCTGCCCGGCGAAGCCGCGACGGACGGCCGCCGTCCTCTCCGCGTCGTGGCCGGGCCAGCTCTCGAAAGCGAAGCGCCGGCTTCGCCCGGGGGCGCGCCGGGCCGCCAGCTCGGCGGCCTCGATGGCGAGGGTGCCCGAGCCACACATGGGATCGAGGAAGGGGCGCTCCCCATCGAAGCCTGCGGCGAGCAGCATCGCGGCGGCCAGGCTCTCCCGCAGCGGCGCCGCGCCCACCCGCGCGCGCCAGCCGCGCTTGAAGAGCGGAGAGCCCACCGCGTCGGCGGACAGCACCGGCTCTGCACCGGGGCGCCTCACCACGGACGTCGCGGGGCCGAGCCGCTCCCGCGCCTTGCGGAGCGCCGCGTCGGGCGAGCGCCCGCGCTCGAGCGGAAGGCGGAGCGCCACGGCATCCGCCACCCGCGAGCCGATGCAGGCCAGGGCGACAGCATCCACCCCGGCCGCATCCACCCCGCCCGGCGTCGCCTTCGCGGCGAGCCCCAGGCGAGCGAGCTCGGCCGCGAGAATGGGCTCGAGGCCCGGAGCGCACGCGGCGAAGATGCGCTGCGGCTCCGGGGCCTGAAACGCCATTACTTGCCTGCGTGGACCGCGTTCACCTCGAGCGCGATGGGTCGGCGCCCGGAGAGGTTGAAGCTGGCGCGGATGTCGGAGCCGGGCCGGAGGTCGGCCAGGTTGGCCTGCTGGCCGTCCTGTTGGATGCGCGTCTGGCCCTCGATCTTGAGGAGGGCAGGGGGCAAGTTCTCGCGCTGGATCGTGATCTCGCCCTTGTCGGCGCTCACCGCCGCGAGCTTGCCGTGCACGTCGTACCGCTCGCCGGACACGAACAGCAGCTGGTGCCGCCTGCTCGCGGCGGCGTCGGAGCCGTTGCCGCCGCCCGGCATCGCCACCGCCCCCGAGCTCGCGCCCGCGGAGCCGGCAGCACCCGTCGAGCCGCTGGCGCCGAACGTTTCCGCGCCGTGTGCCACGTCGGATCGAGCGGCCGCGTCGCGGCCCTGAAGACCCGGCTGCTCGACGCTCTGACCCTGCCGCGCCTGCACGTCCGCGCCGTACCTCACGTCGGAGCCGCTCCTCGTCTCGGTGGGGAGCGGGTGCGGGTTCTGCGTCCCCGCGCCCGCCAGCGGGCGGGTGCTCGCCGCCATCTCGGCCGCGCGGCGGTCGTCGGCGCCTGCGCCGCGGGGCGCGTCGGTTCCCGGGTCGTCGACGTACACCGCCGGTTCCTGCTTCACCTGCCCGGCCGCCGCAGCGGTGGGCTTCGCGCCCTCGCTCGTCGTCGACGCGCAGGCGCCCAGCGCCATGACCGCGAGGGCGGTCCCGATCCCGATCCTGTTCATGTGCTCGACCCTCCCTGGAAGAAGACTGCGCCCAACGCGAGACTGCGTTGCCCAAGGTGGGGACGAGGGGCCGGACTCGCCAAGCCGCGCCGTTTCGGTTAGAAAGCCGCCCACGCCGCGGCGCGGCAATCACGCGCCACGCGGCTCCCGCACATGATCTCCGTTCAGAACGTCAGCAAGGCCTTCGGGCCCAAGAAGCTTTTCGAAGACGTGGACGTCGCCTTCTCCCCGGGGCGCCGCTACGGCCTCACGGGGCCCAACGGCGCCGGCAAGACCACCCTCATGAAGATCCTGGCGGGCGACGAGGAGCCCGACAGCGGCGCCATCCTGCGTCCCAAGCGCCTGGGCGTGCTTCGCCAGGACCAGTTCCGCTACGAGGAAGACCGCGTCATCGACGTCGTCCTCATGGGCAACCGCTCGCTCTGGGATGCGATGCAGGAGAAGGAGCTGCTCCTCGCCAAGAGCGACATCACCGACGAGGACGGCCACCGGCTGGCGGAGCTCGAGACCACCATCGGCGAGGAGGACGGCTACACCGCCGAGGCGAGCGCGTCGGAGCTGCTGGAAGGGCTGGGCATCCCGCAGGAGGCGCACGAGCAGCCCATGCGCGCGCTGGCGGGCGGCTACAAGCTGCGCGTCCTGCTGGCGCAGGCGCTCTTCGGGACGCCCCAGGCGCTGCTCCTGGACGAGCCGACCAACAACCTCGACATCGACTCCATCCGGTGGCTGGAGCGCTTCCTTCACGAGTACGAGGGCGTGCTCGTCACCATCTCGCACGACCGGCACTTCCTGAACCAGATCTGCACGCACATCGCCGACATCGACTACGAGACCATCATCACCTACACCGGTGGTTACGACGACATGGTCCGGCAGAAGGGCCAGGTGCGCTCCCGCATCGAGTCGGAGAACGCCGAGAAGGGAAAAAAGATCGCGCAGCTCCAGGATTTCGTGGCGCGCTTCCACGCGGGGACCCGGGCCTCGCAGGTGCAGAGCCGCATCCGGGCCATGGACAAGCTGAAGCTCGACGACCTGAAGCGCTCGAACATCGCCGCCCCGTTCATCAAGTTCGAGGTGGCGAAGCCCTCCGGACGGCAGACGCTCACGCTGGAGGAGGTGGCGAAGAGCTACGGGCGCCGGGAGATCATCCAGCCCTTCTCTGCCCTGGTGACGAAAGGGGACAAGGTCGCCATCCTGGGCAAGAACGGCGTCGGCAAGACCACCCTGGCGAAGCTTCTGATGGGCGAGCTCGCGCCCGACTCCGGGGCGGTGAAGTGGGGACATCAGGCCACGCTCGGCTACCTCCCGCAGGACCAGACCGGCATCATCCGCGGCGGCACCACCGCCTTCGGGTGGCTGCGCGAGCTGGAGGACAAGATGTCCAACGAGGAGATCTCGGGCCTGCTCGGCCGCATGCTCTTCTCGGGCGAGGAGCGGATGAAGCCCACCGCCACCCTCTCCGGCGGCGAGACCGTGCGGCTCCTCATGGCGAACCTCATGCGGACGAAGGACAGCGTGCTCGTCCTGGACGAGCCGACGAACCACCTCGACCTGCAGGCCATCGCAGCGCTGGGCGAGGGGCTCAGCCGGTACGAGGGCACCGCCTTCATCGTGACGCACGACCAGCAGCTCATCGCCGAGGTGGCCACGCGAATCTGGGCGCTGCGCGAGGAGGAGCCGATCCTCGACTTCAACGGGACCTTCGACGAGTTCCTGGTGAAGCACCCCGACCTCGCGAGTCACCATCGTTAATAGCGGGGCTGCGCCCCGCCCCAGCCAGCGGAGCTGGACTGGGGGCCCACCCCGCTCGCAGGGGCCCATGCGCCGCTGCGCGGCGCTGTCCCTGCCTGGAGGGCTCTGCCCTCCCCAGCTTCGCTGGGACCCCTCCCGTCGCGTGCAGCTGAACGAGTCTGCGCCCTCCGGAGCGTCCCGTTCGTCCTTTGCCCTCCCCCGCGCATCCCGAGGCCCCGGTTAAGGTACAGCGCACCATGCGCCGACAGCTCAAGGCTCCCGCCGTCGCTCGCGAGCTGCTCCCTGGGCAGTCGAAGGCGCTCCTCCAGCAGCTGCACCTCCTCACGCGGGCGGGCGACCTCAACGCGGACAGCCTGCGCAAGCTGAAGCAGGTGAACCACCTGGTGCGGCTGCTCGCCCCCGCGGTGGAAGACGTGCTCGCCCGCTTCGGAGACCCTGTCATCGTCGACTGCGGGGCGGGGAAGGGATACCTGGGCTTCATCCTGCACGAGCTCTTCATCGGCCCGGCCGGCAAGGGCACCATCGTCTCGGTGGAGTCGCGCCCGGAGCTGGCGCAGGCGGCGCGCGAGCGGGCCCAGCGCCTCGGTTACGCGCGGCTCCGCTTCGTCACCGCCGAGCTCGACGCGGCCGAGTTGCCGGAGAGGGTGCACCTCGTGACTGCGCTGCACGCCTGCGACACCGCCACCGACGACGCGCTCGCCCTGGCCGTGCGGCACGGCGCGGACCACGTCGCGCTGGTGCCTTGCTGCCAGGCCGAGGTCGCGCGCCAGCTCGAGCGCGCCGCGCCGTCGCCCGTGCTGTCCGCGCTCTTCGAGCACCCCTGGCACCGGCGCGAGTTCGGCTCGCACCTCACCAACGTGGTGCGCGCGCTCGCGCTGGAGGCGAGCGGCTACGCGGTCACCGTGACCGAGCTCACCGGCTGGGAGCACGCGCAGAAGAACGAATTGCTCCTGGGTCGCAAGGTGCGGGCGCGGGGAGCAGAGGCCGAGTCCAGGCTGAAGGAGCTCCTCCGGGCCGCCGGCGTGAAGCCGCGCGCCGCCCGGCTGCTGGGGCTCTTGCCCCAGGCTTCCGACCCGGAGGGTGCGGCGCCGCGCGCTCTCGCTTCGGAGAGCACGTCAGCGGAGAGCACGCCACTGCACGGGACGTCCGCGGAGAATACGCCGCTGCACGGCACGCTGCCGGAACGCGCGCCGGCGTGAGCGCGCCCGCGCGCGCTGAAAGACCGCGGCTCGGCCCCGCGCCCCGACCCCTCGCGCCGGCGGCCTTCACCCTGCGCCTCGCCGGGCTCCTCGCCGGCGCGGCCGCGTTCCGCGCAGCCTGCTACGGCCTCATGACCGCAGCGGCGGTGTGGGCCGAGCGTCGCCCCGCCCCGGGAGCGCTCCCCGACCTCGTGCTCGGCGCGCTGCCCTACGTCGAGGTCGCCGCGCGCGCGAACTACCTCCTGTGGCTGGCGGTGTACCTGCCGCTCGCCCTCGCCTTCCTGGCCGCCGAGCCCCGCCGCTGGGCCCGCTACATGGTGACGGGCGGCCTCGTCTCACTCGCCCGCGGCCTCACCATCGCCCTCACCGGCCTCGGCCCACCCGACCCCGTGAGCGTCGGGCAAGGACTGGGCGGGCGCCCGCCCTTCCAGGCCTGGCTCGAGCTCGTCTCGCCGTGGGCGGTCTTCGGCCACGGCAGCGCGCAGGCGTACCTCACCAAGGACCTCTTCTTCTCCGGCCACACCGCCACGACCTTCCTCCTCGTCCTCTACCTGTGGCCGCGCCCCAGGCTTCGCCTTCTCGCGCTCTGCGGACACGCGGTGGTGGTCTTGAGCGTGCTCCTCGCCCGGATGCACTACGCCATCGACGTGCTGGGCGCCTGGGCGGTGACGTTCGCCATCTTTGCCCTGCGCGAATGGCGCCCGCGCGAAGCGCGGCCGGAGTAGCCTCGTCTCGCGATGGAGCGCTCTCCCGCCGCGGCGCCCGACGCGCCCGCCTCGCCCGCCTCGCCCGAAGACAGGCTGGCACGGTGGGCGAGGAGCAGCCTGCCCGCGCGCGGGCCCGAGCTCCTCGCCGCCTGCGCGGGCCTCGCCTGTCTCCTCGCGCTGGGGGGCGGGCGCGCGCTCTCTCCCACCCGGCTCGACTTCGCTCAGGGCGACTGGCCGCAGCACATCCTGGGCTGGCTCTTCTTCCGGCGCGCGCCTTGGGCGCTGCCGGTCGGCGCGCTCTCGAACTACGCCTGGCCGGTGGGCGGCACGGTCGCCATGACCGACGCCAACCCCTGGCTCGCGGTGGCCGGAAAGCTCCTCTCGCCGCTCCTGCCGGAGACGTTCCAGTACGTGGGGCTCTGGCTCGCGCTCTGCTTCGCGCTGCAGGGCTGGGTGGGGGCGAGGCTGGTCGGTCTCGCCTCGTCCGCCCCGGAGCATCGCGCCCTGGGCGGAGCGCTGGTCGCGCTCTCGCCCGCGCTCGCCTGGCGCGTCGCGCACGACACCCTCTGCGCGCACTTCGTCCTCCTCGCCGGGCTCTTCCTCCTCCTGCGCCCGGTGCCCGACGCGGGCGCCGCGCGGCGGGCTTCCCGGGGCGCGGTGGTGCTGGTCGCCTTCGCCGCCGGCGTCCACCCGTACCTCGCCGCCATGAGCTTCGTCCTCGGCGCGGCGCTCCTCCTGCGGCTCGCGCGCGAGCGGCTCCTCCGCGGCCGCGCGCTGGCGCAGGCCGCGGCGCTCCTCCTCGCCGCCCCCGCCGCGCTGTTCGTCCTCTTCGGCGAGCTCACCGGTGTGCCGGGGGTGGTCACCGGCTTCGGCGAGCTGTCGTCCGATCTGCTCGCGCTGGTGGATCCCATGAACCGGTCGTGGCTGCTGCGCGGGGGCCTCGGAGCAGCGGGCGGTCAGGTGGAGGGCTTCGCCTGGCTGGGCGCCGGAGGCCTCGCTCTCTCCATCGCGGCCGGGCTCCTCCTCGCCCGCTCGCCCCGGCGTGTCGGGCCTGCCGCCCGGGTGCGCATCCGATGGGCGCTCGCCGCGAGCGGGCTGCTCTTCGCCTACGCTCTCTCGCGCCGGGTGACCGTGGCCGGGCGCGCCGTCGCCGACCTGTACCCGTTCTACCAGCACTTGATGAACGTCACCGGGCCGCTCCGCGCCTCGGGCCGCTTCGCCTGGCCGCTGCATCACCTCCTGCTCGCGGGAGGCGCCTGTGGGGTGGCGGCGCTCGCCCCTTCGCGACGCTTGGCCACGGCCCTCCTGGCGGCTGGCGTCGCCCTGCAGGCGGTGGACCTCATCCCGGCGACGCGCAGCGGCCTCTTCGACGGAACGGTGCGCTGGCCGCGTGCGGCTGCGTGGGAGAGCGCCGCTGGCCGGTACGACGCGGTGGCCGTCTACCCGCCCAACATCTTCGGTGCGGACGTCGGCTGCAGGGACGGGAGCTTCGCCATCGACGCCTGGGCGCCGGCGGCCTTCGTCGCCTATCGGTTGGGGGTGCCGGTGAACAGCGGTTATCTGGCGCGGGTGAACGGCCCCGCCTCCGACCGCGCCTGCGAGGGATGGCGGCGCGAGGTCGAGGCGGGTGTCGTGCGGCGGAGGACGATCTACGTCGTCTCCCCCGCCGAGCTCCCGCGCTTTCGCGCCGTCTCCGGGGTTCGCTGCGGGGAGCTCGACGGGCTTCACGTCTGCGTGCTGGCCGGGGCGGACGATCCCTTCGCGAGGGAACTGGAGCGAGCGCATGAGGAAGGTTGACGTCCGTGCCACGCTCATCGACGTCGCGAGCCGCGCGGCGGTCGCGATCGTCACCCTTCCGGCGCTGGCGCTGCTGGCCGCCACGGCCGGCTTCGCGCTCGGCAAACCGGTGGGCGCGTGGTGCCTGTTCGTGGGCGCGCTCGGGTCCTGCGCAGTCGCGCTGGGCCGGCTCCGCCCCTCGGCGGAGGCCGCGGCTCTCGACCGTGTGGAGGCGGGTGACGGGATCGCCTGGTCGCTGGGAACGAAGGAGGTCCGCGGCGAGGCGCGGCGGGAGAGCCGGCGCGAGTCGATCGCCGGGGGGGTCGCGCTCCTCATCGCCGCGGGCGCCTGGGGCGGCGCCTTCCTCGCCGCCGGCACGCGACGCGACGTGACCTGGGACGGTCAGACGTACCACCAGGAAGCGGTGATCGAGCTCGCTCGCGGCTGGAACCCTCTCCGCGCCTACGCCGCCCCGGCGACGTTCACCAGCCATGACTTCGTGACGAACATGGCGAAGGGAAGCTGGACCGTGGCGGCCGCCATCGACCGGCTGGGCGGGGGGCTGGAGCGCGCCAAGCTCCAGGGCCTCGCGCTCGGCGCCGCCGCGTTCCTGGCCGTCCTCGCTGCGCTGCTCGCCCTCACCTCCCTGAGCGCCGGGGCGGCGGCGGCCTGCGCGCTCCTCGCGGCCCTGAACCCGGTCGCCGTCTGCCAGGCCTTCAGCTTCTACGTGGATGGGCAGGTGGGCGCGCTCCTCACGGCCTTCCTGGCGCTGGCCGGGCTCCTCGTCCTGCGCGGCGGCCTCGTCCCGCTCCTGGGCATGGTGGCGGCGACGATCGTGCTCGCCAGCGTCAAGCTCACCGGGGTCCCCTACGCCGTCCTGGCGTGGGCCATCGCGGCGGCGGCGGCGCTCCTCGCGTGGGACCGCCGGGCCGGTGCGGCGCTCGGGCTCGTCGGGGCCGCGGCGGTGGCGCTGTCGGTGCTCGGGCCGGGGTGGAACCCGTACGTCACCAACACCCTGCACTTCGGCCACCCCTTCTACCCGGTGGCGGGTCCACGCGGTCAGGACATCGTGCGGACCTCGCGGCCGGAGGCGTTCGCCGGGATGACCCGCTTCGGGCGGCTGGGCCGGTCGATCTTTGCGGTGTCGGCGAGCCGGATCGAGTCGGGGTGGCAGCTCAAGGTGCCGTTCACGCTGATGGGCGACGAGGCGACGAAGTTCCACGCCCCCGACGTCCGGCTGGGCGGCTTCGGCCCCTTCTTCAGCGGCGCGCTCGTGCTGTCGATCGCGGCGGTGGCGCTCGCCCGCCGGCGTGCGGCCGCCGTGGCGCTGCTTCTCGCGGCCGCCATCCTCGCCACCGTCCTCGTCACTGCCGAGGGGTGGTGGGCGCGCTTCGCCCCGCAGCTCTGGCTCGTTCCCCTGGTGCTCGCGCTCGCTCCGCTGTCGACCCCGGGGCGCAGGGGCGCGCGCTGGATAGGCGCCGCGGTGCTCCTCGCGCTGGCGGTGAACGTGGGGGTCGTGGGCGTCAGCCACTTCACGCGCAACGACTGGGAGCAGCGCGCCCTGGAGCGTCAGCTCGACCGCATGCGCGCGGCGCGGGAGCCGGTGCGGGTCGAGCTCGACCGGTTCGAGGCGGTGGGCGTCCGGCTCACCGAGGCGGGGGTGCGGTGGACGCAAGTCCGCGGGCCGATGCCCTGCCCCGATCCCGAGGAACTGGTGGGGTCCTTCTCGGTGAGGTTCTGCCCGCCGGAGTGATCTGCGCGCTACTTGGCGTCGTCGCTGCGCGTCGCCGCCGCCGGGGGCCGCTCGCCCTTCACCGCGCGCACCACGCCCGTCGTGATGGCAGGCATGTAAGTGATGAGCAGGACGCCGATCGACATGATGACGAGGAAGGGGAAGGCGCGCTTGTAGAGGTAGGGAAGAGGTTTCTTGAAGCGCGAGGCCGCCAGGAAGAGGTTGAGGCCCATGGGCGGGAAGAGGAACCCGAGCTCGAGGTTGGCGAGGAAGACCACCCCCAGGTGGATGGGCTCGATGCCGTACGCAACGCCGAGCGGTGCCACCTGCGGCGACAGCACGTTGATGGGGGAGTAGATCTCGAGCACGCTCCCCAGCACCAGCAGCGCCACGTTGAGCGCGAGGAGGAAGAGCGCCGGGCTCTTCACGTGCGTCGTCATCCACGCCACCAGGCGGGTGGGGATCTCCGCATCGACGAGCCAGTTGGTGAGGCCGAGCGCGACGCCGAGGAGGATGACCACCGCGCCCACCAGCGTGGCCGCATGTCCCAGCACGCTCGGGAGCGACTTCACCGACAGGTCGCGGAAGACGGCCATCTCGACCAGCAACGCGTAGGCGACGCCCAGAGCCGAGGCCTCCACCACCGTCGCGTATCCGGTGCCGATGGCGACGATGACGATGGTGGGAAGTCCCAGGTCCCACTTGGCGTCCCAGATGGCGGCCGCCGCTTCCCTGGGCTTGAAGGTCTGGCGCGGCGCCTTGGCCCGCACGCCCACGTAGATGCCGTACCCCGCGACGAGCAGGATCATGAGCAGGCCCGGCACCAGCCCGCCGATGAAGAGGTGGTCGATGGGGACCTGCGCCACCACCCCGTAGAGGATGACCGGGAGTGAAGGCGGGAAGAGCAGCCCCAGCGAGCCCGCCGCGGTGACGAGCCCCACCGAGAAGCCCTCCGGGTAGCCCTCCTCCAGGAGAGAGGGGAGGATGAGGCCGCCCAGCGCGAGGATGGTGACGCCGGAGGCGCCGGTGAAGGTGGTGAAGATGGCGCAGACGAAGGTCGCCATGATGGCGATGCCGCCCGGCATCCACCCGAAGAAGCCCTTGTAGGCCCGGACCAGCCGCCGCGCCGAGCCGCCCTCGGCGAGGACGTAGCCGGCCACGGTGAGGAGCGGGATGGCTGGAAGGGTGGAGCTCGTGACGAGGCCGAAGGTGTTGGTGGGCACCGCGGCGATGGGGGTGCCGTCCCGGAAGAAGAGGGCCATGGCGACGCCCGCCATGACCACGAACACCGGCGCTCCCAGCAGGAACGCGAAGCCCACCACGATGAGGATGAGCTGCACCAGCCAGCCGGTGGGCGTGAGCGCCCCCAGTCCGAAGGCGACGGCGATGGCGCCAAAGGCGAGGGCGCGGTCGGCCCAGCGATACCTCGTGGCCGGCGTGCGCCAGGCGAAGCGGATCGCCATGAGCGCGCTGGCGACCGGCATGATGAGCTCGCTCCACCAGAAGGGGATGCCGAAGGGGAGCGTCCGATCGGAGCCTCGCTCGGCGCCGACGAGCTTCATCGAGGCGTAGGCGAACAGCGCGCAGACGGCGGCCGACACCATGCGCGAGAGGACCCGAGCGCCGCGCCGCGGCCAGCCGGCCGGGATCGCCTCCACCGTGGAGAGCGCCAGGTGGCGGTCGGCGCCGGTTGCGAGCAGCGCCCCCAGGAATCCCACCCAGAGCGTGAGGTGCTGGACCAGGATGGCCGACCCGGGGATGCCCCTGCCGAAGAACCGTCGGCTGAGCGTTTCACCCGCCGGGAGGGCCACCATGGCGAGGAGGAGGACGCCCACCACCGCGCCCTCGAGACGCGAGACGGGCGCCTCGGCGGGCACCAGAGGGGCTGCGGATTCGTCCGGTGGAGGCGTGTCGCGGGTGTCGAGCTTCACGTTGACTTTCGGGGAAGGGCCCCTATCACTACCACGAACTTTTCCCGGGAAAAGCGTGAACCGCACCCTGATCGCAGTGTTGACGGTTGGCTCGTTCCTCCCCGCGCTGGGCTGCTCCCCGCGCGCCGCCGCCGGCAAGATCGTGGCGAACGCCATCACCTCCGACGTCAGCGGCGGGGTGTACGCCGAGGACGACGATCCCGAGCTCATCCGGGCGGCCACGCCCTTCGGCCTGAAGACCATGGAGGGACTGCTCGTCAACAACCCGGAGCACGAGGGTCTGCTGACCGCGCTCACCTCCGGATTCACCCAGTACAGCTATGCGTTCGTGCAGACCGATGCCGACGACGCAGAGATGGGCGGGAAGACCGTCCAGGCGCGCCCATATCGTGAGCGCGCGAAGCGGCTCTACCTCCGGGCGCGCGAGTACGGCCTGCGCGGCCTGGAGGTCAAGCATAAGGGCATCTCCGAAAAGCTGCGCGGCGCACGAGATCTCGAGCCGGCGCTCGCCACATTGAAGAAGGACGACCTCCCGCTCGTCTACTGGACCGCGGCGAGCTGGGCGCTCGCCATCTCGGCGGCCAAGGAGGACATGGGCCTCGTCGCCGAGCTCCCCGTCCCCGGAGCCCTCATGAAACGCGCGCTGGCCCTCGACGAAAGCTGGGATGGCGGAGCCGTGCACGAGTTCCTCGTCACCTGGGAGGCGTCCCAGGGAGGGGAGGCGGGGCTGGCCAAGGCCAAGGAGCACCTCGACCGCGCCCTCGCCCTCTCCAAGGGCAAGGGGCTGGGCGTGCTCGTCGCCTACGCCGAGGCCGTCTCCGTCCCGAAGCAAGACAAGGCGGAGTTCACGCGCCTTCTGCAGCAGGTGGTGAAGGCCGACGTGTACGACGACAAGCCGCACCGCCTCGCGAACATCCTTGCCCAGCGCAGGGCGCGCCTCCTGCTCGCCCACGCCGACGACCTCTTCAGCTAGCTTTCGATCCGCAACCGCAAACGCCGCATCGGAGACACCCTTGAGAAAGCTCGCGCTGGCACTCGTCGTCGCCGCGGTCGCCCCAGCCACCCTCGCGCAAGGCGAGATCACCATCAAGCTCGGCACCCTCGCGCCGAACGGCTCCACCTGGCACAACACGCTGAAGGAGATGGGAGATCGCTGGGCCGAGGCCTCGGGCGGCACGGTGAAGCTGCGCATCTACGCGGGCGGCACGCAGGGCAGCGAAGGCGACATGGTGCGCAAGATGGGCGTCGGCCAGCTCCAGGCGGCCGCCATCACCAACGTCGGCATGCACGACGTGACGAGGGAGCCGCAGGCGCTCTCCGCCCCCGGCATGATCGGTAGCACCAAGGAGTTCGCCGCCGTCTTCCCCAAGGTGCAGGCCGAGATGGAGAAGCTCCTCGCCTCGAAGGGCTACGTCGCGCTGCAGTGGTCGCAGATCGGCTTCATCCGGATCTTCTGCAACAAGGCCTATCAGACGCCGGCCGACATCGCCGACGCCAAGATGTTCGCCTGGGACGGCGACCCGGGCAGCGTCGCGGCCTGGAAGGCGGCCGGGTTCCGGCCCGTCGTGCTCTCCTCCACCGACATGGTGCCCTCGCTCCAGACCGGGATGGTGAACTGCATCGCCAACGTCCCGCCCTACATGCTGACCGCGCGCCTCTTCGAGAAGGCCAATCACATGATCGACGTGCCCTGGGGCTACCTCGTGGGCGCGACGCTGGTGCGAAAGGACGCCTGGGAGAAGATCCCCGCCGACGTCCGGCCGAAGCTCCTCGCCATCGCCCGCGAGGAGGGCGAGAAGATCGACGCCGAGGTGCAGAAGCTCAACACCGACGCCATCGCCGCCATGGAGAAGCAGGGGCTGCAGGTGGTGAAGGTCGATCAGGCTGCCTGGCGCGCGGCAGCCGAGAAGGCGTGGCCGGTGGTGCGCGGCAAGGTCGTCCCGGCGGCGTTCTTCGACGAGGTGGTCGCGGCCCGGAACGCCTTCCGGCAATCGGGAGGCGCTTCGGACGGAGCGGCCTCGCCCGCAGCCCCCGCCCGCACCAAGGCGCGCAAGAAGAAGCCCGCCGCCGCCAAGCCGAGCGCGGGAACGTAGCGCATCGCGCTCGGTCCGTCAGGCGAGCGAGGCCCGCAGCAGCTCCTCCACGTCCCGCCGCAGCGCGCAACAGGCGAAGAGAAGCGTCAGATGTCCGCGCGGGTAGACGCGCGCTGTCACGCCCCACACCCGGGCCAGTTCCAGGGGCGCCTCGGGCGGCACGATGAGGTCGTAACTCCCGGCCGCGACGAGCAGGTTGCGCGTGCATGGCCGGCGCTCCGCGGGGGAGAGGGGTCGCAGCAGCGTCCGGAGCTCGTCCGCGCCCGGCACGGGAGACCCGGCCCGCTCGGCGAGCGCCCGGTACCGCCGGCCGACGTTCGTCCGAGTCAGCACCATCGCGAGGTCGGGGGGCGCCACCAGCGCCGCGAAGGCGAGCGGCTCGACCGCCGTCGCCGCCAGCGCGGCGGCGAGCGCGCCCAGCGAGAGCCCCAGGAGCCCCACCGGTCCGCGCCGCGCGGCCATGGCGGCGAGCGTCCGAAGCTCCAGCACCTGCGCCTCCACCACCGCGCGCAGGCGCCCGAGATCGAGGCTGACGAAGCCCTCGCCGCTGCGCGCTCCCGGCGCGGCGCGCTCGATATGGTGCGGGGGCGTCACGAGCCAGCTCTCCCACCCTGAGCGCGCGAGGAGCCGCGCCCACCCGCCCACCAGGCCTGCGCGGCGGAGCTTCCAGGGTGGGACGAGCAGGGCCACCCCACGCGCCGGTCCTTCCGCGGGCCGGACCCGCACCGTCAGCCGATCGGTGGCGTGGAGCGGAATGGGCGCCTGTGCGGACCAGAGCCCTCGCATGGAAGGGGCCGCCGGAAGCGGCGCAGTCAGGCTCTCCCAGCACGCCAGTGGCTCGGCCCGCGCGGCGCGGAAGCCCTCCGGCACTCGCGCCACCCGGTCCTCGGACGCCATGGCGAGCCGATCCAGGGCGCGGTGCAGCGAGGGCAGAGACCTCACGGGGGGATTATGCAACCGAGCGCTGCGCTGGGTCGTTCCCAGCGGGAGAGGTTACCCATGGCGCGCTGGACGACCGAAGAGAAGGAACGGGACGCGACTCCGGAGGCGCTCTACCTGCGCCGCCGCGAGTTCCTGGCGCTGGGGGCGGCCGGTGCGGTGGGGGCGCTCCTTCCCCGCGGCGCGCGCGCGGAGCCCACCGGCAGCGCGCTGGCGGTGGCGAAGAAGACGGAGCTCGCCGGGGGCGAGGCGCCGACGCCGTGGGACGGCGTGACCGGCTACAACAACTTCTACGAGCTCGGCACCGACAAGGACGACCCCAAGCGCAACGCCGGGAGCCTGAAGACGCGCCCCTGGACGGTGCGCATCGACGGCGAGGTGGCGAAGCCGCAGACCGTCGACATCGACGCGCTCCTCGAGTGGGCGCCGCTCGAGGAGCGGGTCTACCGGATGCGCTGCGTGGAGGCCTGGTCGATGGTCATCCCGTGGGTCGGGCTGCCGCTCGCGGAGGTCGCGAAGCGGGTGGAGCCCACCTCCCGCGCGAAGTTCGTACGCTTCGAGACGCTGCTCGACAAGGAGCAGCTCCCCGGCCAGAAGCGCGGCGTGCTCCCCTGGCCTTACGTGGAGGCGCTGCGCATTGACGAGGCCACCCACCCGCTCACGCTCCTCGCCGTCGGGCTCTACGGGCGCGTCCTGCCGGGACAGAACGGCGCACCGGTGCGGCTGGTGGTACCCTGGAAGTACGGCTTCAAGGGCGCCAAGTCGCTGGTGAAGATCTCCTTCGTCGAGTCCCAGCCGCGCACCACCTGGAACGACGCCGCCGAGAACGAGTACGGCTTCTACGCCAACGTGAACCCCGAGGTGGACCACCCGCGCTGGAGCCAGGCGCGCGAGCGGCGCATCGGCGAGTTCCTGCGGCGCAAGACGCTGCCCTTCAACGGCTACGGCGATCAGGTGGCGAGCCTCTACAACGGGCTCGACCTCAGGAAGAACTTCTGAGGCGCGCCGGAGCGGGTGGATGGCGGCCGTGAAGAAGCTCCGCTGGCTCGGGCCGGCCGCGATCGCGCTGGGCCTCCTCCCCCTCGCGAAGATGGCGGCCGAGCTCGGGCTCGACCGGCTGGGGGCGAATCCCATCGAGGCGGTGCTCAACCGACTGGGGTTCTGGACGCTGACGCTCCTCACGCTGTCGCTCGCGGCCACGCCGGCCCACGAAATCCTCGGACTCTCCTGGCCGATCCGCCTTCGCCGCACGCTGGGCCTCCTCGCCTTCGCCTACGGCGCCCTCCATCTCAGCTGGTACGTCGGCATCGACAAGTTCTTCGACCTGGCCGGCATCGCCCGCGACGTGGTGAAGCGCAAGTTCATCACGGTGGGCTTCATCGCGCTGGTGCTGCTCGTCCCGCTGGCCGTCACCTCCACCGACCGCTGGGTGCGCCGGCTGGGCTACAAGCGCTGGAAGCGGCTCCACCGGCTCGTCTACGCCGCGGCCATCCTGGGGGTGGTGCACTTCCTCTGGCGGGTGAAGGCCGATCACACCGAGCCGCTGCTCTTCGCGGCCGCGCTAGGCACCCTCCTCGCCGCCCGGGTGGCGGTCTGGGCGCGCGCCCGGCTCGCCAAGAGCAGGCCTCGGAGCCCGCCAGCCCGCGCGCGCCCGGCGGCCTGAGGGTCACTTCCCGTCACTTCCCCGGAGGGGCCGCCGCCGCGGGCTCCGGCGCCGCCCTCGAGATCTCGGAGAGCGCGAAGGCGTACTGATCGGCGATCTTCTCCACCTCGGCCCGGAGGAGATCCGCCCCGCCGTGCCCGGAGTGGCGCTCGATGCGGAGGAGCACCGGCCCCCCGCTGGAGGCGGCCTGGAGCGCAGCGGCGAACTTGCGCGCGTGCATGGGATCGACCCGGTCGTCCGCATCGGCCGACAGGACGAGCGTCGCCGGGTAGCGGGTGCCCGGGACCACGTGGTGGTACGGCGAGTAGGCGAGGAGCGCGGGAAAGAGCGCCGGGTCGTCCGCCGAGCCGTACTCCTCGATCCAGGTGCGGCCGGCGCCGAAGAGGTGGTAGCGCACCATGTCGAGGAGCGGGACGTGGCACAGCACCACCCGGAAGAGCTCGGGCCGCTGCGTCTCGGCCGCGCCCACCAGGAGCCCGCCGTTGGAGCCGCCCGACAGCACCAGCCGATCGCTGCGCGTGTAGCCCTCGCGCACCAGCCACTCGGCCGCGGCGATGAAGTCGTCGAAGACGTTCTGCTTCTTCTCGCGCATCCCGGCCGCGTGCCAGGCCTCGCCGTACTCGCTCCCGCCGCGCAGGTTGGGAAGCGCATAGGCTCCGCCGCGCTCCAGCCAAGGAAAGAGCGAAGCGCGGAACCCCGGCGTCATGGGCACCTGGAAGCCGCCGTATCCTGTGAGAAGGAGCGGCTGACTGCCGTCCCGGGGCGCGCCCTTCGCGCGCACGATGAACATCGAGATGGGCGTCCCGTCTTTCGACGGGTAGCTCACCTGCGTCAGCTCGTAGCGCGAGGGATCGACCGGGACGCGGAGCCGGAACCAGAGCCGCGAGGCGCCGCTCGCCACCGACATGGCCCGGAGCTCGCGCGGGTAGGTGAAGGACTCGAAGGCGAAGAACGCCTCATCGACGTCCTCCTCGCCCTCCACGCCGGACACGGTCCCGATGGCAGGCAGCGGAACGGTGCGCACGACCCGCCCATCGAGCTCCCGCACCTCGAGCCGGCTCGAGGCCCGCTCGAGCCAGCCGAGCGCGAAGCGTCCGCCCACCACGGCGAAGCTCTCCAGCGTGGCGACGGGGCTCTCCGGCACCACCTCCCTCCAGCGCTCCGGCTCCGGACGCGCGGGATCCACCTCGACGAGGCGCCAGCGCGCGGCGCCCTCGTTGGTGCGGACGTAGAAGCGGTCGCGGAAGGCCCAGGGCTCGAAGATGGCCTTTCGCCCCACCGCGAGCGGTCTCCAGGGCGCGTGGAGTCCCGCCCGCGCGTCCCGGAACCAGACGTCGGTCGCGGTCCAGCCGTGGGCGAGCGTGAGGAAGAGCCAGTGTCCGTCCCGGGAGAGGCTCGCGGAGAGGAAGGCGGTGGCGTCGCCGGTGCGCTGCCGGACGACGGTGTCGGTGGAGGCGGAGGTGCCCACGCGATGGAAGCGCACTTCCTGGAACCCCGGCCGCTCTGCGGCCGCGATGGCGGGGTCGGTGGGCAGCCAAGTGTAGTAGAAGCCGTCGCCCGCGGGCGTCCAGGAGGCGTGTGCGTAGCGCCCGCCCTCGATGCGGTCCATCGCCGAGACCCGGCGCGTGGCGACGTCCATCAGCTCGAGCACCGCCTCGTCGGAGTTGTTGCGCTTCACCTGATAGGCGATCCGCCTGCCGTCCCAGGACGGGCTCCAGTCGCCCAGCGACACCGAGCCGTCCTTCGACCAGCCGTTGGGGTCGAGGAGCACGCGCGGCTGCGTCGAGCCTGGGTCCTGCACCAGCAAGACCGCCTTCTCGGCATCCGGCGCGCGGCGGGTCCAGAAGAGCCTTCCACCGCGGCGCACCGGGAGCCCCACGCCCTCCACGTAGAGGAGCTCCTTCGCGCGGGCGGCAAGCTCGGCTCGGCCGGGCAGCGCCGCCAGCGTCGAGCGGGCGAGGGCGTCCTGCGCGGCCATCCAGCGCTTCACTCCGGGTGACTTCTCGTCCTCCAGCCAGCGGTACGGGTCGGGAACGGCGATGCCGTGGAGCGTGTCCGTCGCCTCCGCCCGGCGGGTGACAGGGTAGGCGGGGCGCGAAGCCGCCGTGCTGGTCGCGTCGTGTGACCGTGCCAGGGCTTTCACGGCGGTGGGCGACGGGGATGCGGACCCGGCTGGCGGAGGCGTGGCGGGCGCGCGGGACATGGAGGCACACGCGCCAGCGAGGAGCGCGACGGCGGTCCGTTTCATCCCGGGGAGGCTAGCAGTACCGGTGCACCGCCGCGAGCAGCGCGTCGATCTCGAAAGGCTTCGCGAGCCAGCCGTCCACCGACATGTCCCGCACCTCGCGCCCGAGGCCATTCTGAGCGGAGAGGACCACCACCGGGATGCCGGCGATGGCGGGGTCGCGCCGCTGTGCGATCCGGAACTCCCACCCGTTCATCACCGGCATCATGAGGTCGAGCAGGATGAGGTCGGGGGCGCGTCCGCGAAGCTTCGCGAGCGCGTCCTCACCATTCACCGCCCCGGTGACGCGCAGCCCCTCCGATTCCAGGAGGTCCCTCAGCGCCTCGCGAATGCCGCAATCGTCCTCGACGACGAGGACCTCGCGGAGGGCCTTGGGCGGCGGGGCGCGCGTGCTCAGTTCCATGTTTGCAGAAGATTGGGACAATGCGTCGCAGGCGGAAGGGGAGGGACCGCCCCCAACCCCCAGGGGTTCCAGCGGCATCGCCCTCGTTGACTTCGCTGCGCGTCTCCCGCAAACCCCCACACACGATGGCGATCGAGACGGATGGCAGCGGCAGCAGCTCTGCGATGTGGGGCAAGGCGCCCCTGCCAAAGGTCGCTTTGCCGCAGCGCGGCGGAATCGTGGGGCTGGCCTGGAGCGGCATCGAGGGGGCCGGGAGCCAGATCGTCGCCGCCAAGGTGGAGTGCGGCAAGCGTGCCCGGCTCGTCCAGGTATGGCGCCCCTTCCAGGACGCGCCAGGACGGCGCGACGTGCGCGAGGCCTTCACCGCCTGGCTGGCGGAGGAAGCGCGCTGGGCCGAGGGAAAGCTCACGGTGGGCCTCGACTTTCCCTTCAGCCTGGCCGAGACCCACCTCCGCCAGCTCGGGCTCCTGCGCCAGGCGCTCCGCAGCCCGGAGGCCCTCGCCAAAGGACTCGAGGAGAGGTTCCTCCCGGAGGGCGCCGACTTTACCCAGGCCGCCGAGACCTTCAAGGCGCAGCTCGGGAAGGACCGACTGCGCCTCACCGACTGCTACCGCGCGGCCCTGTTCCCGCCCTCACACATTCGCCTCTACAAGTCGACGTTCTTCGGCCTCTCGGTGCTGGCCCGCATCTCGGGCGTGTCGTACGTGCCGTGGGATCCCCCCAGGGCCGGCCAGCCGGCGCTCATCGAGGTGCGGCCGGAGCACGTCGCCCGCGTGCTGTGCGGCACCTGCGCCTACCGCGACGACACCCGCGACGGGGTGAACCGATCCGGGTCGCGCGCCGCCATCCTGCGCACCCTCCGTGCCGCCTCGGGGCTGGAGTTCGAGATGGAGCTCGCGGCCAAGGTGGTGGAGGACGAGAAGGGGCTCGTGCTCGACGCCGTGCTGGCCGCGGTCGCCACCGGCGCAGCGCAGGAGGCCAATTTTCACGGGGTCCCGTCCAACGTCCCCCGCAGCGAGGGATGGATCTACTCGGTGCGCGAGGAGCCGTGGCGCGAAGGGTGAGCCCGCGACGCTCGAAGGCTGAGGTCGTCGCCGCTCTGGAGCGCGTGCACGAGGACATCCGCGCGCTCCGGCTACCGGGGTTCGCGGGGCCGCCGGTGCACGGGCCTCCCGTGCCGAGCCGCATCTTCCTCTTGGGACAGGCGCCCGGGCCGCACGAGGCGAGGTTCGGGCGGCCGTTCGCCTGGACGGCCGGCAAGACGCTCTTCTCGTGGTTTGAACGGGCTTTCGGCGCGACCGAGGAGGCGTTCCGGGCCCGGGTCTACATCGCCGCGGTGGTGCGCTGCTTTCCCGGAAAGACGAAGGGCGGGGGCGACCGCGTCCCCTCCGCGGAGGAGGTCCTGGCCTCGCGCCCCTTCATCGAAGCCGAGCTGGCCGCCCTGCGCCCTCGGCTCCTCCTCCCCGTGGGGCGGCTCGCCATCGCCGAGGCCCTCGGTCACACCGGACCCATCGCGGCGGTGGTCGGACGCAGGCTCCGTGCACACCTCCATGGCCAGGACATGGACGTGATCTGCCTCCCCCACCCGAGCGGCGCCTCTACCTGGTTCAAGGTCGAGCCGGGCAGGACGCTGCTCGAAGAGGCCCTGCAGGCGCTCGCGCAACATCCCGAGATCCGCCGGGCCTTCCCGGGCGGCAGGGGAGCGCCGCTCTGAGCTTCCGGGCTTGCGCCGCGCTCCTCGCACTGGCCTCGGCCGCCGGCTGCGCGCACGGCAGGCGAGAGCCGGCCCGCGAGGAGGGGCGTTCACCCGGCGCGGGCGGGGCGCAGGAGGGCATGGCGAGCTTCTACGCCCAGCAGCACGAGGGCCACCGCACCGCCAGCGGAGCGCCCTACCACGCGGAAGGCATGACCTGCGCGCACCGGACCCTGCCCTTCGGCACCATGCTGCGCGTTATCGACCTCGACAGCGGCCGCAGCGTGGTGGTGAAGGTCACCGATCGCGGCCCGTTCGTGCGCGGGCGCATCGTCGACCTCTCGCTCGCCGCCGCGCGATCGCTCGGCATGGTGAGCCGCGGTGTGGCGCGGGTTCGGATCGAGCGGCTCGCGCCCGGGGCGGCGGGTCCGTCGCCTCGAGCTCACCCCGCCGCGGCGCTCGCGCGCAGCGCCGAGATGGCCGCGCGGTAGTCGCCCGCGCCGAAGACCGCCGTTCCTGCCACGAAGACGTTCGCTCCGGCCCTCGCCACCGCGCCGATGCTGTCCGGCTTGATCCCTCCGTCCACCTGGATCTCGAGCGGCAGGCCGCGCGCGTCGGCCATCGCGCGCAGCCGGCGCACCTTCTCGATGCAGGCAGGGATGAAGCGCTGCCCGCCGAAGCCCGGGTTCACGGTCATCACGAGCACCATCGCGCAGTCGTCGAGCACCCACTCCACCGCCTCGGGACCCGTGGAAGGATCGAGCGCCACGGCCGGCCGGGCTCCCGCCGCCCGGATGGCCTGCAGGGTGCGGTGGAGGTGCGGCGACACCTCCGCGTGCACGCAGACCAGATCGGCGCCCGCCTTGGCGAACGCCTCCACGTACTTCTCCGGCTCCACGATCATGAGGTGCGCGTCGATGGGCAGCTTCGTCGCCCGCCGGACCGCCTCCACCACCACCGGCCCGATGGTGATGTTCGGCACGAATCGCCCGTCCATCACATCGACGTGGATCCAGTCGGCGCCGGCCTCCTCCGCCGCACGCACCTCCTCGGCGAGGCGGCCGAAATCGGCGGAGAGGATGGACGGGGCGATGCGAATGGGCAGGGCCATGCCCGGATACTACCCCGCCCCGCGTATCAGCCGGACTGCGTAGAAGCCGTCGCACCCATGGCGGTGCGGGAGGGTGAGGAGATCCCCCTCGGGCGTGAGCACGTCGGGAGGGAGCGCTCCCGCCACAGGAGGCGCCCGGCCGTGCCCCCGGGCGAGCGCCCAGGCGGCGATCTCCGGGCCCTCGGCGCGCGTGAGCGAGCAGACGGAGTAGGTGACCGGCGCGCCCGGTCTCGCGAGCGCCAGGCAGGCCTCCAGGATCGGGCGCTGCAATTCCGCCATGCGGCGGGGATCGTCGGCGGTGCGGCGCAGCTTCAGCTCCGGGTGGCGCCGCAGCGTCCCGAGGCCGGTGCAGGGGGCGTCGACCAGCACCGCGTCGAAGCTCGCCGGCGCGAGGCCAGGAACCGGGAGGGAAGCATCGGCGCACAGGACGCGCACCTTGGCGCCGAGACCGCGGCGTTCGGCCGCTCGACGCAGCTCCTCCGCCTTGCGCGGATGGAGCTCCAGAGCCACCACCTCACCCCCCGGGCCGAGCGCCTCCGCGAGCTGGAAGGTCTTCCCGCCCGGCGCCGCACAGGCGTCGAGCACCCGGGCATCGCTCCCCTGCAGCCCGGTGGCGGCGTGCAGCACCACGAGCTGCGCCGCCTCGTCCTGCACCGAGAAGGGCGCCCCGCCGGCGGCCCGCGCCACCGCGGCCACGCTGGCGCCGCGGACCACCACGCCCTCCGGCGCGCGCGCGGCCGGCGCGGCGTCGAGCCCGGCGCCGCGAAGCGCTGCCACCAGCTCCGCGGGCGCCGGCGAACGGAGCGTGAGCGGCGCCGGCGCGTTCATGGCGGCAGCCAGCGCGAGCGCCTCCGCCGCTCCCAGCCACGCCACCCACTCCTCGGCGAGCCAGCGGGGAAGCGCCTCGGCCGCGGCGATGTGGCCGGCCGGATCCGCGGCGAGCGGGGGAGCGGGGGCAGGGGAGGGACGTCGCGCCAGGGAGCGCAGCACCGCGTTCACGAAGCCGGCCGCGCGGCCGTGATCCGCCCCCTTCGCGAGCGCCACGGCCTCGCTCACCGCTGCGTGGGCGGGCGTGGCCAGGAAGAGGATGCCGTAGGCCCCGAGCCGCAGCGCGACCCGCGCGGCAGGGTCGAGCTCGCCGATGGGGCGCCGGGCGTGGGGCGCGAGCGCCGCGTCGAGCGCGAGGGCGCGCCGGAGCGAGCCGTAGACGAGCTCGGTGGCGAGCCCTGCCTCGCGCGCCGGCAGCGCGCCCGCCGAGGCCAGCGCGGCGTCGAGCGCGCGCGAGGCGTAGGCGCCGCCCTCTTCCACCCGCCGCAGCACGGCAAAGGCGAGCTCGCGGCCGGTGACGGGGCCAGCCGTCATCCCCCCAGCACCAGACCCGGCGCGAGCGGCTGCCCCTTCGCGAGCTCGGAGGCAGCCATCCGCCGCCGCCCTTCGAGCTGGACCTCGAGAAGGAGGAGCACGCTCCCTCCGCCGCAGCCGACCCGCAGGCCCTCGGCCGTGGCCTCCACCGCGCCGGGGGCAAGGCCCGAGCCCTCGCCGGGAGCCGCGCGCGCGGCGTGCACCTTGAGCACCTTGCCGCCGAGCACGGTGTAGGCGCCCGGCCAGGGCGTGAATCCGCGCACCCTGCAGGCGAGCTCCCCGGCCGGCCTGGCGAAGTCGAGCCGGCCGTCCTCCTTCACGAGGATGCGCGCCAGGGTGGCCTGGCCGTCGTCCTGGCGCACGGCGACGAGCGTGCCGGCTGCGAGGGCTGGCAGCGCCTCCATCAGTGCCTCGGCGCCCGCCTCGGACAGCCGCGCCTGCAGCGCCTCCGCAGTCTCCTCCCGCCCGATGGCCAGGACGCGTTGCAGCAGGATGGGCCCGGTGTCGAGACCCGCCTCCACGCGCATGATGGTGACCCCCGTCTCCGGATCGCCGGCGGCCACCGCCCACTGGATGGGCGCGGCGCCGCGCCATCTGGGCAGGAGGGAGGCGTGGACGTTCACCGCGCCGTGCGGAGCGAGCTGGAGGAGGTCCTCGCCCAGGATGCGGCCGTAGGCCACCACCACCAGGATTTCCGGGGCGAGCGCGCGCAGCTCGGCCGCGAGCTTGCCGTCACGAACCTTCTCGGGCTGGAGCACGGGGACGCCGTGGGCGAGCGCCCAGGCTTTCGTCGCGGGCACGCGCAGCTCGTGGCCGCGCCCCGCCGGCCGGTCGGGCTGCGCCACCACGCACGCGACGACATGGCCGGCCCGGGCGAGGGCGTCGAGCGGTGCCACCGCGAAGGCTGGTGTGCCGAGGTAGGCGACTCGCATGGGACGAAGGTTCGGCTAGTATCGCTCCCCCACCGGGGGAATGCATGGCCGCATCCAACCAGCGCCGCACCTATCTCGTCGATCCCTCGTTCCAGCTCAAGTACATCCTGCTGTTAATGGGCTGGGGCGTGATCCTGGCCGCCCTGCTCGGCGCCTGGACGTACCAGGCCCATCGCCAGGCGCTCGCGAGCCTCACGCTCGACGCCGCCCAGCGCGGCATCCTGGCGAGCGCCGACCGCGAGCTCGCGTGGGTGCTCGCGGGCATCACGCTCCTCGCTTCGGTGATGCTGGGCTTCTTCGGGTTCATCATCACGCACCGGGTGGCGGGTCCGCTGTACGTGATGGGACGGGTGCTCACGGTACTCGCCGACGGGCGATATCCCACGCGCCGAGCGCTGCGGAAGCGCGACGAGCTGCAGCTCTTCTTCGCCCAGTTCCTCGACGTGGTGGACATCCTGCGCGAGCGCGACGAGCGCGGGCTGCGCCGGCTGGAGTCGGCCATCGGCTCCATGCGCGCGGCCCTCGCGCAGGCCCCTGAGCTCAGGCCTGCCCTCGAGGAGCTGGAGGCGGACGCAGCACGCCGGCGCGACGCGCTCAGCGCACCGTACGCGCACCCCGGTCCGACGATGGCTCCCGCAGCCGCACGAGCGGCTGCGGACCCTCCCCGGACGGCGGGGCGCTGAAGGCGAGGGCTCCCTCGCCCCGCTCCATTCCGAGGGGGGTGTCGGCCGCGGCTACCTCACCGCCTTGACGCGCGGCTTCTTCTCCACCTCGGGCTGCGGCTCCTCGTTGGACACCGCGACTGGGGGGGCCTTCGCAACCTTGAACCGTTCGAGCAGCCGCGCCTCGATGTCCGCCAGCACGGCGGGGTGCTCGCGCAGGAAGGTCTTGGCCTGCTCGCGGCCCTGACCGATGCGCTCCCCTCCGAAGCTGAACCAGGCCCCGCTCTTCTCGACGACGTTCTCGACCGCGGCGAGGTCGAGCACGTCGCCCTCGCGGCTGATGCCGTGCCCGTACATCACGTCGAACTCGACCTCCTTGAAGGGCGGAGCGACCTTGTTCTTCACCACCTTCACCCGGGTGCGGTTGCCGATGACCTGCTCGCCGTCCTTGATGGCGCCGATGCGCCGGATGTCGAGCCGCTGGGTGGCGTAGAACTTGAGGGCGTTGCCGCCGGTGGTCGTCTCCGGGTTGCCGAACATCACGCCGATCTTCATCCGGATCTGGTTGATGAAGATGACGATGGACGACGACTTGGAGATGGTGCCGGTGAGCTTGCGCAGGGCCTGGCTCATGAGGCGTGCCTGAACGCCCATGTGCGAGTCGCCCATCTCACCCTCGAGCTCGGCGCGAGGGACGAGCGCCGCTACCGAGTCGATGACGAGGACGTCGATGGCGCCGGAGCGAACCAGCGTTTCGGTGATCTCGAGGGCCTGCTCGCCCGTATCGGGCTGGGAGATGAGCAGGTCGTCCGTCCGCACCCCGAGCTTGCGGGCGTACCCCACGTCGAGCGCATGCTCGGCGTCCACGAAGGCGGCGATTCCGCCCTTCTTCTGGCACTCCGCGATGGCGTGCAGCGCGAGCGTCGTCTTCCCCGACGACTCCGGGCCGTAGATCTCGATGATCCTTCCCCGGGGAAACCCTCCCACGCCGAGCGCGATGTCGAGGGAGATCGACCCCGTCGAGACCGCCGGGATGTCCTTCACCATCGCCTCCTCGTTGCCGAGGCGCATGATCGAGCCTTTCCCGAACGCCTTCTCGATCGACGAGACGGCCAGCTCGATCGCCTTTTCCTTCTCCGGTCCAACGGGCATACGCGCTCCTCCTGACGATGCGGGCACCGCATCGATCTCTGCACAGGCAGACTCCTAGCACCCGGCCCTGACAGCGAGGACGAGCTTACCTGAACAAACGAACCCTGAACGCAAAATACGTAGAGACGGCCGCCCTGAAGGTGCGTTGCCCCGGCACCACACCGGCGCTCATGCGCACAGCACCGCGGCCGGCGACGGAGCTCGTCGGCCCCGCCCTATCGTGATCGCATAAGCCCCCCGTCCGACTTTCCGGCGTCAGAGCTCGAGTGAAGCGCCGGCCGGCGGCGGTGGCATGACCGTCGCAGAGGCGCACTCCGCATCCAATGAAGATGGGGGGTCGCCGGCATGGACATCACCTTGCGTCAATCGGTCGACGACGCGCCGCGGGCGGGCCACGGCCGCGCAGTGGACGCGGAGCTCCTGGCGGCGGCGCTCGACGCCGCGGCGAGCCCCGCGCTCGTGCTGGAGCGGGGCGGGGCGGTCGCGTTCGCGAACCGCGCCTTCCTCCACGAGACGGGGCGGGCGCTGCCCGAGCTGGTGGGCCGGCTGCCCCCGTTCGCCGAGGGCGTCGCGTGCGTCGAGCTGCGCGAGGCGGTGCGGGCGGGGCGCCGCTGGAGCGGGCCGGTGCGCGTCTCGTCGGGCGGCGGCGAGCCGCTGGAGCGCGAGCTGGTCGCGAGCCCGGTGCCGTCGCGTGGCGGCGAGCCGGCTCACGTGGTGGCGCTGCTTCGCGAGCGCGGGACTCAGCACCCCGCCGAGGCGCACCTCCTGCTCACCGACCGCCTGGTGTCGGTGGGCGCGCTCGCCGCCGGCGTGTCCCAGGAGGTCAGCTCTCCGCTCGCGTTCCTGCTCACCAACCTGCAGTACGCGAGCGACACGCTCGCGGAGCTCGCCGAACGGCTGCCGGACAGCGCGGCCCGGCTCGACGACGTGCGGACCGCGGTGGCGGAGGCGAGCGAGGGCGCCGAGCGGGTGCGCGACATCATGGCCGAGCTGCGGGCTCTGGCGCGGCCCCAGGACCGCGTCAGCGGACCGGTGGAGGTGGAGCAGGTCCTGGAGACCGCGCTCGGGATGGCCTGGAGCCAGATCCGCGGCCGGGCCCGGCTCGTGCGCGCCTACGGGCGCGTGCCCCAGGTGTCCGGTGACGCCTCACGGCTGGCCCAGGCTTTCCTGAACGTCCTCCTCAACGCTGCCCAGGCGGTGCCCGAGGGCCAGGTCTCCGCGCACGAGATCCGCGTGGCAACCCGTGCCGAGCCTGGAGGGAGGGTGGTGGTGGAGGTGAGCGACACGGGCGCGGGCATGGACGCGCAGGTGAACGCGCGCGCGTTCGAGCCGTTCTTCACCACCAAG